>JAYTXR010000277.1:0-8409 GCA_043742865.1 Acetobacteraceae bacterium
CGCCTCGAAGCCGCCTACCAGTTGCGCCGCCGGTCGCGGTGGATTGCCGTTTCCGCCGGCGGCGTCGTGCTGGCACTTTGCCTGGCGATCTCGGCACGAGTTTCCGAGGCCTATCCATCCTCGCTCGCGGCCGGGCTGCCGCGGGTCGGTGATTATTTTTACAAGCTGGTGCCGCATCTGACCTGGGTCGCGCTGTTCGCCGGCAGCGCCACCGAGGGCTCGCTCGCCTATTGGATGTACCGGCTGCCGAGCTGGCTGTGGCTGCTGTTCGAGACCAGCCAGATGGCGCTGCTGGCCACGCTGAGCGGCGCTGCGCTGGCGTTCCTGCTGTGCTTTCCCGCCGCCGCCAACCTGGCGCCGAACCGGAAAATCTACCTGCTGTTCCGCCGCGGGCTGGAGCTGTTCCGCACCGTGCCGGACATCGTCTATGCGCTGATCCTGGTCTGGACTTTCGGCATCGGCCCGCTGGCCGGCATCCTGGCGATCGCGCTGCATACCGTGGGTGCCCTGGGAAAACTATTCGCCGAGGTGGTGGAGAATGCCGACATGCGCCCGTGGGAGGGCGTGCTCGCGGCCGGCGGCAACTGGTTTCAGGCGGTGCGATACGCGATCCTGCCGCAAGTGCTGCCGAATTTCCTCAGCTATGCGCTGATCCGATTCGAGATCAATGTGCGCGGCGCCACGGTGATCGGCTTCGTCGGCGCTGGCGGCATCGGGCAGGAGCTGTACACCGTCATCAGTTTCAATTATTACGAGGAGATCAGCGCCATCGTCGTGCTGATCATCCTCGCGGTCAGCGCGATCGATCTGCTGTCCGAGGCGCTGCGCAGCCGCGCCATCGGCCGGGTAGCCGCATGAGCGGCGTCACCGAAACCGAGATCGCCGACGCGCGCGCCCGCGTACCCGGCGCCTTCGGCCTCTCGCCAGGCAGGCGCGTGCTGCGAGCCGGGCTGTGGCTGGCGGCGCTGGCCTGGCTGACGGCGCTGTTCTGGTGGTTCGACATCACCCCCGAGCGCCTAACGCGGGGACTGTCCGGTATTTTCGTGATCCTGCGCCAGATGTTCCCGCCCAGCCCCGGCGCGCAATGGGACGACATCCTGCAGGGCCTGGGCGAGAGCGTGGCCATGGCCTTTCTCGGTACCGTGGTGGCGGCGGTGGTGGCAGTGCCGCTCGGCTTCCTCGGCGCGCGCAACGTCGTGGTGAATGCGCTGGCGCATTTCTCCATCCGCCGGGTGTTCGACGGTTTTCGCGGCATGGACCAACTGATCTGGGCTCTCGCCTTCGTTCGCGCGGTCGGCCTGGGCCCGCTGGCCGGCGTGCTGGCCATCGCCGCCGCGGAGGTTTGCGTGCTGGCAAAACTATTCTCTGAGGCGATCGAGAACGCCGATCCCCGCCAGCCAGAAGCGGTCACGGCTGCGGGTGGATCGCGGCTGCTGGCGATCCGGTTCGGACTGGTGCCGCAGGTGCTGCCGGTGCTGCTGGCGCAGACGCTGTATGCGTTCGAGAGCAACACCCGCAGTGCCGCCATCCTTGGCGTGGTCGGCGCCGGCGGGATCGGGCTGCAGATCGCCGAACGCATCAAGGTCCGCTACTGGGACCAGGTGTCGTTCATCATCCTGCTGATCCTGGTCACGGTGGCGATAATCGATCAGCTTTCAGCCCGGCTGCGCCGGCGGCTGATCGGATGAACCCACCCGCCGAGCCCGCGGCGTTGTCGATTATGCCGCACGCGGCATTGTCGCTTGACTTGATCCCGCAATTTGTTAACCAACGGATATCCTACGGCTTTCCGGGCGATCCCGGCTTCCCGGTCGTTGTCGTCTGGCGTGCCGCCCCCTTTGCCTTCCATCCTCAGGAGACCCTCCCATGATCCGCTTCGCAGCAATCGCCCTTCTCGCCTCCCTGCTGGCCGGCACCGCCATGGCCCAGACCGTCAGCGGCACCGCGGGCGCCGTCGGCAACGCCGTCTCCGGCGCCGCCAGCGCGACCGGCAAGGCGGCCTCCAGCGCCGCGACGTCGGTTTCCAACGGCGCCAAGAGCGCTGCCAGTTCGACAAAGGCGATGGTGACCGGCGAGTATGCCGATGAGGCGTCCGCCAAGGCGCATTGCCCGACCGACACCGTGGTGTGGGCCAACACCACCTCCAAGGCGTATCACCTGGCCGGCACAAAGTATTACGGCAAGACCAAAAAGGGCGCCTATATGTGCCAGAAGGACGCTGATTCCTCCGGCTTCCACGCCCCGAAGGCAAAGACCGCCGCCGCGAAGCCGGCGACCGCCGCCAAGACCAACTGATCCTCCAAACAAGGCAGCATCGCATGGGATTGTTCGATCAGATACTCGGCGTGGTCCTGAGCGGTTCCGGCGGGCAGGCATCCCTCCAGCCAGCGCCGGACGGCCAGCCGGCCCCCGGCCTCCAGGGGACCGGCCTTCAGGGGACCGGCCTTCAGGGGCTCGGCGCTGGCATCATCCCGCAGCTGCTGCTGGCCGCGATCGCCCATGAGGGCGGCGTTTCCGGGCTGATGCAGAAATTCCAGTCGGCCGGACTCGGCAACACCGTGGCCTCCTGGATCGGCAACAGCACCAATCAGCCGGTCAGCCCGGCATCGCTGCAGCAGGTGCTGGACCCTGCGACGGTGGTGGCGATGGCCGAGAAAACCGGCCTGCCGGTCCAGCAGCTGATGGCCATGGTCAGCCAGCATTTGCCGCAGATGGTGGACGGGCTGACGCCGAATGGCCAAATGCCGGGGAACACCGACGACCTGCTGCAAACCGGCATGGCGCTGCTGAAAAGCCGTTTCGGCATCGCCTGACCGTTAAGCCTTCAGGAACCCCACCAGCCGCTCCGCCTCGGCGACGATCGGGTCGGCGATGGCAGCCGCCCGCGCGGCGCCGTCGCGCAGGATCGCGTCCAGGCTTGCCGGGTCGGCCAGCAGCCGCGTGGTCTCCCGGCCGATCGGGCCGAGTTTTTCCACCAGCAGATCGGCCAGCGACTTCTTGAAATCGCCGAACCCCTTGCCGCCATGCTCGGCCAGCACGCCGGCAGGGTCGGTATCAGTCAGCGCGGCAAAGATCCCGACCAGATTGCGCGCCTCGGGTCGGCCCGCCAGACCCTCGGCCTCCGACGGCAGCGGCTCGGGGTCGGTTTTGGCGCGGCGTATCTTCAGGCTGATGGTGTCCGCGTCGTCGTTCAGGTTGATCCGGCTCTGGTCGGACGGGTCAGATTTGGACATTTTTTTGGTGCCGTCGCGCAGACTCATCACCCGCGCCGCCGGCCCCAGGATCAGCGGCTCGATATGCGGGAAGAAGTCGACGCCGTAATCATGGTTGAATTTCTGCGCAATGTCGTTGGCCAGTTCCAGATGCTGCTTCTGGTCGTCGCCGACCGGCACGCGGGTCGCGTGATAGGCGTGGATGTCGGCGGCCATCAGGTTCGGATAGACATACAGCCCGGCTGAGGCGTTTTCCCGATCCTTGCCGGCCTTGTCCTTGAACTGGGTCATGCGGTTCAGCCAGCCCAGCCGCGCCACGCAGTTGAATATCCAGCCGAGCTGGGCATGCGCGCGCACCGCCGATTGCAGAAACAGCGTGTGGCCGGCGGGATCGACGCCGCAGGCCAGCAATGTGGCGGCCATCTCCCGCGTGGCCGCGGTCAGGGTTTTGGGGTCCTGGAACACTGTGATCGCGTGCAGATCGACCACGCACCAGAGGCATTCATGGTCCTTCTGCAAATCGACCCAGTTGCGGATCGCGCCCAGGTAATTGCCGAGGGTGGGAATGCCGGAGGGCTGGATGCCCGAGAAGATGCGCTGCATGGGGACGGACCGTTCAGTTGCGGACGCGGTTGTTCGGCGGAACCGTGCGCGGGGTCAAGTGGCGGGTTTGCTACGCCTGCGGCGAAACAGCGTCCGGATCTCGCGTAGGTCAAACGCGCCGGCCATCTGCCCGGTGGCGACATAGGCCGCCAGCCCGAGACCGACCAATGCGGCGAGTGCGACATATTTCAGTCCTGGCGTGCCGGCAGCGGCGGCGAATAGCGGCCCCTGCGCCAAGGCCAGCGTCGCGGCCATGGCGCAAGCGGCCAGCCCCATGCGCGGCAGGCGGCGCCGCAGCCCGGCATCGGGGCGAAGCTGACCCTGCCGATGCAGCACCACCGCCAGCCAGATACAGTTGAAAATGGCGGCAACAGAGGTGGCGAGTGCCGGGCCGACATGGCGCAGCGGCACCATGAAAGCCACGTTCAACGCCAGGTTCAGCGCCACCGCTGCCATGCCGATCTTCACCGGCCGGGCGGTGTCGCCGCGCGCGAAAAAAGCCGGCGCCAGCACCTTCACCGCGACGAACGCCGGCAGCCCCAGCGCATACGCAGCCAAGGCCTGGGCCGACAGCCGCGCGCTCTCGATATCGAAGGCGCCGCGGCCGAACAGCACCCAGACGATCGGGAAGGCCGAGACCGCCAAAGCCAGCGCCGCCGGAACGGTCAGGAACAGCGCGAATTCCAGCGCCCGGTTCAACGTGTCGATCGCGGCCTCGGCTTCCCCCGCGCGCACCTGACGTGCCAGCAGCGGGAGCAGCGCGGTGCCGACCGCGGTGCCGATCACGCCTAAAGGCAATTGCTGGATCCGGTCGGCGTAGTACAGCAGCGCCACGGTGCCCGGCGGCAGCAGGCTGGCAATGATCACGTCGACCGCGAGGTTCAACTGGGTGACCCCGGCGCCGACCAGGCCCGGCGCCATCTTGCGGAACAGCTCGCGCATCTGCGGCGTCAGCCGGGGCCGGGGCAGCCGGATGCGCATCCCGGCCCGGCGCACCGCCCAGACCAGCAGCGCCAGCTGGGCAATGCCGGACAACGATACGCCCCAGGCCAGCGCATAGCCGGCATTGGGCAAATAGCGGGTCAGGGCCAGCATCGACACGATCGAAAACACGTTGAACAGCACCGGTGCCGCCGCCGCGGCGGCAAAGCGATCCAGCCCGTTCAGCACGCCGGAGAACAGCGCGGTCAGGCAGATCAGGAACAGATACGGAAACGTGATCCGGGTCAGATCGACCGCGAGCGCGAACTTCTCCGGTATGGCGGCGAAGCCCGGCGCCAGAACCACCATCACCTGCGGCATGAAGACCAGGCCGGCAATGGTCAGCCCGCCGAGCCAGAACGCCATCACCGCGGTGGTTTCCTCGGCGAAGCGGTTGGCGGCGTCGCGGCCTTCCGCGGCCAGCATGCCGGCGAACGACGGCACGAACGCGGCGTTGAACGCGCCCTCGCCGAACAGCCGGCGGAACAGGTTGGGCAGCTTCAGCGCCACGAAAAACGCATCCGCCACCGGCCCCGCACCCAGCATCGCCGCGATCAGCATGTCGCGCGCGAAGCCGAGCACGCGGCTCGCCAGGGTCCAGACACCGATGGTGACGACGCCGCGAAACATCGGCGTCATGGCGGTTGCGTCACCAGCGAGATACTCGATCCATGGGACCTGACCCTAAGGGTGGCCGGCGCCGGCGTCGAGCCTGTGGCCGCCCGGCCACGCACGGGTTACGATCGTCCCCGACAGCAAAGGGATGGGACGATGGCCGGAAAGACCTATCTGGTGGTGCGGGCCATAGTGGCCGATCCGGCCATCCGCGGCCCGTTCGATCATTGGTATGCGAGTGAGCATCTGCCGGACGCGCGGGCCGCGTTCGGCGTGGCGCGTGCCTGGCGCGCGTGGAGCCGGACCGACCCGGCGGTGCATTGCGCGTTCTACGAATTTGCCTCCCTGGCCGCCGCCGAGGCCAGCATTTCGGGTCCCGCGATCGCGGCGCTGATCGGCGAATTCGACCGCCATTGGCGGCATTGCGTGGTGCGTTCGCGCGAATTGCTCGAAGTCGCCGGCGAACTGGCGGTCTGAGCGGAGCGCCGACGGTGATCCAGCTGGCACGTGCGGACAGCGTGGCCCTGCTGCTGGCCGGTTGCCCCGGCCTCGCCGGCCATGCCGGGCTGGAGAACCTGGCCGGCGAACTCGGCGATCTGGCGCTGGCCTTGCGGCTGGCCGGGGCTTTTTTGGGTCGCCTGGCGGAGTTGGACGGACAGCCGGAGCGGATGCTGGCGCAATTGCGCGACATCGGGCGGGAGGTGGAATATCCGCCGGTATTGCCGTCGAAGTCGCCAACGCTCTGGACCGGCCGGCTGATGCCCGTGGCCAGCGCCGCCTCGTATGACGGCGCGGTCGAGGCCGATCTGCTGACCACGCTGGGGGTGTTGCTGCACCGGGAAGGCGATTTCCCCGGCGCGCGCACGGCGTTCGAAGCCGCGTTGGCGGTCGATGAACGCCAGCTCGGGCCGACCCATCCGCATGTCGCGCGCGACCAGAACCATCTGGGCCTGGTTCGGCGGGACATGTACGAACTCGACGCGGCACGAGCCAGCCATGAGGCGGCGCTGGCGATCGGACAAGCCGCGTTCGGCCCGCAGCACCCGTTGGTGGCGCGCTATGTGAACAATCTCGGGACCGTGCTGCTGGACCAAGGCGATGCGCTGGGCGCCCTGGGCGCGTTCCGGCGCGCCTTCGCCATCGACGAGGCCGCCTACGGGCCGGATCACCCGAACGTCGCCATCCGCGCCAGCAACCTGGGCAATGCGCTGCGCCTGTTTGCCGAGTTCGAGGAGGCGCGCGGCGCCTACGAGGTCGCGCACGATATTTTTCTGCGCAAGCTCGGCCCCGACCACGTCAACACCCGCACCGTGGCCGCCAACATCGCCGCCCTCGGCGGCCTCGGCTGGTTCTGATCGGCGCTGGCCTTTCCCTGCGCCCCCTGCCGCGCGACACTTGAACCATGAAAGACTCCGCCGCCGCTGTACCTGCCGCTCTACCCCCCCCCGGCCCCGCCCGAATGCGCACCACCCAACGCACGCGCACCACGGCGATGATCGTGGCCAGCGCGTTCTTCATGCAAAACCTGGATTCGACGGTAATCGCCACCGCGCTGCCCACCATGGCGAAGGCGTTCGACGCCGATCCCGTGCACATGAACGTCGCCCTGACGTCGTATCTGCTGAGCCTGGCGGTGTTCATTCCGGCCAGCGGCTGGGTGGCGGACCGCTTTGGCGGGCGCAACGTGTTTCGGGTGGCGATCGCGGTGTTCACGTTGGGCTCGGTGCTGTGCGGGCTGGCCGAGAGCCTGCCGTTCCTGGTGTTCGCGCGGGTCGTTCAGGGGGCCGGCGGGGCGATGATGATCCCGGTCGGGCGGATCGTGCTGCTGCGCACCGCGGCCAAGAGCGAGATCGTGGCGGCGATGGCCTGGCTGACCACGCCGGCGCTGATCGGCCCGATCCTGGGGCCGCCGCTGGGCGGGTTGATTGTTACTTACTGTGACTGGCGCTGGATATTCTACATCAACATCCCGATCGGCATTCTCGGCATCGTGCTGGCCAGCCTGTTCATCGAGGATGTGCGCGAACCGCTAACGGCGCGCTTCGACGCGTTGGGGCTGCTGCTGTCCGCACTGGCGCTGGCCTGCCTGATGTTCGGGTTCGAGACGATCGGGCGCGGCGTAGTGGATACCCGGCTGAGCCTGACTGCGTTCGCCGGCGGCTTGCTGTCGGGGTTCCTGTATTGGCTGCACGCGCGCCGCCATCCCGCGCCGCTGATCGATTTCGGGCTGCTGGCGTTCAAGAGTTTCGCGGTTTCCATCTATGCCGGATCCCTGTTCCGCATCGGCATCGGCGCGATGCCCTTCCTGCTGCCGATGATGCTGCAGATCGGCTTCGGCAGAAGTGCCGTGCAGAGCGGCCTGATCACGTTCGCCTCCGCCGCCGGAGCGTTCCTGATGAAACCGGTGGCGCAACGCGTGCTGCGCCGGTTCGGGTTCCGCGACACGCTGGTCTGGAACGCCGCGCTGGCGGCGGTGATGCTGGCGCTGTGCGCGAGCTTCGGCCCCGGCTGGCCGGCGGCGGCGATGTATGTGGTGCTGCTGGTGGGCGGGTTTTTCCGGTCGTTGCAGTTCACCGCCTACAACGCGCTGGCCTATGCCGAGCTGCAGCGCGGCCAGGTGAGCGCCGCCACCAGTTTCTACAGCGCCGTGCAGCAATTATCGCTGACCATCGGCATTACCGTGGGGGCCGCATCGTTGCAGGTGGCCATGGCGATGTCACAGCATGTCGAGCCGGGGGCGGGAGATTTCCGGCTCGCCTTCATCGTAATCGCGGTGATCGCGCTGGCCGCCGCACCTATGTCGCGGCTGATGCCGCGGGGTGTGGGCGAGGAGATGAGCGGGGCCAGCCGGTCGCAGTAGTTTAACGAATAGTCCGACGAACTTCGGTTTCTACCAACCAGCGGAAAGATTGACTCGTCATGCCTGGGCTTGTCCCAGGCATCCACGGCTTTCTCGTGGCCGGTAAAGCCGTGGATGGCCGGCACAGGGCCGGCCATG
>JAYTXR010000278.1:0-4117 GCA_043742865.1 Acetobacteraceae bacterium
GATTGCCAGCTCGGGGGGGACATCGCTGCCCTGCGCCCTGACAAATCTGTCAATCGGCGGAAACGCTTGCCGCGCGGCGGACCGGGCGCTAACCGTGACTTCCCCGCGGCAGCGTGCTGGCAGGGCGGAAAAAATGGAGAATGACGATGGGCTACAGGGTCGCGGTTGTCGGCGCCACCGGGGCGGTCGGACGCGAGATCATCAAAACCCTGGTCGAGCGGAATTTCCCGGCAACGGAAGTGGTTGCCCTCGCCTCCGGCCGTTCCACAGGGTCGGAAATCTCGTTCGGCGATAAGCGCATCCTGACCGTTAAAAATCTGGAAACCTTCGATTTCTCCGATTGGGATATCGGTCTGTTCAGCCCCGGTGCCGCGGTTTCCGCCATCTATGCGCCGAAGGCGGCGGCGGCTGGGTGCGTGGTGATCGACAACACCAGCCATTTCCGCATGGACCCCGACGTGCCGCTGGTGGTGCCGGAGGTGAACCCGCAGGCATTGGCGAAATTCGCCAAGCGGCGGATCATCGCCAACCCGAACTGTTCCACCATCCAGATGGTGGTGGCGCTGAAGCCGCTACATGACCGCTACAAGATCAAGCGCGTGGTGGTGTCCACCTACCAATCCGTGTCCGGCGCCGGGAAAGAAGGCATGGACGAACTGTTCTCCCATACCAAATCCTCGTTCGTGCACGAAAGCGGGCCAGCGCAGCAATTCACCAAGGAGATCGCGTTCAACTGCATCCCGCATATCGACTCGTTCATGGATGACGGCGCCACCAAGGAAGAATGGAAGATGGTGGTGGAAACCCGGAAAATCCTCGACCCCGACATCGCCGTGTTCGCCACCTGCGTCCGGGTGCCGGTGTTCATCGGCCATGGCGAGGCAATACATGTGGAGTTCGAGAAGCCGGTGACCGCCTCCGAGGCGCGCGACGTGCTGCGCTCCGCCCCCGGCGTGGTGGTGATGGATACCCGCGAGGATGGCGGCTACGCGACGCCGCTTGATTGCGTCGGCGAGGATGCGGTGTTCGTCAGCCGGCTGCGCAAGGACCCGACGGTGCCGCACGGATTGGCGTTCTGGTGCGTGGCCGACAACCTGCGCAAGGGTGCGGCGTTGAACGCGGTGCAGATCGCCGAGACGATGATTGCCCAGGGGTTGCTGACGAAGAAGATCGCGGCGGAGTAGGCCCGCCCGCCCCGCTCGCACATTTGGTGCTTGCCCGCATATTTGGCGCTTGCATGACGATGCCGCAGGGAGGAGTCTGTGAGCAATCCGGCACAACCTCAGGGGAACGATCATGGGCAAAGGCGACAAGCAGCACGGCAACCGCGAGGCCAAAAAGCCGAAAGCGGACAAGAAGCTCGCTCCCGCGGGTACGACGTTTCTGAAGCCGCAGGCCGAGATCCGCAAGCCGGGCGCCAAACCCCCGACGAAATAGCCGCATGCGGATCGGCATCGCCGGCATCAACGGGCGGATGGGCCGGTTGCTGACCGAGGAAGTGGAGGCTTCCTGGGCGACCCTGGCGGGCGGTACCAGCCGGGATGGGTCGGGGGAATTTACCGACATCGCAATGCTGGCCGACGCGAGCGACGTGGTGATCGATTTCACCCACGCCGCGCTGGCGCAGGCCCATGCCAGGGCGTTGGCTGGGTCGGGAAAGGCCTGGGTGCTCGGCACGTCCGGGCTGTCGGCGGCGGACGAGGCGGCGGTGGCGGCGGCGTCCGCGCGCATCCCGGTGGTGTATGCCGCCAATTTTGCCTCTGGCGTGAACCTGGTGCTGGCGCTGGCCGAGCGGATGGCGGCGGCGTTGCCGGCGGGCGAATACGACGCGGAAATCGTTGAGATGCACCACCGCCAGAAGGTGGACGCGCCGTCCGGCACCGCGATCGGCATCGGCCGCGCGGTGGCGAAGGGCCGCGGACAAAACCTGGCAGAGGTGATGGAAAGCGGGCGGCACGGCCATACCGGGCCGCGCAAATCCGGCGCGATCGGGTTTGCCGCCCTGCGCGGCGGCCAGGTGGTCGGCGAGCACAGCCTGATCTTCGCCGCCGGCGCCGAACAGATCGTGCTGACCCATCGCGCCTTCGACCGTCGTGCCTTCGCCTCCGGCGCGGTGCGCGCGGCGCTGTGGATGGAGGGCCGGCCGGCCGGGCTTTATTCGATGATGGATGTATTGGGGATGGACGGACCGGGCATCTCCGTCTGAGCGGCGCTCCCTTGACCCTCTGCGGCGATTCCGCCACACACCGCCGTCCCGGCATTGCCGGGTGTTAGCGGTTTAAGGCCGGATTTTCGTTTAAGGCCGGATTTTCGTTTAAGGATCTAGCGATGCGCGACAAGGGCGAGTTTCTGTTCACCTCCGAGTCCGTCTCGGAAGGCCATCCCGACAAGGTCGCGGACCGGATCAGCGACACCGTGCTGGACGCCTTTCTGACCGCCGACCCCTATGCGCGCGTTGCCTGCGAGACGCTGGTGACCACCAATCGCGTCGTGCTGGCCGGCGAGACCCGCGGGCCGGAGAGCATCACCCCGGAATATCTGGCGCATCTGACCCGGCTGGCGATCCACGACATCGGCTATGACCAGGAGGGGTTTTCCTGGAAACACGCCGACATCCAGGTGCATCTGCATGCGCAATCCTCCGATATCGCCCAGGGCGTGGACGCCGAGGGCAACAAGGACGAAGGCGCCGGCGATCAGGGCCTGATGTTCGGCTATGCCTGCCGCGAGACCGAGGTGCTGATGCCGGCGCCGCTGTACTACGCGCATCTGATCCTGCGCCGGGTCAGCGAACTGCGCCGCAATCGCGATCTGTCGGTCGAGGGCCTGCTGCCGGATGCCAAAAGCCAGGTGACCCTGAAATACATCGACGGCAAGCCGGTCGGGGCGACCTCGGTCGTGGTCTCCACCCAGCATGTGCAGGGCATGGAGCAGGCACAGATCAAGCAGCTGCTCTGGCCACTGGTGGAGAGCAGCCTGCCCAAGGGTTGGATGCCGGCGGAGCGGGAATTCTACGTGAACCCGACCGGGCAGTTCGTCATCGGCGGGCCGGACGGCGATTGCGGCCTGACCGGGCGCAAGATCATCGTCGACACCTATGGCGGCGCGGCCCCGCATGGCGGCGGCGCGTTCAGCGGCAAAGACCCGACCAAGGTGGACCGCTCGGCGGCCTATGTGTGCCGCTATCTGGCGAAGAACGTGGTGGCCGCGGAGCTGGCCGAGCGCTGCACCATCCAGATCAGCTACGCCATCGGCGTGTCCCACCCGCTTTCGGTCTATGTGGATCTGCACGGCACTGGCAAGGATCTGTCGGAGGAAAAGCTCGAAGCGACCCTGCGCGAGCTGGTGAACCTGTCGCCGCGCGGCATCCGCGAACATTTGCAGCTGAACCGGCCGATCTATGTGCCGACCTCCGCCTATGGCCATTTCGGCCGCGAGCCGGATCTGGAGAAGGGCACGTTCACCTGGGAAAAGACCGACCTGGTCCCCAGCCTGAAATCCGCGTTCGGCCGGTGACGCAAAGCGAGGGGCTTGCTTAAGCCACCGCCGGACCGGCTCTACGGCCGCGCCCGGGGGCATAGTCTGCGGCCTCGCCAGCAGCTTCTGCTGGAGGTGACGCTGCCGCGGCTGGCGTTCGATCCGGCGGTCGGGTTCCCGGGGCTGACGGAATTGCGGCTGGCGGAATTATGGCTGGAGATCGGTTTCGGCGGTGGGGAGCACGCGCTGGCCCAGGCCGCGGCACATCCACGTGCCGGGCTGATCGCCTGCGAGGTGTTCGAGAACGGCATCTGCTCGCTGCTGTCTCGGCTGGTGCCGGAGGGCGGAGAGGCGGACGCGGCGCTGCCCGATAATCTGCTTTTATGGACGCAGGACGCACGGGTCCTGTTGCGGCTATTGCCGGATGCCTGCCTGGAACGGCTGTTCCTGATGTTTCCCGATCCCTGGCCGAAGGCGCGGCATGCCAAGCGCCGCTTCGTCCATCCCGGGCAGATCGGCGAACTGGCTCGGCTGCTAAAGCCGGGCGCCGAGTGGCGCGTGGCCAGCGACGACCCCACCTATCAGGGCTGGGTGACGCAGGTGATGACGCGGCAGGATTGGTTCGATAATATCGCCCCGG
>JAYTXR010000279.1:0-5594 GCA_043742865.1 Acetobacteraceae bacterium
GGGCGGGCGGGCTGACCTGATCCCGATTTGACCCCGATCGCCGATTACGGGCTACTTGGGGATGGCCGCAGCGCCGCCCTGGTCAGCCGGCGCGGCAGCATCGACTGGCTGTGCTGGCCGCGCTTCGACAGTCCCGCCTGCCTTGCCGCGCTGCTCGGTAATGAGGCGCATGGCAGGTGGCGCGTCGCGCCGGCCGATCCGCCGTCGCGGACCATCCGCGCCTATCTCCCCGGCACGCTGATCCTGGAGACGCGGTTTGAATCCGCCGGCGGCTGCGTGGCGGTCATCGATTTCCTGGCACCGCTTGCCGCGTCGCCGACGCTGGTCCGCATTGTCGAGGGGCGGGGTGGCAAAGTTGCCATGCGCCTGGATCTGACGCTGCGCTTCGATTACGGCGTCGCGATCCCCTGGGTGACAGATCTGGGGGTTTTTGATCTAGCGGACGGCTCGGGCATCGCCGCGGTGGCCGGCTCCGACCGGGTGGTGCTGCGCACCGCCGTCCAGCTGCACCATGCGGCGCCCGGCATAGGCGCTGATTTCAGCCTTGTCGCCGGAGAGCGCGTGGCCTTCGTGCTGTCGTACGGCGCGTCGCATCTGCCGCCGCCGGATGCGGTGGACGCCGACGCCGAACTGGCACGCACGATTGCGTTCTGGACCGGCTGGCTTGCCCCTGGCGCGGGACCGGAGGCGGTGTTGCGGTCCCTTCTTACCTTGAAGGCGATGATCTTCTCGGCGACGGGGGGCATCGTCGCCGCTCCGACCACGTCGCTGCCCGAACAAGCCGGCGGGTCGCGCAACTGGGATTACCGCTTCTGCTGGCTGCGCGATTCCGCGCTGGCCATGCGCACCCTGCTGCGCGCCGGCCATACCGCGGAGGCTGCCGCCTGGCGCGACTGGCTGCTGCGCGCCATCGCCGGCAGCGCCGACCAGATCCAAACGGTCTATGGCCTGGCCGGGGAGCGCCGGCTGGCCGAATGGGAGGCCGGCTGGCTGGACGGCTACCAGGGGTCGCGCCCGGTGCGCATCGGCAACGCCGCCGCAGGGCAGTTGCAGATCGACGTGTTCGGCGAATTGATGGACACGCTGCATCTCGCAGGAGCTTGCGGACTGCCGCCCGGCGGCGCCATCTGGGAATTTCAGATCGCGCTGTTGGCGCGGTTGGAAACCATCTGGCAGGAGCCCGATGACGGGATATGGGAGGTGCGCGGCGGACGCCAGCAGTTCACTCATTCCAAAGTCATGGCCTGGGTCGCCTTCGACCGCGCCATCTCCAGCGCGACGGCGTTTTCGCTGCCCGGCCCGGTCGATCACTGGCGGGCGATCCGCGCGCACATCCGCGCAACGGTGGAACGCGAGGGTGTCGATGCCGCCGCCGGCCGCTTCGGGCAGATTTTTGGCGGCCAGGCGCTGGACGCCAGCCTGCTGCAACTGCCGCTGGTCGGTTTTCTGCCGGTGGACGATCCCCGCATCGCCGCCACGATCGCCGCCATCGAGCGTGAGCTGACCGAGGACGGGTTGGTGCTGCGCTACCGCACCGAGGCAACCAAGGACGGCCTGCCCCCCGGCGAGGGCGTATTCCTGGCCTGCAGCTTCTGGCTGGTCGAGGTGATGGCGCTGCAGGGACGCCAGCAGGAAGCCGCCGCGCTGTTCGACCGGCTGCTGGCGCTGCGCAACGATATCGGTCTGCTGGCGGAGGAATACGATCCGCGCGCCGGGCGTTTCCTGGGCAATTTTCCGCAGGCGTTTTCCCATCTCGCCTTGGTCGACGCGGCGCGGCGGTTGATGCCCGCCCCGGTTCAGCCCCCCGCTCAGCCCCCGATCTAACTAGCCCCCCGGGTTGCCCTGGGCTTCGACATAGACGGCGTAGACCGATTGACTGGCGGTCATGAACAGGCGGTTGCGCTTGCGCCCGCCGAAGCAAAGATTGGCGCAGCGTTCCGCCAGCAGGATGCGTCCGATCAGCGTGCCGTCGGGGGCAAACACGGCAACGCCGTCCTGGCCGGGACCGCCGGAAAATCCGCACCAGACATTGCCCTCGGTATCGCAACGGATGCCGTCGGCGTAGCCCGGTGTGCCATCGAAGAACAGGCGGCCGTTCACCGCGCGGCCATCGACGATGTCGTAGACATGGGTGGTTTTGGTGCCGCTGGGCGTGTCCACGACATACAGCCGCAATTCGTCGGGCGAAAAGCAAAGTCCGTTCGGGCGTTCCATGTCGCCGATTGCGATATCGATCGCGCCGCTGGCCGGGTCGAGCCGATAGACGCGGAACGGCATTTCCTGTGCCGCCTTGTCGCCAAGATAATGGCCGCGAATACCTGCGCCGTTGTCGCTGAACCAGATCGAACCGTCCGACTTCACCACCACGTCATTCGGGCCGGTCAGCCGGGTGCCCTGGAATGCTGCCGCCAAAATCGTGACGATGCCGTCATGTTCGGTGCGCGTCAGCGTGCGGCTGCCAAGCTCGCAGGTGATCAGCCGGCCTTGCCGGTCGCGGGTGTTGCCGTCGGGGTAGCCGGCGGGATCGCGCAGGACGGCGACCGCGCCGGTGATCTCGTCCCAGCGCAGCAGCCGGTCGTTGGGAATGTCGGAGAACAGCAGATAACGCCCGTCGCCATAATAGGCCGGGCCTTCGGTGAAGCGAAACCCGGTGGCGATGCGCTCGATCGCGGCGTGGCCGAGGACCAGGTGTTGAAAGCGTGGATCGAGCACGACGATATCGGGGTCGGGATAGCGGATCGGCGCGGGCCGGTCCCAGCGCGACGCGCCAGCCCCCGTTTCCGGCGCGGCGGTGCGCCTCGAGCCGATCGATCCCTGGGTCATGTTCAATCTCCCCCCGAATGGCCACGGAAAATGGCTACGGAAATTTTTGGCCTGGAATTCTTCCAGGAAAACATCGGATCATGTTTTTCCCCCCATCCGCAATCCACCCTCAGGCTGGCGGCTCCAGCCGCCAGAACGCGGCCATAAGCCTTGCGGCGCACAGACCTGCATCGACCACCCAGGCGCCCTCTCGGCCACTCGCTGGCGTGTGGGCATCGACGGGAAATCCATGTCCCAGACTGTCGATGGTCCATAGATCCACCGCGGGCGGTCGGTTCGGACGGCCCCAGGCGCGGCGGCGAAGTCCTGGGGTCCGCTCGTCCAGCGCCGGCTCCGCACCCAGCGCATGCAGTTCGCCCCATTGCTGCGCGAGCGCCTCCGCGTTGGCTGGATCGACGGTGCGGTCGCGCTCGCCTTGCCAGATCGTCAGGCGTGGCCAGATTTTCCGCGACCTGGTCCGCGTGACCGCGCGAACCGCCGCAGCGAGGGCGGTTCGGGTTCGCGATGTATCGGCGCGGCGCATCTGCAGCATCGCCCCCATCGGCGTCCTGGCGCAGCCGACCGGCATGCCGGCGACCACCCCGCCGGCCGCGAACACGGCCGGATAGGCCGCTAGCATGGCCGCCGCCATGGCGCCGCCGGCCGAGAAGCCCGCAATGAAGATCCGCCGCGGATCGGAGCCATGGCGGGCGACGCCGTGGCGGATCATCTGGCGGATCGACATTGCCTCGCCGAAGCCGCGTCGAACATCGTCCGGGAGGAACCAGTTGAAGCAGCGGGCGCGGTTGTTGTCGTGGGTCTGCTCGGGCATCAGCAACGCCACGCGAAATTGCTCGGCCAGGGCCAGCCATCCGCCATCGGCGGCGAACGAAGCGGCATCCTGGCCGCATCCGTGCAGCACGACCACCAAAGGCCGGCCGGCCGCGAGCCGCGGCGGCGCATATAGCCACATCCGCAACTTGCCGGGGTTGGAGCCGAAACCGGGCACGGCGAGGATGGCGGACCGCGCGGATCGGGTCCGGAACGCGGATTGGATCGCCTCGCCGATCGCTGTCCGGGCAGGCCAGCGGGAGAACAACACCGCCGGCTAAAGCGTCAGGCCGACCTCAGCGGCGTCGCTTCGGGGTGACCGCGGCCAGCCAGCTATCGGTCCAGAAACGACTGGCCTGCCTGGCCAGCGTGGTCTGTTGGCGCTTCACCGCCGCTGTCGCTTGACCGCGGGCACTGCCGGCCACGGCATTGGCACCGCTCAGCCACAGGCTAAGCAGCGGGTTCTTCTTGGTCCAGAGGTTCTTCACAGGGCAGCGCTCCAAATCGGTGTCGCAGCAGGGCTTGAAAGGGTTTGAAGGACGTTGAATGCGCAGGCTTGCCACAATGTTCCACCTCCCGCCTGGTTTGAGCCGCGGTTGGGTTCAAAATGCCGGTTCTCCAACCGGACCCGAAATCTCAACCCCAGGGGGGGCCTCTTGGGCGATTGGACAGGCGGAGCAGATTGCAAAAAAGTCTTGCTGGTGCCGTAAAAAATTGCCATTCTCAGTTACGAAAAGCCGAAGAAAAATGAACCGCCGGCGAAGGAGATGCCCCAATGTCGCATAGCCGAACCAATTCTCTCTCCGCGATTAGCATTCTGTCGGGCCTGATCGCGATTAATCCGGTCCACCTGGCCTATGCGGCTACAATCGCGCCGGCGTTCGCCGCCGACTATACCCTCACCGACCTCGGACCGGTCTCCAGCCTGCCGGAACCCTATGGCGGTCTCGTTTTTGCGGCGGGTAATCCCGGAACGATCTATATCGGCGGCACTGCCAATGTTGCGGCGGGCGGGCTGTATTCCGTGCCAGTCGTGCGTGGAGTTGGCGGCCATATCACTTCGCTCGGCGCGGCGAGCTTTACCGCTACCGGGCCTTATAACGATGGTGGCTTTGCCTATGGGCCCGGCGGCGTGCTGTTTCTGTCGCAATGGCCGGTCAATAAAATATCGCAATACAGGCCCGGCCTACCCAGCGCGGCGCCCGACAAGGTGATCGACACGGCAGCGCTGGGTGTGGCTCCTTCGCAGGCATCGTTGCAGTTCATTCCAAGTACTTTCGCCGGGGCCGGTCTGTTCAAGGGCCTGTCCTGGAGCGGCGGCCAATTCTACACGTTCGGCTTTTCCCCGGACGGCAGCGGGCTGTTCAACATCACCAGCGCCACCCTGGAAACCACCATCGTCGGCGGACCCGAAGGCTTCGTTTATATCAAGAACACCAATCCGGATTTCGCCATGGACAGCATGCTGGTGTCGGAGTTCAGCGCCGGCAATGTCGCTGCCTATACCCTGGATGCCGGGGGTAACCCAATTCCCGCTTCGCGCGTGGACTTCATCACCGGCCTGAGTGGTGCGGAGGGTGCCGCGATCGATCCGGTAACCGGCGATTTCCTGTTCTCGACCTACGGCACCGCAGTGGACCACGTCATCATCGTGCAGGGCTTCCAGCCGCCCCCGCCGCCGGTGCCTGAACCCTCCAGCCTATTGCTGCTCGGCGTCGGCCTCGCCGGTTTCGGACTGATCCGTCATCGCCGGGTCTGACTGCGACCGCAGTTCGACCGTCGAGATTTTGTATCAAGCGCGATTGGTCACCGCGCGTATCGCCCGCCGCCTGCCCTTGGAAATCCGTTCCATCGCCAGATAAACCACCGGCGTGGTGTACAGGGTCAGCATCTGCGACACGATCAGCCCGCCGACGATGGCGATGCCCAGCGGTCTGCGCAGTTCTGCGCCGGTGCCGAAC
>JAYTXR010000280.1:0-9198 GCA_043742865.1 Acetobacteraceae bacterium
GATGACGGAGATGGCGCGGAACACGCCGTCATTGTTCGGCATGTTGATCGACAGCACCGATTTTGCCGCGGTGAACGAAGCGGCGGCGGTGTAGCTCCACGTGTTGTTGATCGCTCCCTTCACCTGTGCGGCACTGCCGGTCCAGTCGAATTCCATTGTTTCCCCGTGCTTGCGCACGGTGCAGACCATCTGGATCGGCACGCCCTGGTCGATCTGGTCGTCGTCGATCCAGTCGGTGAAAGTTGCTTCTCCGTCGGCCAGTTCGGCCAGGCAATGGCGGGTCAGCCGCTCGCTGTAATCCATGGTCTCGTTCATCAGCGCGCGCACGCCATCCGCGCCATGCTGGCCCAGCAGATCGGCCATGCCGCGCGCCGCGATCTCGCAGGCGGCAAGCTGGGAGCGCAAATCGCCGAACACCCGGCCGGGCAGGCGGACATTGCGCTCGATCATCCGGTGCAATGTCTTGTTGGCAACCCCGGCCTCATACAGCTTCAGCGGCGGGATGCGCAGGCCCTCGGCGTAGATCTCGGTGCTGTCGGAGGCGTTGGACCCGGGGACCCTCCCGCCGACATCGGTGTGGTGGCAGATCGTGGCCGCATAGGCGATCACCGCGCCGGCAAAGAAAATCGGCTTGAACACGAAAATATCCGGCAGATGCATGCCGCCGTCGTACGGATCGTTCAGGATCAGAATATCGCCGTCGGCGATGTCCTCGCCGAAATGCCGCAGCGCCGCCTGCAACGCCACCGGGATCGAGCACAGATGGCCGGGCAGGCTGAGGCCCTGTGCCACCAACCGCCCCTGCGCGTCGCAGACGGCGGTGGAGTAATCCATGATGTTCTTCAGCACTCCCGAATAGGCGGTGCGGTAGATCGTCAACGACATCTCGTCGCCGATGCCGGTGATTGCGTTGCGGAACAGTTCGGCGGTGATCGGGTCAATCATTCGGGGCCGCCATTGGCGATCCAGCCGCCATCGACCGGGATCACCGCGCCATTCACCCAGGCAGCACCGGGAGAGCCGAGGAACGCCGCCATGGCGGCGATATCGGCCGGCTGGCCAAGCCGTGGCAGGGGGGTGCGTGCGCGCAGTTGCGTATCGGAGAAATCGCCCTTCCGGATTTGTGCCAGCAGCGGCGGGGTTTCGACATAGCCGGGCGCGATGCCAACCACGCGCACGCCATGCACGCCCCATTCGATCGCCAGGCTGCGCACCAGGTTGGCGACGCCGGCCTTGGTCGCGGTATAGGCGGCGCGGTTGCGGCCCGCGGTCAGGCCGTAGATCGAGCTGGTCATCAGGATCAATCCCGCGCGCTGCGGCACCATCCGCCGTCCGGCGGCCTGGGCGGTGAAGAACATGCCGGTCAGGTTCAGATCGAGCGTGCGGCGCCATTCGGCTTCGGTCAGTTCCAGGGTTGGCTTGTTCATGCCCGCGCCGGCATTGGCGTGGGCTACGTCCACGCCGCCCCAGCGCCGGTCCATCGCGGCGAACGCGGCCTCGTTGTCCTCGGCGCTGGCGGCCGAGCCCCGGAGGCACATCCAGTCGCCGGGCGCGTCTGCCACCGCGGCGATATCCAGGATGCCCACCCGCGCGCCGCGCGCCGCATAGGCTTCCGCCACCGCGCGGCCGATACCCTGGGCGCCGCCGGTGATCAGGATGCGGGTGCCCGGCGGCGGGTTCAGATCCAGCGGAGCGACCGATGCCATGTTTGCCTGTCCCTTGACGCCACTTCAGCCGGCGCGGAGTTTCAGCGCATCGAACCGGATCAGCAAGGGGAGCCAGGATCATGAGCGTGCCGGCCAGCATGAAACACATCGCCGCCGAGGGCGCCGGACCCCCCGACATCCTGAAGCTTGCCACCGGGCCGGTGCCGCAGCCAAAACCCGACGAGGTGCTGATCCGGGTGCAAGCCGCAGGCGTCAACCGGCCCGACGTGCTGCAACGGCTCGGCCAATATCCGGTGCCGCCAGGGGCGAGCGCCATCATCGGCCTGGAAGCCGCCGGCGAGGTGGTCGCCGCCGGCGCGGAGGTGACGAATTTCAAGCCCGGCGATCGCGTCTGCGCGCTGACCAATGGCGGCGCCTACGCCGAATATGTGGCCGCCCCGCAAGCCCAGACCTTGCCGTGGCCGGCCGGCTACGACGCGCTGCGGGCCGCCGCCCTGCCGGAAACCTATTTCACCGTCTGGGCCAATCTGTTCATGGCCGGCAAATTGCAGGCTGGCGAAAGCGTGCTGATCCACGGCGGCAGCAGCGGCATCGGCGTGACCGCGATCCAGTTGGCCAAGGAAATCGGCGCGACCGTCTACGTCACCGCCGGATCGGACGAGAAATGCGCCGCCTGCGTCAAACTCGGTGCGGCCGCGGCGATCAACTACCGCAGCGCCGATTTTGCTGACGAGATCAAACGCCTGACCGGGGCGCGCGGGGTCGATGTGGTGCTGGACATGGTCGGCGCGCCTTATGCGGTCCGCAATATCCGCTCCCTGGCGATGGACGGGCGGCTGGTGCAGATCGCTTTTTTGCAGGGATCGAAGGTGGAGAATTTCGACCTGCTGCCGATCATGCTCAAGCGACTGACCGTCACCGGCTCGACGATGCGCCCGCGCACGACAGCGCAAAAGGGCGAGATCGCCGCTGAGCTGCGGCAGAAAGTGTGGCCGGTGCTGGATGCCGGCCGTGCCGGTCCGGTAATCCACAAAGTGTTTCCGCTGGCCGAAGCGGCGCAGGCACAGGCGCTGATGGAGACCAGCACCCACATCGGCAAGATCATGCTGCGGGTCGCCGACTGAGCGCGGCGACCGCGGTCGGGCTGATGCGGTCCATCTGCAAGCCGGGCGAGAGGCGGACGCCGGATTTGCTGCTGGGCTCGGCGCCGATCCTGGGCGGCGTGGCGTTCGCGGCCGTTCCGGACAAACGCCGATGATCCTGCACAGCGTCGAGGCGGGGCAGGGGAAACCGGTGGTGTTGCTGCACGGCCTATTCGGCTCGGCGCGCAATTTCGGCGCGGTGCAAAAGGCGCTGGCCGCGCGGTATCGCACCCTGGCACTGGATTTGCGCAACCACGGTGCCAGCCCGCACGCGCCGGTTGAGGGCTACTCCGCCATGGCCGCGGATGTGCTGGAAACGCTGGCCGCGCTGGAGGCGCTGCCGGCGGTGGTGCTCGGCCACTCGATGGGCGGCAAGGTGGCGATGCGCGTGGCGCTGGACCGCCCGGAAGCGGTTGCCGCCCTGGTGGTCGCCGACATCGCCCCGGTGCCCCATCCGCCGCATCTGCGTAAGACCGCCGGCGCGATGGAAGTGCTGGAATTATCCTCCGGCCTGACCCGCGCCAAGGCCGACGCAATACTTTCCGCCACGATCCCGGAAGACGGCATTCGCGGCTTCCTGCTGCAGAACCTGACGCTCGGCGCGACCCCATCCTGGCGCATCGGCCTGGCTGAGATCGTCGCCGGAATGCCGGCAATCGAATCCTGGCCGGCAACCATCCAGACCTATGGCGGCCCGACCCTGTTCATTGCCGGCGAACGCTCGGACTACATCCGCGAAGAATATAAACCGACCATCCGGACGCTGTTTCCGCGCGCCCGGTTTGTCACGCTGAAAAATGCCGGCCACTGGCTGCACGCCGACAACCCGGCCGGCTTCCTCGCGGTGCTGGAGGCCTTCCTGGCCGGGATCCATCCAGTCGCCTAATCGGGGCTCCTGAACCCGGCCGGGGGCACCCCTCGACCATCGCTGCCACCTGGGCTACCGTGCTCGCTACCGTTGAGTATCCCTGGTCCGAGCCATCCGTTCGCGCCAGAAACTCTATTGCGTATCCATGCAGGAGCGAACATGTCCAGTCTGAGCTATACCGCCCCCACTTCGGTCAACGAGGCCGTTGGCATCCTGGCCAATGCCCAGGGTTTGGCGAAGATCCTGTCCGGTGGGACGGATTTGCTGGTCCAGCTTCGCAGCGGCCGGACCAAGCCCGACATCATTGTCGACACCAAGAAAATCCCCGGCATCATGGGTATCCAACAAGTCGATGGCGGCTTCGTGATTGGGGCGGCGACCAGCTGCTCGGTGATCGGCGAGCATGCCGGCCTGATGGCCGCCTATCCCGGCGTGGTGGAAGCTTCCGGCCTGATCGGCTCGACCCAGGTGCAGGGCCGCTGCACCCTGGCCGGCAATCTGTGCAACGCCTCGCCGGCCGCCGACAGCGTGCCGGCCATGATCGCCGTGCGCGCCACCGCCATCGTGGTTGGTCCGAACGGCCAGCGCGCGGTTCCGGTGGAGCAGATCGTTACCGGCCCAGGCCGCACCTCGCTGGCCAAGGGGGAATTCATTCTGGAATTCCATCTGCCGAAGCCGGCGCCGCGGTCGTCCGATGCCTATCTGCGCTTCATCCCGCGCACCGAGATGGACATCGCCGTCGTCGGCGCCGGCGTCTGTCTGGCGCTGGATGCGGCCGGCACGATCATCGACGCACGCATCGCCATGGGCGCCGTGGCGCCCACGCAGGTGCTGGTGCCGGACGGTGCCAAGGCGCTGATCGGCAGCAAGCTGGACGATGCCGCCCTGGCGAAACTGGATGCGGCCGCCCGCGCGGTCTGCAACCCGATCAACGACAAGCGCGGGACCATCGATTTCCGTATCAAGATCGCCGGTGTGCTGGCCCGCAGAGCGGCCGCCATCGCCTATAAGCGGGCAGGAGCCTAAGCACATGAGCAAGATCCACGTCACCACCACGATCAACGGCGAACCGGCGGAATTCCTGACCGAGCCGCACATGGCCCTGCTGGACATCCTGCGCGACGAGATGCACCTGACCGGCAGCAAGGAAGGCTGCGGCTCCGGCGATTGCGGCGCCTGCTCGGTCATAATGGATGGCCGCGTGGTCTGTTCCTGTCTGGTGCTGGGGGTCGAGGTCGAAGGCCGCGACATCACCACCATCGAGGGAATCGCCACGGGCGAGGATCTGCACCCGGTGCAGCGCAAATTCCTCGAACATGCCGCGCTGCAATGCGGCTTCTGCACCCCCGGCCTGATTGTTGCGACCAAGGCGCTGCTGGACCGCAACCCCGATCCGACGGAGACCGAGGCCCGCTTCTGGCTGGCCGGCAATCTCTGCCGCTGCACCGGCTACGACAAGATCATCCGCGCGGTAATGGACGCCGCTGCCGAAATGCGAGGAGCCTGAGCCATGACGTATTTGAACAAAGCCGACCTGAAGATCGTCGGCACTCGCCCGATCCGCCCCGACGGGGTCGATAAGGTGACCGGCCGCGCGGTGTTCGGCGCCGACCAGGCGCTGCCGGGCATGCTGGTCGCCAAGCTGCTGCGCAGCCCGCACGCGCATGCCAACATCGTCTCGATCGACGCCAGTAAGGCGTTGGCGCTGAAGGGCGTGAAGGCCGTCGTGAGCGCGGTGGACTTCCCCGACATTCCCTCCGAAGAGGCTTTCGTCGGCGAAGGCCCGATGAATTTCCGCGACCTGTCGCGCAACGTGATGGCGCGCGACAAGGTGCTGTACCATGGCCATGCGGTGGCCGCGGTCGCCGCCACCACGGCGGAAATCGCCGACGCCGCCCTGGCGCTGATCGAAGTCAAATACGAGGTGATGCCGTTCGTCATCGACGTCGAGGAGGCGATGAAGCCGGGCGCGCCGCTGCTGCACAACGACATCTTCACCCAGGGTGTGGTTCCCCAGCCGACCCAGCCGTCCAACGTCACCAAGCGGGTGCAGTTCGTGCTCGGCGATGTCGATGCCGGCTTCAAGGAAGCCGATGTGATTGTTGAGGGCCGCTACACCACTCAGCCGGTGCATCAGGCCTATATCGAGCCGCATGCCTGCGTGGTGTCGGTCGGCGCTGACGGCCAGGCCAATATCTACAGTTCCAGCCAGGGCCATTTCATGGTCCGTGCCTACTGCGCCAAGCTGCTGGGCATGGATCTGTCGGACATCCGCGCCATGCCGTCGGAAATCGGCGGCGGTTTCGGCGGCAAGACGCTGGTCTATCTGGAACCGGTGGCGATGCTGCTGTCCAAGAAGACCGGCCGCGCGGTGAAGATGGTGATGACGCGCGAAGACGTGTTCCGCGCCACCGGCCCGACCTCCGGCGGCGTGGTCGAGGTCAAGATAGGCGCCAAGAAGGACGGCACGATCGTGGCCGCCGAGGCGGTGCTGAAATTCCAGGCCGGCGCGTTCCCCGGTTCCCCGGTGCAGCCGGGCTGCATGACCTGTTTTGCCATGTATGATCTGAAGAACGTCAAGATCACCGGATACGATGTGGTTTCCAACCGTCCGAAGGTCGCCGCCTACCGCGCCCCCGGCGCGCCGATCTCCACCTTCGGCACCGAGAGCGCGATGGACGAGTTGGCACGTAAGCTCGGCATGGACCCGATCGAGCTCCGGCTGAAGAACGCCGCCAAGGACGGCACCAAGGCCGCCTACGGCCCGACCCTGCAGAACATTGGCTACATCCCGACGCTGCAAGCCGCCAAGGCGCATCCGCATTACTCCGCACCGCTGGGGCCCAACCAGGGCCGCGGCGTGGCTTCTGGCTTCTGGTTCAACATCGGCGGCGAGTCCTCGGGCTCGGTGCATGTGAACGAGGACGGCTCGGTCTCCATCGTTACCGGCAGCCCCGATATCGGCGGCTCACGCGCTTCGATGGCGATGATGTGCGCCGAGGTGCTGGGCATTCCGATGGAGAAGGTGCGCCCGGTGGTCGGCGATACCGCGACCATCGGCTTCACCCATCTGACCGGCGGCTCGCGGGTGACGTTTGCAACCGGCATGGCCGTTACCCAGGCGGCCGAGAAGGTGCGCGACGAGCTGAAAATCCGCGCGGCAAAGATCTGGGACATTCCGCCCGACGCGGTGGATTGGAAGGACGGCATGGCGGTGCCGGCCGGCGCCAATGCCGGTGGCTTCGATCCGCTGTCGCTGGCCGACATCGCCATCAAGGCGGCGAAGACCGGTGGTCCGATCATCTCCGAGGTTTCGGTCAATGCGCAGGGTGCGGGCCCCGGCTATGCGACGCATATCTGCGACGTGGAAGTGGATCCGGAGACCGGTTTCACCACCGTGCTGCGCTACACCGCGATCCAGGATGTGGGCCGCGCGATCCATCCGAGCTACGTGGAAGGCCAGATCCAGGGCGGCGCGGTGCAGGGCATCGGCTGGGCGCTGAACGAGGAATATATCTATGATGCCAAAGGCAAAATGGATAATGCCGGCTTCCTTGATTACCGCGTGCCGGTTGCCTCCGACCTGCCGATGATCGAGGCCGTGCTGGTCGAAGTGCCGAATACCCGTCATCCATTCGGGGTGCGTGGCGTCGGCGAAGTGCCGATTGTTCCGCCGATGGCAGCGATTGGTAATGCGATCCGTGACGCGATTGGCATCCGGCTGCATTCCCTGCCGATGTCGCCGCCGAAAGTGCGTAAGGCCCTGGATTCAGGCAAAGGCTGAGTGCCCAAGGTCGTCATCTCGGGATCGACATGTCGCCAGTTTATCGGCGGGATTTCGGAGATCGAGGTGACGGCCGATACGTTTGGAAGACTGGTGCGCGAGCTCGATCAGCGTTTCCCCGGGCTCGGGCACCACGTCGCCGAATTCATGGCAGTGGCCATCGATGGGGTGATCTTTCAGGACGCCCACTCGGAAAAGCTGCCGGAGAATGCGGAGATCGTGCTGATCCCGAAGATCGGGGCTGGATAGGTATTGCTATCAATGCATGCAACGCCCATACTGTAAGCATTACAGCAGGAGGCCAGCATGACCACACTCATGGTTCGCAGCGTTGAACCCGCCGTAAAGGAACGGCTGCGGGTTCGTGCCGCGCAAAATGGCCACTCGATGGAGGCTGAATTGCGCAGCATCCTGAACAGTGTGCTGGCGCCTGCGCCGGAACTCAATCTGGCCGAAGCCATTCGCCGACGCGTAGCGGTTTATGGCGGCGTTGACCTTGATCCGCCCCCGCCCCTGCCACTCGCCCCGGCGGCCTTGTTCGAGCCTTGATCGTCCTCGATACCAATGTCATTTCGGAGTTGATGCGCGCCATCCCCGATCCGATGGTGCTCGCATGGGTTGCAGCCCAACCACGGTCTGAGCTTTTCACTACCCGGATCAACCACGCCGAAATCATTGCCGGGATCGCCGCCCTGCCAGCCGGGAAGCGCCGCGTCAATCTTGCAAAACTCGCCGACGCTATTTTCGAGATCGATTTCGTCGGGCGCATTCTACCCTTCGGTCGGGCGGCAACGGCGCGCTATGCCGATATCGTGGTGCCAAGGCGGGCTGCGGGCCGGGCCATTGATGGCAATGACGCGCTGATCGGCGCCATCGCGCTGGTTGCGGGCGCGACCGTTGCAACCAGGGATATTGGCGGCTTCGACGCGTGCGGGTTGGCGTTGGTGAACCCGTGGGAGGCCTCTTAAGCCTTCGCGGACAGCGCCGAATTAATCGCGCTCGAAATCCGGAAGCTGGTCGGCTCATCGGATGACCCAAAGCACCCCACAATCATCCCGTTGCGCCCGATCACCACCTTGCCAAAATTCCAGCTCGGCTCCCAGTTCTTTTCTGCCTTCACCCACTTATAAAACGGGTCGGCATCGTCACCGCGCACATGGGTAATCCCGGCCATCGGGAAATCCACCCCGAAGGTCGCGTCGCAGAATTGCTTCACCGTTTTGTTGTCGCCCGATTCCTGATTGAAATCATTGCTCGGGATACCCACCACCGTCAGCCCCTGCGCCGCCATTTTCTTGTGGAGCTTCTCCAGCCCCTCATACTGATAGGTGAACCCACAGAAGCTCGCGGTATTGACCACCATCAGCGCCCGGCCCTTGAGGCTGCCGAAATCAAGGATGCCACCATCGATATCGGCGAACTTGAAGTCCCACGCGGCCTTGCTGGTCGCAAACGCATTGCCCACCGCCATCACCCCTAGGCCGCCCAACACCAGATCACGTCGCTTCAGGCTCATCATAACGCTCCTCCAACCAGGGATCAGCTTCGTTGTGGTAGCCATTCCGTTCCCAAAATCCCGGCCGGTCCGCCACCGAGAATTCGATCCGCCTGAGCCATTTGGCGGATTTCCAAAGATAGAGCCTTGGCACCACCAGGCGCAACGGCCCGCCATGCTCGGCGGTCAAAGCTTCGCCCTGCCAACTATACGCCAAAATCACGTCCGAAGATGCAAAAGCG
>JAYTXR010000281.1:0-7270 GCA_043742865.1 Acetobacteraceae bacterium
CATGACGCTGGAAACCATCGCCCCTATGAGCGATGATCCGATCGTCGGAATGCCAGCGCTGGCAAACTGATCGGGCAGCCCAGCCTGCTCAGGAACAACGCTCCTACACCACGCCAAGGGGCACGATCAAGGCCAGGCCGAGATATTCCTGCATTCGCTTTGCCGTGGCGCCGATCTTGAAGCCGGCGGGACTGCCATTGCCGCCGAGTTCGGCCAAAGCGAGCTGTGCAGCCGCCCCTTCTTCGACCGTGCGCGGCGCCACGTCCGCGGCCAGTGGCTCGAGGCGCTCCCGGCGGGCGCGGGCATCGCCCAGAATAATTGCGACTTTTCTGGCATCGAAGCCCGGTTTAGTTGCGCTCACAGCAAGTCTCCCGCGAATTTTCGCCAGGCTGGTTACAAATCAAGAAAGTTTCGTCAGCTCATAAAGCGCGATCGCGGTGGCGGCGGAAACGTTCAGGCTTTCCATCCCACCGGGCATTGCCAGACAGACGATCTCATCGCAGGTCTCCCGCGTCAGGCGGCGCAGGCCGTCGCCCTCGGAGCCCGAAACAAGCACGACGCGCCGCCCCGCCAGGGCCGCACCCGACAGGCGGCCGGGAGCGTCGCCGTCCAGCCCGACCACCCAGGCGCCAGCTGCCTTCAGGGCGATCAACGTTCGGGCAATGTTCACAGCGCGAAGCAGCGGCACGACTTCCAGCGCTCCGGATGCGGCCTTGGCCAGGGCACCGGATTCCTCGGGTGCGTTGCGTTCCTGAACAATCACCGCCGCGGCGCCGAATGCCGCGGCCGAGCGCAGGATGGCACCGACATTGCGCGGGTCCGACACCTGGTCGAGCACTAAGATCGGACCGGGCCGCTCCAAGGTCTGCGCCAGGCCCGGCGTGCCCAACGGATCGGCCAGCAGGGCGGCACCCTGGTGGACGGTGTCGCGCCCGAGTAGCTGGTCCAGCCGTGCGCGCTCCACCCGTTCGTGGGAGATTGCCCAGGGCGGCACCAGCCGCCCGACCAGTGCGGCTTCCGCCTCCTCGGTCAGCAGCAGGCGGCGAAGGCGGCGGGCAGGGTTGGCGAGCGCGGCGGCAACGGCGTGCGGTCCATAGAGCCACACGGTTCCACGCGGGTTGTCAGGGCTGTCGGGCCGCGGCCCGACAGCGTCGGGACGCGATTGCGGCCGACTAAAAGCGCCCTTTGCCGGCCGTTCGGGATTCGCCGGAATTGTCAGCGGGGAACGGGAAGGGGGTTTGCGGCCGGGCTCAGGCCGGTCATCGCGTCGTGCCGGCTGGTTGGAAGGCTGACCCAGCACCCGGTCGCCCCGCATTTTGTCTTGCTGGACAATTTGTCCGCGCGCGCTGCCACGAGTAAGATCCTGCTTAATGTCTGGCGGCGGCCCTTTGGCGCCCTGCGGGCTGCCACGGGAGGCCGGGTAGATTTTGGCTGGCGCGCCGGTAAACTTCCGGTCGCGGATTGAGGCGGAGCCGGGCTCGCGCGTTGGCTTGCCACCAGGGCCGCGAGGGGGTCCGCTTCGGCCGCGTGGTCTCGACGATGGATCCGACGGTGGCGGATTGGATGGCGGGCGGCCCGAACCGCCCGGTCCTCGGGAATGCGGAGGTTTCATGATCGGGGTTCTATAGACCGATGCAGGCGGGCTGCCCAGCGCCTCCGGCTTCGTTGACAAGCGGCCCTGTTTGGCAATAGGTCCGGCGGAGCGGAGGGGTGCCCGAGTGGCTAAAGGGGGCGGACTGTAAATCCGCTGGCGTACGCCTACGTTGGTTCGAATCCAACCCCCTCCACCAGTTCCGTCGTCACGCATCGGCCGCGGTGATTGGCCGCCGGCGACAGGCCTCGGCGCCGACAGTGGCGCGGGTGTAGCTCAATGGTAGAGCTCCAGCCTTCCAAGCTGGCTATGAGGGTTCGATTCCCTCCACCCGCTCCAGCCCTTTCGGAGGCTAATCCGCGCCCGGCACTTGACATGAGGGCCGGCGCATTCTTTCTACGCCAACTCAGCGGCTTGGTCTGGGCGCCCAGGGGGTCACTTCCCGGCGGTGCACCGGACCGGCTCGCCGTGCAGGGGTGTAGCTCAATTGGCTAGAGCGCCGGTCTCCAAAACCGGAGGTTGCGGGTTCGAGACCCTCCGCCCCTGCCAATCTGACTGACGGTTGGTGATGACGATGTGGTTTGGTTTTTAGGAGGCATGAGCGGCGTGGCGGTCAATCCGGTGAAATTCCTGCGTGAGGTGAGGGCCGAGGCGTCCAAGGTGACCTGGCCGTCCCGCAAGGAGACGTTGGTGACAACCGGCCTGGTGTTCGCGATGGCGGCGATGGCCGCGATCTTTTTCTTTGTTGTCGATCAGATCGTCGGCATTGGCGTGCGCGCCCTATTCGGCGCCGGGATCTGAGGGCCGAGATTTGAAGGAAGGTATGGCTATGGCCAAGAAGTGGTACGTGGTGCACGTCTACTCGGGCTTCGAGAAGAAGATTGCTCAGCAGATCAAGGAACAGGCAGCTCAGAAAGGGCTCGCCGAACAGTTCGACGAGGTGCTGGTGCCCTCCGAACAGGTGGTCGAGTTGCGCCGTGGCCAGAAGGTCAACGCCGAGCATAAGTTCTTTCCCGGTTATGTGCTGGTGAAGATGGAACTGACCGACGATGCCTGGCATCTGGTCAAGGACACACCGAAGGTTACCGGTTTTCTGGGCAGCAAGACCCGGCCGTCTCCGATATCTGAGGCGGAGGCCGAACGGATCCTCAAGCAGACCCAGGAAGGCGTGGAGCATCCCCGCCCGGCGGTGCTGTACGAGATCGGCGAACAGGTGCGCGTGGCCGACGGCCCGTTCACCAGTTTCAATGGCACTGTTGAGGAAGTGGACGAGGAGAAGGGCCGGGTGAAGGTCAGTGTCTCGATTTTCGGCCGCTCCACGCCGGTGGAACTTGAGTACAGCCAGGTGGAAAAGGTCTGAAGTCCAGCCCTGCCACAAGAGGGTCGGGGCTCTGCTCTGGACGCGCAAAAGTGCGGAGCCCCATGGTTTATTACTCGCCGGCCTTGCGTAGTCGGATTTCTAGCGCCTCGGTAAGGGCTTTCCGCCGTTCCCATAGCGAACGATACCAGCGGATCCGCGGCGCCACCTGATAGGCCAGCATGCGATCGGCTGCGACGTAGGCGCGGGCGGCATCGGCTAGGTCCTGGGCGACGTTTGCCGTGGCGATCAGGCGAAGAAGTCGCATGCGCATTTCCTCGGGGTTGCGAAACAGCAGGCCGGTTTTGCCGTCCTCGATGCTGTCGGCATAGACGATGGAACTGGCCAGCGCCACGACGCGGCAGGCTCCAGCCTCAATGAATTTAAGATCCGATTTTGCCCGGTTGAACGGCGTATCCGCCAGCGGCATGAACGAGATTTCGCAGCCGCCGAGCAGTTTCAGATAGGTCTCGTAGTCGCAGGTCGGGGTAAAAATCTTGTGCGGCGTCTCCAGCGCCTCGAAGAAGCCGCGGTCATGCACGACGCGAAAGTGCAGCCGCTCGCCGACCGAGGATGCCACCGCATTCAGTGCCGGCATCAGCCCTGCCCAGTCCTGCTCGCGGTTCAGGGCGCCAAAGAACAGCGTCATCGCGCCCGCTTCGGCGAAATTGCGGATTTCGGGCAGCTTGCGGATCGCGTTCGGAAACATCGCCACTTCCGGGTTGCGTTGGCGCAGCACCGCGGCCAATGCCGGTGTGCTGGTCTGCACCGCATGGACGCCGGCGAACGAGAACTGGCTGTCGCCGCGCATCGCCGCGAAGAAATCCGGGTGATCGTCGAACTCCGTCACGATCAGCCAATCGTCGCGCAGCAGCGCCCCGATCGTCGCCAAGCCGTCCTTGCCGTTCAAGGCGGGGCGATGGAGCACGAAAATCCTGGGCGAATGCTGATCGAGCCGCTCCCGGTTGCCGCCCGGCGATAGATAGGTAATGACCGATGGGTCGGTGGACATAGCGTGCAACGGATCGACAATGCGGACATCGCTAACCCCGCCGACCGGTTCCAGCATGCTTGCCGCCACGGTCATCAGCGGGAACGGCGTCTTGCGCACGCACCAAGCGTATAGAGGCGGCGTGGTCCGGCGGGAATATGCCGCGGCGTCGATGCCCAGCGCGAGCAGGCCAGGAGCTAGCGCGGTGACGAACGCCCCGGCCCCGGTGGCCCCCCCGGCGGCATTGTCGACATCGTCGGCGTCGTCGGTCAGCGGATAGACCGCGCAGAGCGTTAAGCCGATTTTGCCGAGGCCGCTGCCCATGACCTCGATCGAAAGCCGGCGCGGCAAGGGTGGGTCGGCAACCGGTCTCAACGGGCAGCTATCTGCCACGACCGCGGCACCGTCCGCTTCGCCGCGCAGCGCGCGGTCGGTGTGGCGCCAGTGGTCGTGGTTGGGGAGGCAGATCAGGATCGTGCCGTTTTCGTTCAGTAGTTCCGCTTGGCGCCGCAGCAGCGACCAGGGATCGGCCAGATGCTCCAATACGTCGCGGTAGAGGAGGCAGTCCACGCCCTCCGGGATGTCGAAAGGCAGCGGGTTGTCGGAGACGTCGGTGCGCGCGATGCCATCCAGCTGGGGCGTGGCGGCCATTGCCGCATCGTGGTCAGCTTCGATGCCGAAGATGCGCACAATTGGATTAAGCCGGCGATACGCTGCGGCCAGGGTTCCGGTGCCGCAGCCGACATCGAGAATGACACGCGCGGTCAGTGGAATATGCCGCAGCAGATCAGAGTTCAGGCTGTCGGCGAAACGCGGCATCGATCAGGATTTCTCCGGCGTGTCAGCTAGTGTCCGTCGGCGGCCCGCTTGGTAGGCGGGTTTGCGCCGGATGCGCAAGGGCGGGGGCGTGCGGCTGGCGGCTTCAGGCGCAGCCCGCACTGACGGATAGGCCAGCCTCGCGGGGATGGCGGCGGACCGCGTCCAGGCGGGACAGCATGCGTTCCTGGCAGCGCTGAAGCGAGGTCAGTTCCGAAAGTTGACCGGGCTCTGCCGCCAGCCGCCGGAGCGCACCGGCCGCGCGGTCCAGCAGCGGGCGCGAGCCGACGCAGTCCAGCCACCTTCCCGCCAGCTGGACCCCACGGCCGATCGGTCGAAGTGCGGCCAGCGGCGAGACCGAGACCCATTCCTGCAACGAGGAAGGAGGCAGATTTTGAAACCTGATCGTCAGACCCAGCGCGCCGGCCCAGTCCCGCCATTTCGCCCGGTGAATGGCGGCCAGCGGTTCGACCGCGACCCAGGGCACCCGCAGCGTGTCGGCGATGATCGCGCCATGCATGGCCTCACTGATCAGCAGCCGGCAGCTGGCGATTTTTGCAAGAACGTCGAGTGGGTCGGCGCGCGGGTCGATCAGGCGCAGGCCGGCAGCTTCGGCTGCCCCGGCCCAGGCGCCCCGGCCGAGGCTCTCGAAATGCGGCATGAAGCCGATTCCGCCCCCCGCCGGCGTTTCCGTCAGATCCTTGGCCAGTGCCGACGCGTCGGCGGAGACCGGCCACAGCATCGCCGGATCGCCGAGGCCGACTGCCGGATCGAGGCCCAGAAATCGGGCCGTCAACGGCCCGCGGACCCAATGGACCACCCAGGACCGGTCGATTTGAGGCGGGGCTTGGTAACCACCATAGCCGGCGCCGAGGACGACTTTCAGCCGGTCGGGAGCATGCCGGCGATCAAGCACCGAGCCGATCCCCAGTACGATCTCCGCATCATCCTCGTCGAAGAAGCTGGGCAGCAAGGCGGGCCAAAGCAGGGCGTTCAGTTCGTCGCCGAAATTTGGCGTCCCGCCCCGCCAGGTATACAGTTTCATCCTGAACCCAATGGGGGTGTCAGGCGCCGGTGCCGGTGAACACGGCGTGTACGAAGCCCTGCGAGTAGGCCTGCCGCCAGCGCCAACCCAGCAGCCACACGCAGTGGTCGGGTAACAGCGCGACTGGCAAGAATAGTAGCGCCACCGTCAATCGGCGCGGCAACGACCACCAGACACGGCGGCTACTGCCGGTCAAGCGCCGTGTAGCCACCGAGGACGCGCCCTGCCAGTACATGCGCCGAAAGAGCCATTCCGGCGTCAGCCGATCGGCCTGGATCTGGTGATGCACGACGATCCGCGACTCGTAGCGCACGACGTAGCCGGCATCCTGCAATCGCCAGGCGAGTTGCACCTCTTCATCGGATAACAGCCTGGAGCCGTCGCGCCCAGCGCTGTCGCCGAAGCCGCCGACGCTGCGCATGGTGGCAACATGGACCACCATATTGGCTCCGTAAGGGGAGAGATCGCCGGGCATGACCTTGCTGCGATAGACGCCCTGACCCTCGGCTTCGATGATTGACAGCACCCCGCGCAGCCGGGCCGGCCACCATCCCGGCAGCGGCGCCTCCCACAGCGGCAGAATGCGGCCGCCGAGCAGCGCCGGCACGCCGCCGAGGGCGGTGATCGTGCGGCGGATTTGCGCGATCCAATCGGGCGCGGGAATGGCGTCGTCGTCGATATAGGCGATGTAGTCGCCCCGCGCGGCGGCGGCGCCGGCGTTGCGGGCGATACTGACGCCGGGGCGATCGATCCGAATCAGTCTTATATGCGGGGTTGCGGCCGCCAGGGCGATCAGTTCTGCGGGAGTGTCGCCGGTGGAACCGCTATCGACGATCAGGATTTCGAACTTATCGGGCCCAATGGTCTGCCTTGCCAAGCCGTTCAGGCAATCACGCACATAGCCGGGCCGATTATGCGTGCAGATGCAGACCGTGACGCCGGGCCAGGGCGGGGGGGCTAGAGCGCTGGTGTCCATTTGGGCGGGTCCGTTGATTGGTTGAAACAGAGTCCAATCTAACACATTCTGGTAGTTCTATGCGAGAATAAATTCAACCTATGCGTGCATAAACTCAAAGGCGTCTGGGGATCGGCCGGCCAATGGAGTGGTAGTCGAAGCCGGCCTGACGCATTGCCGCCGGATTGTAGATATTACGCAGGTCAACGACCACGCGCCCGCGCATGGCTGCGGCCAGCTGCGCGGGTTCGATGGCGCGGAATTCGTTCCATTCTGTGATCACGACCAGGGCGTCGGCGCCGGTGGCCGCATCCAGCGCGTCCGCGCAATAGACCACGCCGGCGGGTAGCAGGGGTTTCGCTTGCGTCATGCCTTCAGGGTCGAATGCCCGCACCAGCGCGCCGTCCTCGGCCAGGCGGGAGACGATCGGCAGCGCGGGGGATTCGCGCATGTCGTCGGTTTCCGGCTTGAACGTCAGCCCCAGCACTGCGATCGTGCGTCCGCGCACCGAACCG
>JAYTXR010000282.1:0-8831 GCA_043742865.1 Acetobacteraceae bacterium
TAAGACAGGCTATGCGCCCGGATTTCGCCGCGCGCGGCACCGCCGGCCAGCGATACCGCCTTCATTGCCAGCACCGGGAACACGCAGGGCATCAGGTTCAGAATGAACCCGCCCAGGAACGCCAGGCCAAGCATTTTTGCCAGTTCCATAGCCGGCTCCGTTGACCGGACGGCGGTTATGGCAGCCCCAGGTTCCGCGTGCAGCACGACATCGCTGCGCTGGCCGGACCGGTCGCGGATCGACAACACCCCATCCAGTGCCCCGTCGGCCCGGAACTGCCGCCCCGGTGTCAGGGCCAGCGTCAGCTCGCCCGCTGCCACCGTCAGTTTTTGAGCGGCACCGTGATCGATCCCGCCGGGAGAAGACGGCATGAACCAGGCCTCGGCGATGGCGCCCGGGGAGATCTCGGTCCCTTCGACCCGCAAGCTCGCATCCGGCGCAATCGTCGCCCGCCAGCCGGCGGCGCGCGGCGTGCGGCTGTCAGCGACGGTGAACAACGCTGCTTGGGCGGAAGGGGTGGGCGTGCCAGCGGGCAGGTCGAGGGTAAAACTGCCCTGCTCGGGGACGCAGATTTCCTTGCAGACCAGCCAGCTCGCCTCGGCGTGCAGCGGCATCGCACCGGCCGCGCTGCCGGGGACGATCCGAACCGGTAGCAGAACCTCGCCGGTGTAGGCGTAGGTGGCGATCGGGCCTTCCATCAGCCGGTCCGGCGCCGGCCAGGCAATGGGGCCGGCGGTGGCGCCGGCGGGCAGGCTCAGGTTCAGCTCGGCGGCAATGCCGGCATCGCCGGGATTCTGCCAGTAGGTATGCCAGCCCGGAGCCAGCCGCAGCCGCAGCCCGACCCGGAACGCCACGCCGGGGGCAAACTGGTCGGTGTCGGACACCAACGTGACGCTGGCACGCGCGCTGACGGTCGGCGGGGTTTCAGCGGCCTGCGGGCGAGCGGGGATCGCGAGGCACAGGACCAGCATCGCCAGCCCCAGCCAACGGTGATACTGCCGCTCCCCGATGCGCGAATTGCCAAATCTACCTGTCACGCATGCACTTCCCGCGGTTCGCGCCGCGCTGGATGCGGGGCGCAACACTGTATTGGTGGCTCCGCCCGGCGCTGGCAAGACAACGCTTGTGCCGTTGGCGCTGCTCGCGGCCGGCTGGCGCGGCGATGGCCGCATCCTGATGCTGGAGCCGCGCCGGCTGGCAACCCGGGCGGCGGCGACGCGGATGGCGGCGCTGATCGGGCAGAGTGTCGGCGCAACCATCGGTTTCCGCACCCGCCTCGACAGCGCCATGTCGGACGCCACGCGCATCGAGGTGGTCACCGAGGGGCTGCTGGTGCGCCGGCTGCAATCGGACCCGGGCCTGCACGGCGTCGCGGCGGTGATCCTGGACGAGGTGCATGAACGCTCGCTGGAGGGCGATCTGGCGCTGGCATTCTGCCTGGAGCTGCAGCGCGAGTACCGTCCGGAGCTGCGGCTGCTGGCGATGTCGGCCACCGCCGATCCGGCGCGGCTGGCCGCGCTGATGGACGCCGAGGCGATCGAGAGCCAGGGCCGGATGTTTCCGATCGACATAAGCCACGCCAAACGCGACCTTGCGACGGCGCGCGATCTGCCGGACGCAATGGCCCGCGCGGTGCGCCAGGCGCTGGCCGAACACGACGGTGACATTCTGGCGTTCCTGCCCGGCATGGGCGAAATCCGCCGCACCCAGGCCGCCCTCGATGGCTGTGGCGCGCTGGTGCTACCGCTGCATGGGGATTTACCGCTGGCCGAGCAGGACCGCGCGCTGCGGCCGGCCGAGGGCCGGCGGGTGGTGCTGGCGACCTCGATCGCGGAGACATCGCTGACCGTGCCGGGCGTACGGGTCGTCATCGACGGCGGCTGGCGGCGCTCGCCCCGGCTGGATCCCGCCACCGGGCTGACCCGGTTGACCACGCTGCGGATTTCCCGCTCCGCCGCCGACCAGCGCGCCGGCCGGGCCGGGCGGGAGGCGCCGGGGGTGGCGATTCGGCTGTGGTCGGCGGCGCTGCATCGCGGCCTGGCGGCGTTCGACCGGCCGGAAATCCTGGAGGCGGAATTATCCTCTCTCGCGCTGGACTGCGCCGCCTGGGGCACCCCGCCGGCCGATTTGGCGTTTCAGGACGCCCCGCCCTCCGGCGCGCTGGCGGCGGCCGGAGCGTTGCTCGGCGAGCTGGGCGCGCTCGATGGGGACGGAAAAATCACCGATTCCGGACGGCGGATGGCGGTGCTCGGCGCGCATCCTCGGCTGGCGGCGATGATGCTGGCGGCGGCAACCCAAGGCGAGGCCGCGATGGCCGCCGATCTGGCCGCCTTGCTGGAGGAACGCGACCCGATCCGAGGGCTGGACTCGCCCGCCGATATCTTGATCCGCCTCGCAGCGTTGGAACAGGGCGATGCCGATGCGGATCGCAGTACCCTGTCGCGCATCCGCCGCGCCGCCGGCCAGTATCGCCGCCGGCTGCGGCTGACGAACGCAACGCAAGCCGAGGGCGATCCGGGAAAACTGCTGGCGGCGGCCTTTCCCGACCGGATCGCGCAGCTGCGTGGGCAGCCGGGGTCGTTCCGCCTCTCCGGTGGGGGCGGGGCGCGGCTGCCGGCGGGCGATAAACTGGCGGGCGCGGCGCTGCTGGTGGTGGCGTCGCTGGAGATGAAGGTATCCGCGCGCATCCGTCTGGCCGCGCGGCTCAACCCCGACGACCTGCCACCCGCGCTGCTGGCACGGATCAGCGAGGCGGTGGAAACCGGCTTCGATCCGGTTTCCGGCGCGGTGCTGGCACGGCGGCGCCGGCGGTTGGGGGCGCTGGTGCTGTCGGACCGCACCGAGCCTGCCGATCCCGCGACGATCGCGACGGCGCTGGCCCACGCGGTCGCCGCCGACGAATTGCGCCAGCTGCCCTGGACCGATGCAGCGCGGCAGTTCCAGGCCCGGGTGGGCATCATGCGCGGGCTTGAACCCGGCGAGCCATGGCCGGATCTGTCCGACGCCGCGCGGTCGGCCAACACCGACTGGCTGGCGCCGCATCTGCATGGCCTGGCGCGATTATCGGAACTCGGCCGGCTGGATCTGCTGGCGATCTTGCGCGGCGGGCTGACCTACGCCCAGGCAATTCGGCTGGACCGGGAATTGCCCGACCATCTGTCATTGCCGGGTGGGCGGGCGGCGGTGGACTATACCGGGCCGGTGCCGACCGCCGCGGCACGGGCGCAGGCCTTTTACGGTCTGACGCAAACGCCAAAGCTGGCGGGGGGGCGGGTCGCGCTGCTGCTGTGCCTGCTGTCCCCGGCGCTGCGCCCGATCGCCATCACCGCCGATCTGGAGGGATTTTGGGCCGGCGGCTGGGCGGATGCGCGCCGCGACATGCGCGGCCGCTACCCCCGGCATGACTGGCCGGAAAATCCGGCCCCGGCGTGACCCGCTTCAGCCGCCAGGGCGCTTGCCGCCGCCTTGCATAGATGGCACTTGAAAGATCTTCGCCATGATGGATGCCACCGGGGACCGCCACCGCATGAAGACCCGTTTCCGCCTGTGGAACCGAAGTCCGGACCTGCTGCTGGCGCTGTTCCTCCTTGGCGGCATCAGCGCCTGCGCGCCGGTTCCCGCCCAGGCCCGGGTCGGGCTGGAAAGCTTCGCACCGCTGGTGAAGAAGGTGCTGCCTTCGGTGGTGAACATCTCGGTCACCGAGACGGTGAGCCGCGACACCGCCATGCCGCTGCCGCCGGAATTGCGCGGCACACCGTTCGAAAGGGAGTTCCGCAACCGGTTCCGCAACCGGGGCGAACAGGTCACCGGCGCCGGCTCCGGCTTCGTGATCGATCCGTCCGGCATCATCGTGACCAATCACCACGTGGTCGGCCACGCCGATCAGATCCTGGTGCTGTTCTCCGACGGCACCCAGCTGCCGGCCCGCGTACTCGGCTTCGACGAGCTGACCGACATCGCTGTGATCCAGGTCAAGGCGCCGGGCCGGCTTCTGCCCGCGGTGGCCTGGGGCGACAGCCGGCTGATCGAGGTGGGCGACTGGATTCTGGCCGCCGGCAACCCGTTCGGCCTGGGCGGATCGGTGACCGCGGGCATCATCTCCGCCCGCGGGCGGGAAATCGGCGCCGGGCCGTTCGACGATTTCCTGCAGCTGGACGCGCCAATCAACCCCGGCAATTCCGGCGGCCCAACCTTCAACATGGACGGCGAAGTGGTCGGCGTGAACACCGCCATCGTCACCCCCACCGGCGCCTCGGTCGGCATCGGCTTCGCCATTCCGAGCGAAATCGCCCGGCGCATCGTCGCCGAACTGCGGGAGAAGGGCCGGATCGACCGCGGCTGGCTTGGCGTGTCGGTGCAGGATATCGCCCCCGCCCCCGGCCGGCCGGCCGGCGTGGCGATCGCGGCCGTGGAGCGGACCGGGCCTGCCGCACGGGGCGGCTTGCGCGCCGGCGATATGGTCTATGCGGTGAACGGCGACCGGGTCGACAGCTCGCGCGGGCTGATCCGCGCGGTGGCCGCGGTGGCGCCAGGTCAGCTGGTGCGCCTGTCGGTGGTGCGCCAGGGACGGGAAGTGGAAATTCCGGTGACCGTCGGCCGCCGGCCGACGGAACCGGCCGGCTAGAGCATGATCGCTTCAGATAGATCACGCACTCATGCTCTGATTATTTGTTTTAGCGAGCAATTTTATCTCTTGGTTGAGTAAACCTGAAGCGATATCTCTCTAAAGGGGAACAACAATGCGCATTTTGGTGGTCGAGGACGACAAGGACATGGCCGGCTTCGTGGTCCGCGGCCTGCGCGAGGCCGGCCACACCGTGGAGCACGCGGCGAACGGCCGCGACGGCCTGTTCCTGGCCGCCAGCGAGGGTTTCGACGCGGTGGTGCTGGACCGGATGCTGCCGGGCGGCATCGACGGGCTGCGGCTGGTGGAAACACTGCGCTCGCAGAAGAACGCCGTGCCGGTGTTGATCCTGTCGGCGCTGGCCGATGTGGATGAGCGGGTCAACGGGCTGAAGGCGGGCGGGGACGACTACCTGACCAAGCCGTTCGCGTTCTCCGAGTTGCTGGCGCGGGTCGAGGCGTTGGCACGGAGGAGCAAGGGCGACCAGCCGGTGACCAAGCTGGTGGTGGAGGATCTGGAGCTCGATCTGCTGTCCCGCCAGGTCCGTCGGGCCGGGCAGAAAATCGATATGCAGCCGCGCGAATTCCGGCTGCTGGAATACCTGATGCGCCATGCCGGACAGGTGGTGACGCGGACGATGCTGCTGGAGGGCGTCTGGGATTATCATTTTGATCCACAAACCAACGTGATCGACGTACATGTTTCCCGCCTGCGCCAGAAGATCGATAAGCCGTTCCCCATCCCGCTGATCCAGACCGTTCGCAACGCCGGCTACATGCTGAGGGCCGAACCCGTTTGAACGATACGGACTACCCGGCCGAGCCCATCCGGTTGGCAGCTTCGACCGGCGTGGCGGATGTGGTACGTTCGGCTGGATTTCGCTTCGCGGTCATCTATGCCGCGTTGATTTCGGTCAGCGCGGCGGCATTGGCTATCTTTCTGTGGTGGCAGACCGCCGGCGCGCTGGACCGGCAGACCGAGACCACGATCGGCCTCGATGTTGCCGATCTGAATGCGAAATGGCTGGTCGGCGGCCTGCAGCTGCTGGCGGAAACGATCGACGAGCGCGTCTCCCAGAATGCCGACAACGATTCGGTCTATTTGCTGGTCGATCCGGCGCTGAACCGGCTGTCGGGCAACCTGACGCGCTGGCCGGCCCAGATCAACCGGCGCCCAGGATGGCATGAATTGCAGGTGGACCGCGGCGGGGTCCCATTGTTCACCCGCATCGTCTCGCTTGTACTGCCCGGCGGCTATCAGTTGCTGGTCGGGCGCGACATCGCCGTGCGGGTCAAGCTGCGCGACCTGCTAACCGACGCGCTGGTCTGGGGCATCGGCGTGGTGCTGCTGCTCGCCAGCCTGGGGGCATTGGTGGTGCGAAAACTGTTCCGCCGAATGATCGCCAATGTCGCCTCGACCGCCGCCGCGGTCAGCCGGGGCGATCTGAGCCGGCGGGTGCAGTTGTCGGGGAGGCAGGACGAGTTCGACCAGTTATCGGAGTCAATCAACGACATGCTCGACCGGATTGCCCGGCTGATGGAGGGGGTCAAGCAGGTCTCCAACGCCATCGCGCATGATCTGCGCACCCCGATCGCCCGGGCGCGGGCACGCCTGGAAGAAGCCAGCGGACACGCCGCAGGGGCTGGGGAACTGCGGACCGCGATCGAGCAGGCGATGGCCGATCTCGATGGCATCGCCAGCGTGTTCCAGGCGTTGTTGCGGATCGCCGAGATCGAGGCCGGGTCGCGCCGAGCCGCGTTCGCCCCCCTCGACCTGACGCCGCTGCTGGCCGACATGGCCGAACTCTACGGGGCCTCAGCAGAGGAAAAGGGGCTGGAATTTCACCTGGCGACCGCCCCGGCGCTGCCGGTGCATGGCGATGCCACGCTGATCCAGCAGGCGGTAGCCAATTTGCTGGACAACGCGCTGAAGTTCTCGCGGTCCGGCGCGCCTGAAAACCTGTCGAACGTGACGTTGTCAGGTGAAATCGTGGCGGACGGGATCGAGATCGCGGTGACCGACCACGGTCCCGGCATTCCGGAGGCCGACCGCGGCCGCGCCACCGAGCGCTTCTATCGCGGCGAGACCGCGCGCAGCACCCCCGGCTCCGGCCTTGGCCTGTCGCTGGTGCAGGCGGTGGCGCAGTTGCATGGCGGCAGCTTCACCCTCGCCGATGCCCGGCCAGGCCTGCGGGCGGTCTTGCGGCTGCCGAGCACCCCGCCGGTGGCGTAGCGGTGAAATTCCAACGGCTGCAGCCCTTCCTCCCCGTGACCCCTTGGTCATGGCTCCAGCCGCCGGCCCGTCTCCCCATCGAACACGTGCAGCTGCGCAGGATCGAGCCGAACCGCGATCCGCTCGCCGATCGACATGTGACCGGGCAGCTTGACCACAACCGGATCGCCGGCCGGCTGACCCGCCCTGGCGGGCATGCGGGCATGCACCAGCGTCTCCGAGCCGAGCGGCTCGATCAGATCGACCGCCAGCGCGACGGTGCCAGAATCCACCATAGAAGCCAAAATCCAATGCTCCGGGCGGATGCCGATCGTCAGTCGGCGCCCGTCTGGCCCAGCGCGGCTGCCATCGGCAAAACCGATCTCAACTCCACCCTCCAGCCGCGCCGCCGCGCCGCCGCGGGTCAGCACAGCCGGCAGTAAATTCATCGCCGGAGCGCCGATGAACCCGGCGACATAGGTGTCGGCGGGCCGGTCGAACACCTCCATCGGCGGGTCCAACTGCACTGGGCGGCCCTGATGCAGCACCAGCAGCCGGTCGCCCAAAGTCATCGCCTCGACCTGGTCATGCGTCACATACAGGCTGGTGACGCCCAGCCGGCGCTGCAGCTGGCGGATTTCCGCGCGCATCTGCACCCTCAGCCTGGCATCGAGGTTGGATAGCGGTTCGTCGAACAGAAACAGTTTTGGCGAGCGCACGATTGCGCGTCCCATCGCGACGCGCTGGCGCTGGCCGCCGGAAAGTTCGCGCGGTTTGCGCCCGAGCAATCCGTCCAGGCCCAGCAATGACGCGGCGTCATCGACTTTCTGCGTAATTTCGGCCTTGCTCAGACCGCGGATGCGCAGCCCATAGGCCATGTTGTCGAACACGCTCATATGCGGATACAGCGCGTAGTTCTGGAACACCATGGCAATGTCGCGCGAAGTCGGATCCAACTTCGTGATGTCGCGCCCATCCAACAGAATACGCCCGGCACTGACGCGCTCCAGCCCCGCCACCAGCCGCAGCAGCGTGGACTTGCCGCAGCCGGACGCACCGACGATGACCAGCATCTCACCCTCGGCCAGGGTCAGGTCCACCCCTTGCAGCACCTGGGTGGCGCCGAAGCTCTTGCGCAATCCGGCGAGCTCCAACGTCGCCATCACTTCTCCCCATCGGTGAGGCCGGCGACGAACCAGCTTTGCATCAGCACCACGACCGCCACCGGCGGCAGCAGCGCCAGCACCGCCATCGCCATCACCTGGTTCCACTCGGTCAGCGTCTCGGTGCCGATGCTTTTCACGATGCCGATCACGATCGTGTCCAGGCTGGAATCGGTGGCGACCAGCAATGGCCATAGAAACTGGTTCCAGCCATAGACGAACAGGATCACGAACAGGGCGGCGATATTGGCCGCCGATACCGGCAGCAGGATGTCGCGCAGAAACCGCCACGGCCCCGCCCCGTCCATCCGCGCCGCCTCCATCAGCTCGTCCGGCACCGCCAGAAAAACCTGGCGGAACAGCAGCGTGGCGGTGGCCGAGGCGATCAGCGGCACGGTCAACCCGGCAAACCGGTTGATCAGGCCAAAATCGGCCATCACCGCATAGGTCGGGATGATCCGCACCTCCACCGGCAGCATCAGCGTGAGAAAGATCGTCCAGAACGCCAGCATCCGAAACGGAAACCGGAAGAACGCCACCGCATAGGCCGACAGCACCGAGATGATGATCTTGCCGAACGCGATCGACACCGCCATGCCGAACGACACCGCCAACATGTGCCAGACCGGCGGCGCCCCCTCCCGCCCCGGCCGCAGCAGCACGTCGGCATAGCTGTGCAGGCCGGACAGGCTGGGGATCAGCGACAATTCGCCGCGGCTGATCGCGTCGGCATTCTGCGTCGAGCCCGCCAGCACCAGCCAGACCGGCAGCGCAAACAGCAGCACCCCCAGGCCAAGCACGACATGCGCCAGCCAGTCGGTGCGTCCCTTCAT
>JAYTXR010000283.1:0-12044 GCA_043742865.1 Acetobacteraceae bacterium
TACGCCCTGACGCAGGCAAGCGACGTAACGTGGAAGCAGTTTGTTGCCAGCAATTGGCCAAACAAGAGCAGATACTTTTTTGATCCAGCACAACCTCCCTCGATCGAACAAGTGACCTCATGGCGCTTGTGGATGAGGAATGTGTTCCAGCCGATGAACCTGATGATTGAGCAGACTATCGTAAGCAATTCACAACTGGTGGTTGGCAACGAAATGCCACCAGTATTTCAGAAAATGATTGCTCAAACCGAGGCTTATAAGGCGATAATGGCAGGATGGAAGGATACCGATAAGGACAATCCAGACGCATACCGATCGAGATACAACAACACGGTCACCGACATAAATTACCCCGAAAAAATTGTGCTCTGCGTCGCCATGGTCTATCGCGCATTGAAAGATCGTCAGGAGGTGCTTCAGCATTCAATCATCGAAAGCTTCCGTCTGGCAGCCTTTCAGCCGCCTTGCGAGTGCAACCAGACACCTCAGTAGGCTGGTTCACCGTGCATAAAAGCCCTTCAAAGCCTTCGCATCGGGTATACTGATGCTATGAACCGCGCCCCACCCTCGTCCGTCCGATATGGGCGGAACCTTAGCCGACCAGATATTAGGTTCGCTCACGGACAACGTAGTACTAGCAAGCGCGTACCGGCTCCACGCTACGATCTTTCGGATGAGCGCTGAGGTTCTACTTTCCAATCTTGAGTCCAAAGGAGAAAAATTGCCGCGTAACGTAAGAGCAATTCCGTTTTATTATTTAGTATCACACGCGATAGAATTGCTTCTAAAATGTGCTTTGCTTAAGAGAGACCACATACCTGATAGAACGCATGACCTGGAGAAATTGTTAGACAGATTGATAGACGTAGGCATTCCCGTAACCGAGCAATCCATTGGATTAATAAGAGTTCTTGGCAAGCAACATAAAGGGCATAGGCTGCGATATACGGCTCTATTAGACGATGGGAACAAGACATACACACCTGAACCGAGAGAGATTCTTGCGCTTATGGATGATCTTCCTATGGCCGGAAGGATATCAACTTACGGCGTGTAAGTGTTTTTTAGTGCTTATGGCCAGCGGGTCGATACCATTCGGTCGCTGTAAGTGGGTTCACCCTGCACAAAGAAACCGCGCGGTGTGCTGCATAACTTGAATATGCACCTCGCATAAAGTTCGCGCTGGGTCGGCGTGCGACATTCAAATCAGCCCTAACAGCTATAACGTCATCAACGCCATGCAGCGCCCCCAAAGGTGACGAGCCTCAGGGCAAAAATTGCCCCACTCCACCCAACCTGCGACTCTGCGGACAATCAAACCCTCTCTGGGAGAAACCTGCATCGTTGGCTGGGCGAAGTTCGTTCAGAAAGAGGAACCCGGCCGGATACGGTACGAATTCCAGGCATTTCAGCGCCGCGGGGCCGGTGCCCCGCGCAACAGGCCCTCGGTGCTGAGGTCCTCGTCGATTTCCGGCCAATGGATGCCGAAGCCGCCGCCGGCGATCTGCCAGTGCGCACGCTGCGCCGGGGTAGCCTCCGCCAGGCGGGGATACCAGGCCAGCGGTACCGAAATGCTGCGCCCATCCATCAACCCGACGATCAGTTCATCCTCGGTGATCGTGACATCGCGAACCCGGATGTCCGCGGTATCAGCCTGGGTGAAAGAAGCCATGCCATGCCTCCAGAAGCAGCTGGCGATTGAACCGCACCAGCCGTAGCACATCGCGCAGTTCCCTCGCCGAAAAACCTGAATTGCCGGCGAGGGCCAGTTGCTCCAGCCAAATCCTGGCCGATGCCTCTGCGCTCGACGGCCAAATTGCGCCGAGGCAGGCCGTGGGGCTAATCTATGCCCCGGACCTGCCAACCAGACGCGCCAACGGGAGACAAAAGATGACCGAAGCCTGCATCGTCGGCTGGGCGCATAGCGCGTTCGGCAAGCTCGAAGAACCCGATGTCGAATCCCTGATCGGCAAGGTCGCCGGGGCGGCGATCGCCGATGCCGGGATCGCTCCGTCGGAAATCGACGCGGTGTTCGTCAGTCTGTTCAACAACGGCTTCTCCAACCAGGATTTTCCGTCCTCCCTGGTCATGCAGCTGCTGCCCGAACTGCGCTTCAAGCCGGCCACGCGGTATGAGAACGCCTGCGCCTCCGGCTCCGCCGCGGTCTATGGCGCGCGCGACTGGCTGGCCGCCGGGCGCGGGCGGTTCGCGCTGGTGGTCGGGGCGGAGAAGATGACCTCCACCCCCGGCGCCAAGGTTGGCGATATCCTGCTGAACGCCGCGTACCGGAAGGAAGAAGGCGACATCCCCGCCGGGTTCGCTGGCGTGTTCGGCCGGATTGCGGAGACCTATTTCCAGCGCTACGGCGACCAGTCCGACGCGTTGGCGGCGATTGCGGCGAAGAACCACAAGAACGGTGTCGACAACCCCTATGCGCAGATGCGCAAGGACCTTGGCTTTGATTTCTGCCGCAACGTCTCCGAGCGCAACCCCTATGTCGCGGCGCCGCTGAAGCGCACCGATTGCTCGCTGGTGTCGGATGGCGCGGCGGCGATGATCCTGACCGACGAGGACACCGCGCGCAGCATGGGCAAGGCGATCCGCTTTCGCGCCGCGGTGCATGTGAACGACTTCCTGCCGATCAGCAAACGCGACATCACCAGCTTCGAGGGCGCGGCGAAAGCCTGGCATATGGCGCTGGACCAGGCCGGGCTGAAACTGCAGGATCTGTCGTTCGTCGAATCCCATGACTGCTTCACGATCGCCGAATTGCTGGAATACGAGGCGATGGGCCTGACCGCCCCCGGCCAGGGCGCGCGCGCCATTCTGGAAGGTTGGACCGCGAAGGACGGCAGGCTGCCGGTGAACCCGTCGGGCGGGCTGAAATCCAAGGGCCATCCGATCGGCGCCACCGGGGTTTCGATGCACGCGATCACCGCGATGCAGCTGGCCGGCGAGGCCGGGGACATGCAGCTGGCGAAAGCCGACCGGGCCGGCGTGTTCAACATGGGCGGGGCGGCGGTGGCCAACTACGTCTCGATCCTCGAGCCGTTACGCTGAACACACCGGCGCCGATCCCCACCAGCAACCTGGTTCATCTGCTGGCGCAGACCGCGCGGCGCTTTCCGGACCGTCCGGCCCTGATCTGGCGGGACAGGATCTGGAATTGGGCCGAATTCGCCGCGCGGGTCCGTGCTGCCGCCGGGGCGTTGCAGGCGCGCGGCATCGGCAGCGGCGACCGCGTGCTGGTGCATGCGCGCAACTCCAACGCCGTGATCGAGACGATGTGGGCCTGCTGGGCGATCGGCGCGGTCTGGGTGCCGACCAATTTCCGCCTGACCCCGCCGGAGGTCGCCTATCTCGCGCAATCCTCCGGTGCTGCCGCCCATATCTTCGACAGCGCCTTTCCCGAACACGAACGCGCGGCAAGGGAGGCGAACCCGGCCGCGCGGCTGCATCTGCGCATCGGTGGCGGCGGCCTGGACTGGGAGGTTCTGGCGACCGATCGGGCAATGGCGCTTGCACACGGCGTCGATGTCGACCGCGACCATCCGGCCTGGTTCTTCTACACCTCCGGCACCACCGGCCGGCCCAAGGCGGCGGTGCTGACGCATGGCCAGATGGGATTCGTGGTGACCAACCATCTCTGCGACCTGATGCCCGGCACCACCGAACAGGATGCCTCGCTGGTGGTCGCCCCGCTGTCGCACGGCGCCGGCATCCATGCGCTCAGTCAGGTGGCGCGCGGCGCGGTGACCGTGCTGCTGAGCGGCGAGCGGCTGGATTGCGAGGAGGCCTGGGCGCTGGTGGAACGCCACCGGATCACCAATCTGTTCACCGTGCCGACCATCCTGACCATGCTGACCAAGCATGACGCGGTGGACCGCTACGACCATTCCAGCCTTCGCTACGTGATCTATGCCGGCGCGCCGATGTACCGGGCGGACCAGATTTTTGCGCTGCAAAAACTAGGCAAGGTGCTGGTGCAATATTTCGGCCTTGGCGAGGTCACCGGCAACATCACGGTGCTGCCGCCGGCGCTGCACAGCCTCGGCGACGACATGCCTGTCGGCAGCTGCGGATTTCCGCGTACCGGCATGGAAATCGCCATCCTCGATGACGACGGCAACCGTCTCGATGCCAATGAAACCGGCGAGATCTGCGTGCGTGGGCCGGCGGTGTTTGCCGGTTATCACGCCAACCCGGAAGCGACCGCAAAGGCGATGGCGCATGGCTGGTTCCATACCGGCGATCTGGGCCATCTCGATGCGCAGGGTTTCCTTTACATCACCGGCCGACAGTCGGACATGTATATCTCCGGCGGATCGAACGTGTATCCGCGCGAGATCGAGGAAGCGCTGCTGACCCATCCGGCGGTGGCGGAAGCCTGTGTGTTCGGCCTGGCGCACCCGAAATGGGGCGAAAGCGGCGTGGCCGTAGTGGTGCTGACGGGGCCGGTCGAGGATGGCGAATTGTTGCGCCATCTGGACGGCAAGCTGGCAAAATACAAACTGCCCGCCCGCTTCGTGCGCTGGGCGGAATTGCCGAAATCAGGCTACGGCAAAGTCGTTAAACGGGACATAAAGCAAAGGCTGGAACAGGAGGCCGAGCATGACCAACGAACCAGAGCAGATTGATATCATCGACAGCTATCACGCGCATATCTATTACGATCCCGCGACCAAGGCCAACGCGGCCAAACTGCGCCAGTGGGTCGAGCAGCGCTTCCAGGTGCGGATGGGAAACTGGCACGATGTGCCGGTGGGCCCGCACCCGCAGGCAATGTTCCAGATCCTGTTCGGCGCCGAGCTGTTTCCCACCTTGGTGCCGTTCCTGATGCTGAACCGCCTGGGATTAACGGTGCTGGTGCACCCCGAAACCGGCCGTCCGCGCGACGACCATCTGCAAAACCCGCTCTGGCTGGGCGCGGTGTTGAAACTGAACACCGACATCCTGCCCGAAATCAGCACCGATTGACAGCATCCTCGCCACGGGCGGTAATCGCGCGGATAGCAAGCAAGGCCAGGGGGCGCACCCCCAAACCAAGTATGGGGTTCTAAGGGCTTGCCCTTAGCGGGGTCCAGGGGCAGCGCCCCTGGCCTTGCTTGTAACGGGGGGAATGCCATGGCTGTGCTGGATGATTGCCACAATATCTCTGATCTGCGCGAGGCGGCGCAAAAGAAGCTGCCGAAGGGGGTGTTCGAGTTCGTCGATCGCGGCACCGAGGACGAGGTTGCGCTGCGCAACAACCGCGCGGCGTTTGAGCGGCTGAAGTTGAAGCATCGCGCGCTGGTGGACGTGTCGGACCGCTCGATGGAAACTATTTTGTTCGGCAAGCCCGCGGGCATGCCGCTGGCGATCGCGCCAACCGGGGCTGCCGGGCTTTGCTGGTATGAGGGCGAGCTGGAGCTGGCCAAGGCCGCCGCTGCCGCTCGGATCCCGTTCACCCTGGCCACCGGCTCGATGACCTCGATGGAGAAGATCGCCAGGGACGCGCCCGGACGGCTGTGGTTTCAGCTTTATGTCTGGAAGGAGCGCAAACTCTCCTACGAGCTGATCGAGCGGGCGAAGGCCTGCGGGTTCGAGGCGCTGATCATCACGGTTGATACGATCGTGCCGCCGAACCGCGAATACAACGCCAAGAACGGTTTCAATATGCCGTTCCACCCCAACTTCACCGCGGTGGCGGACATGATGGCGCACCCGGCCTGGCTGGCGAAGGTGATGTTCAAATACCTCGCCACCACCGGCATGCCGCGCTACGAGAATTATCCCGGCAAGCTGAAACGATCGATCCGTTCCGATCCCGCCACCGGCGCGATCATGCGCCAAGACAGCCTGTCGTGGAACGACATCCGCATTTTCCGCGACATGTGGCCGGGCATCCTGATGGTGAAGGGGATCAACCGGCCCGACGATGCGCTGAAGGCGATCGAATACGGCGTTGACGGCATCATCGTGTCCAACCATGGCGGGCGGAACATGGACAGTGCGGTCGCCTCGATCGATGCGCTGCCGGAAATCGCCGAGGCGGTCGGCAGCAGGGGCACGGTGATCCTGGACAGCGGCGTGCGCCGGGGGTCGGACATCGCCAAGGCGCTGGCACTGGGCGCCAAGGCGGTTCTGACCGGGCGGGCCACGCTGTACGGCACCGCGGTCGCCGGCCAGGCCGGGGCGGCCAAGGCGGTCGGGGTGATCCGCAAAGAACTCGACAACACCATGGCCTATTGCGGCTGCAACAGCGTGGACGAGATCACCACCGACATTCTGTTCGGCGGCCGTGAACGCAACACCGCTGCCGAATTCGTCGGCGGCTGAAACCAGGCAAGGAGCGCCCGACCATGGCCCTGAGCATTGTCGAACGGACCCCGGGCTTTGTCGGCGAGGTTTCCGGCATCGACCTTTCCCGCCCGCTGACGCCGGAGCAGGCGGGGGAAATCGAAGCCGGCATGGACCGCTACGGCGTGCTGGTGTTCCACGACCAGACCCTGACCGACCCGCAGCAGATGGATTTCAGCCGCAATTTCGGCGAGCTGGAGGTCTCCTCCCAGGGCGAGATGAGCAAGCCCGGCGAGTTGCGTCTGGACGTGCAGATGGCGGATGTGTCCAATCTGACCCAGGACAACCAGATCCGCGCGCGCGACGACGCCAAGCGGCTTAGCGGGCTCGGCAACCGGTTGTGGCATTCGGATGCGTCGTTCCGCGCGATACCGGCGCGCTATTCGCTGCTGTCGGCGCGCGTGGTGCCGGGCAAAGGCGGCAACACCGAATTCGCCGACATGCGCGCCGCCTATGACGGTTTGGACGCGTCGACGCAGGCCGCAATCGCGGATTTGATCACCGAGCACTCGATCGCGTTCTCCCGCGCTGAACTGGGTTTCGATGCTTTTCCGGAAGAACATCAGGCTAAATTGCGCCCGGTCCGTCATCGACTGGTCACCACCCATCCCGGCTTCGGGCGCCAGGTGTTGTATCTGTCTGCCCATATCGGTGGTATCGTCGGTTGGCCGGTGCCCGAGGCGCGGGCCTTCATCCGCGACCTGATGGAGCACGCGACCCAGCCGCATTTCGTCTACGCCCATAGCTGGCGGGTCGGCGACCTGGTGATGTGGGACAACCGGGCCACCATGCACCGGGTGCGTCGCTACGCCGACATCGAAACAATCCGCGATCTGCGCCGCACCACCACAAGATGCGAGGGACCCACGACCGAGCAGGTGCTGGCGGCGGAGTAGTTTCGCCGCTGACGGGCCAGGATAACAAATGACCGGAACCAATCCGGCCAAACAGGGAGGGCCAAGCCATGAACCAACCGCGCCTGCCATCGCGCCGCAATGTCCTAAAACTCGCCGCCGCTTCGGCTGCGCTGCCGTTGGTGCATATCCGCACCGCGGGGGCGGCGGGCAAGCTGGCGATGGTGTTCTGGGATCATTGGGTTCCCGCCGGCAACGAGGCCATGCGCAAGCTGGTCAATGCCTGGGCCGAAAAGAACAAGGTGGAGGTGACGGCCGACTTCCTGACCGTGAGCGGCGGCAAGATCAACCTGACGATGGCCGCGGAGGCGCAGGCGCGTACCGGGCACGATGCCTATGCGTTCGACATGTGGACGGTGCACGAATTCGCCGAGCATCTGGTGCCGATGGACGATGTGATGCAATCGCTGATCGCCGCCAATGGCCCGGTCGCGCCGGCGTTCGAGTATTTAGGCAAGGTGGACGGCCATTGGGCCGGGGTGCCGACCGGCTCCGGCTCGGCGCCGCTGACCAGCTGCGCGCGGATCAGCATGATGAAGCAATTCGCCGGCATCGACGTGCAGGCGATGTATCCGGCGCATGAGGTCAAACCGCCGGAGGCCGCGGATTGGACCTATGATAATTTTCTGACCGCGGCGCAGGCCTGCCACAAGGCGGGTTTTGCGTTCGGGTTGGGCTGCGGCACGACAACCGACAGCGTGCAGACCTGGGGCGCGATTTTCGGCGCCATGGGCGCGCATCTGGTGGACGCCAAGGGCAACGTCACCGCCGATACGCCGGCGGTTCGCGCGGCAATGGAATACGCCCAGAAGCTGGTAAAATTCCTGCCGCCGGAAACCGTCAGCTATGACGACGCGTCCAACAACCGCGCGCTGATTTCCGGCCGCAGCGCGCTGATCTTCAACCCGCCCTCGGCCTGGGCGGTGGCCAAGCGCGACGCGCCGGCGGTGGCGGGCGATTGCTGGACTTTCCCGAACCCACGCGGCCCGATGGGAAGGCTGGTGCCGATGCGGCCGTATTACTGGGGCATCTGGCAGTTTTCCCGCAATCAGACCGCGGCAAAGGAGCTGATCCAGTTCCTGGCCGACCGCAAGCAGCAGGAAACTTTGTGCACGGCGGTGATCGGCTACGACATTCCGGCGTTTGAATCGATGGCGGATTTTTCCATCTGGGACGAGGTCGAACCGCCCAAGGGCACCGTCTTCAACTATCCGGTCCGCCCTTGGCATCAGGCGCAATACTACATCACCGGCTCCGCCGGCCCGGCCGAAATCGCCGTGCAGATGTTCAGCCGCGGCACCATCCCGACGATGGTGGCAAAACTGGTCTCCGGCCAATCGATCGATCAGGCGATCGCCTGGGCAAAGGAGGAGATCGGCGGCTTTACCCGTTAGAACCCGGTAGAACGGAGATGCGGCGGGCACGGATGGACCGATCGGGGAAATCCCGGTTTGCCTAAAGGAAAGGAATTAACGCCGCCTTCACATATTTCAGGCGATATGGGCAATTGTATATCAATCAAAAAGGGGGTTAATTAGATGGTGCAATCGGATTATGCTCATGCTCCAAAAAAGACCTTCTCGATCGTTCATATTGCTTATTGTAAGAAATTGTTTCTAGGAGGCGTTATGCGTAAACTGATCTTGGCGGCGGGGGCGATCGGAGGCCTTGCGTTAACGCAGGCGAATGCGGCTACCGTGCTGAACGATGTGGCACGCGGGGCCTACAACGATTCTGGCGTTTTCGGCACTGGCGGCTCCGGTACCCCGAGCGGCAATTATGTGACGGGCATGTACACCGGCGCGGGTCAAAACGAATATCGCAGTTTCTTTGGTTTCGACCTGAGCGGCGTGACCGGCAGCATTACCGGTGCATCGATCACGATCACAACCGCGGGTTTTGGTGGTGGCGCAGCTTCGGCAGATGTAGGATTCTTCGACTACTCGGGGAGTTATTCGGCGCTGATCGGTAATAGCGGGGGTGTTGCCGCCTTCAATGATCTCGGTAACGGCAATCTTTATGGCAGCCAGATCGTCTCCACCTCGACTTCCGGGTTCACGATCGTTCTGGATGCGGCTGCGCTGACCGATCTCAATGCGGCGGAGGGCGGCACGTTTGTGGCTGGTGGAGCGCTTATCGGCGCGCCGGTAGGCACATTTGTGTTCGGCGGCAGCTCTTTCGACCCGCCGACCCAGCTGACACTGCAGATTGTGTCGGTGTCGGAACCTGGCACATTTGCGTTGCTCGGCAGCGCCTTGCTGACGCTGGGTGCTTTGGTGACCCGCGGCAAGCAGGGCGGCAAACTTCGCCGGGATTTGTCCGCAATCGGCTGAGGCGCTCGTCCCGTTCGCCGCCCGGCACCCGCGTTACCTTCTCCGCCGCCTGCCGACTGATCCCGCTTACGGCCAGGCAGCGCCGCCGCCAGCGGCCTGCGCCAGCCAGGCGCGGAGGTCGGCGGGGTCCTTGAAAACCTCGCCGACCCGCAGGCCGGCGCCGCCCATCGCCCGCGCCATCGCCATGCCGTCCTCGTCGGTCACGTCGTCGCCGATGAAGATCGGCAGCCGGCCGGCGAACGGCGCGCGCGCCATCAGCGCCGCGACCGCGGTGCCCTTGTCGGCGCCCAGCGGTTTGACCTCCCAGGCTTTGCGCGCCGGCATCAGCGCGAAATCCTCGGACGCGCCGATCAGCGCCGCCAAGGCGATTTGCAACCCAGGGCCCGAGGCTGGCACAGCGCGGTAATGCAGCACGAAGCCGCGCGCCTTGCGCTCCAGCGTCACGCCGGGGTTGGCCGCCGCGATCGCAGCGGCATTTTCCAGCCACGAAGCGGGGGCGGTGGGCAGGGAAACCCGCTCCAGCGGCCCGGCGGGGGCATAGCGGAAAGCCCCGCCATGCTCGCCGGCGACCGCGGTGGGGATGGCGTGCAGCAGTTCATCCACCTGTGCGACCGGCCGGCCGCTGATCACCGCCAGCGCGCCCCCCAGCGATGCCAGCAATCCGCGCAGCGCGTCGAGCAGGGAGGGGGGCACCACGACGCTGTCCGGCGTGGGCGCGATATCCAGCAGCGTGCCGTCCAGGTCCAGCAGCAGCGCCGCCCGCCCCGGCGGCGGCAATGTGTCTGCCAGCGACCGCGTCTTCGCCAGCGGCACCATCAGGGCCGGCAGCCGGTGACGCGGATGTCGAACACCGGATGTTGCAGCATCGACAGCGCCGGCTGACTGGCGACCATCCAGCCGCGGAAACCCACGCCGTCGCCATTGGCATCGGTGATCGACAGGAACGCCGCCGCGTCCTGCGGCTGATCGGGCGGGCGCACCACGCAGGCCAGCACGTCGATGCGCAGCGAGCCGATCCGCGCCGTTTCGCCGATTTTCACGCTGAGCACGGTATGGCGGGCATTGACCTTGTCCAGCGCCTGTAGCTCGGCAACGCCCCTGGGCAGCCAACTGGGCGCCGCGCCGGGAATCACGCCCGGAGTCGCGCCCGGAGTCGCGCTGGAGGGGGGAGAATCGCCCGGTGGCGCGGATTTCTGGGCCTGTGCCGCCGCCGGCGCTAGACCGATCGCGATCAGCAGCAGGGCGCCCGGAAACGCCCGCGGGAGCCGACCGATCAACGCCCGATCGGCCGCTTGGGGCTCTCCAGCCCGGCCACGGTCTCGGCCAGGATGCGGCGCATCGCCTGCTCGTCCACCCCCATCAGAATTGCGTCCTCGAACGCGTCCTGCAAGGTCTGCACCAGTTCGGCGTGGTTTTCTTCCAGCACGCGCAGTTTTTCGCGGCACGAAACCGGGCTGCCATCTTCCAGCGGCCAGAGTTTCGGAAGATCTGTCATTTCGGCGCGGTCGCGGGCTGATCCGGTTTCACGACATTCACCATGCTGGTCACGCTGAAGATGAACTTGCCCAGCAATTGTTCTAGACTGACCGAGGATTGGGTGATCGTGATTGCCCCGCCCGGCTGCAGCATGGTGGGGTCTCCGCCCGGGGTCAGCGACAGGAACTTGCCGCCGAGCAGCCCATCGCTGGTCACCTCCGCGCTGCTGTCTTTGGGCAGTTTGATGCCGTCCTGCACGGTCAGCGTCACCACCGCCAGATAGCTCTGCGGGTCGATCCGCGCGTCGCGGATGCTGCCCACCTTGACCCCGGCCATGCGCACGTCGGAACCCACGGTCAGGCCGTCGATCCGGTCGAACTTCGCGGTCAACGGATAGCCGGACGCGCCGCTCCGTCCGGAATGCAGGACCGCATAGCCCAGGAACCCGGCGGCCAGCAGCAGGATCGCGGCTCCGGTCAGCAGTTCCGCGGCACCATGGCGGGCCATCTTCTCAGTTGCCGCCAGATTTGGGTAACCCGGATTTGGGTAACCCGGATTTGGGCAAGCTGAATTCGGGTGTCCAGGATTCGTAATCCCCGCTGGCCCGCGCCCGCTGACCGCCCTCGTAATCATGGCCCGGCGGGCGGTAGCTGTCGGCGGTGCCGGTCGCGTTGGCCAGATGCGGCTTCTGCCAGGGCTTCTGGCCGCTCACGGCCAGCGGTTCGTCGGTGGTGTAATGCAGCCAGGAATGCCATTCCGGCGGCACCGCCGAGGCCTCCGGCGGGCCGGCGAAATCCACCCAGCGGCGGGTGCGGCCCTGCGCGGGGGCGCGGCGTTGGGTATAGTAGACATTGCCCGCTGCGTCGGAGCCGACGCGCCGGCCATGGAGCAGCGTGAAGATGCGGGTGCCGATGTTCATGGCGAAGATATACGCAGCCCCCGCGCCGCGGTCCACCACCTGCCTGTTGCCGGAATTATGTAG
>JAYTXR010000284.1:0-17266 GCA_043742865.1 Acetobacteraceae bacterium
TCCCACGGGAACGCCAGTTCGGAGGTATCCAACGGCATGAACGAGCTTCGCAAAGCCGGCAGCGCAATGTCGGCGATCTGCTCGGGCGTCCAGCCGCCGTCGTGATGCACCGAACGGGCCGGGCGGGGGGACGAAAACAGATAAAGCTCGTTCATCCTGGTGCCGAACACCTGCCCGGAAACATCCTTCGCCGCGTCCGACATCAACGCGACGGCCAGCGGCGCGTTCTTCTCCGGACCCATCGCGCGCAGCTTGTCCACCACGACTTTCTGTTCCGTCGTTGCCGATGGAATAGAGTTGGTCATCCGGCTCCAGGCCCACGGCGACAGGCAGTTGGACCGCACATTGTAGCGCTGCATATCCAGGGCGATGGATTTCGACAGCGCGGTGATCCCCAGTTTCGCCGCCGCATAATTCGCCTGGCCGACATTGCCGATCAGGCCGGAGGTGGAGGTGATATGCACCAGCGAGCCGCTTTCCTGCTTGCGGAAATGCTCGGCGGCGGCGCGGGAGGTGAAGAAGCAGCCGCTGAGATGGACATTGATCACAATGTCCCAGTCCTCCGCGGACATGCGATGGAAAATACCGTCGCGCAGCACCCCGGCGTTGTTCACCACGCCATCGATTCGGCCGAAATGATCGAGCGCGGACTGGATGATCCGGCGCGCCGAATCCCAGCCGGCGACGGAATCTGTGCTGATCTCCGCCCGCCCGCCGCGCTGATTGATGATCGCCTTGGTCTGTTCGGCCGGCGTCGTGGATTTGCCCTCGCCGGACAGCGAGGCGCCGATATCGTTGATGATCACGCAGGCCCCGGCCTCGGCCATCATGATGGCGATTGCCTGCCCGATGCCGCCGCCCGCGCCGGTAACCACGATCACCTTGCCGTCCAACATGCCTGCCACCCGTTATCTCCTTCATTCGCTCGGTTGATTTAACCGCCACGCTGGCACAGCCTGCGCAGGAAGAAAACATCGAGCAGCGGTGCCATCAGCCATGCAGGGCCTAAATCAGGACTACCCACTGACCTTGTCCACCGTGTTGGAATACGCGGCGGCGAATTTCGCCGATGTTGCGCTGGTGTCGCACAACCAGGGGGAAGTCACCCGCTACGATTATCGGCAATTGGCCGCCAGGGCGCGCCGGCTCGGCTCTGTGCTGGCCGCCGAGGGATTGGGACCGGACGATTTCGTCGGCTCGCTGGCGTGGAACACCCACCGGCATCTGGAACTGTTCTACGGCGTCAGCGGCATCGGCAGCGTTCTGCACACCGCGAACCCGCGGCTGGCGCCCGAGCACATCGCCTACACCATCAATTTTTCCGGCTATCGCACGCTGTTCATCGACCCTGACACCATGGCGTTGGCGGAGCAGGTTCTGCCGCGCCTGGAGCACGTGCAGCGCTTCGTGATGATGGCCGCGCGCGATCGCATGCCCCCGACCAGCCTGCCCAATGTGGAATGCTACGAAGACTTGATCACCAGTGGGGATGAAGCCTTTTCCTGGCCGGAACTGGAAGAACGCTCAGCCTGCGCGCTGTGTTTTACCTCCGGCACCACCGGCGTGCCGAAGGGCGCGCTGTACAGCCATCGCGGCACGGTCCTGTCGACGATGTCCACCGGCGGAGGCAATGCCTGGGCGTTGTCGGCGAATGATGCGATCCTTGCCTTGCCCGGCTTTTTCCATTGCAACGGCTGGGCGATCCCTTTTCTGGCGCCGATGTATGGCAGCAAGCTGGTGATGCCGGGCCGGCGCATGGACACCGAATTCCTGCACGGGCTGATCCTGCAGGAAGGCATCACCGTCGGCCCCGCGGTGCCGACGATCTGGATGGACATGCTGGAGCATTGCCGGCGCGCCGGCCTGGGGCTGGGCCGGCTCGACCGCCTGTTCACCGGCGGCATCGCGCCGCCCGCGGGGATGATCGAAGCCTATCTGCGGGATCATGATGTGCGCACGCATCATGCCTGGGGCATGACTGAAACCACCCACGGAGCCACGTTCTCGTTCACCAGCCGCCAGGCGAGCGGTGAGGCCGCCATTGCCGCCATGCGCACCCAGGGCAAGCCGGCCTATGGCAACGAAATCCGTATCGTCGATGAGGCAGGCAGCATTCTGCCGCATGACGGCAAGGCGCACGGCCATCTGCAGGCCCGGGGTCACTGGATCGCTGGCGAGTATTTCCGCCGCCCGGAGGTGGCGTTGCGGACCGAGGATGGCTGGATGATCACCGGCGATGTCGCGGTGATCGACCCCGACAACACGCTGCATATCGTCGATCGCGCCAAGGACGTGATCAAATCCGGCGGCGAATGGATTTCCTCCCCGGCGCTGGAGGAAGCGGCCTGCCGGCATGCCGGCGTGCGCGAGGCCGCGGTGCTGGCGATCCCGCATCCGCGCTGGCAGGAACGCCCGCTGCTGATTGTCGTGCCGCGCGCCGGCATTTCCGTCACCGCGGATGAATTGCGCGAGCATCTGGCGCCCTTGATCCCGAAATGGTGGCTGCCGGACGATATTGCCTTCGTGCCCGAATTCCCGCACGGGCCCACCGGCAAGGTGCAGAAAGATACGCTGCGCCAATGGCTCCGCGAGGGAAGTATCCGGTTAACCCCGTAAGCCCCTACCGTTCGATCCCTGTCGGTTCGACGGCGGGCCATGCCCGATTGACGACGGAGCTGCCATAGGCGCGCTGGATTACGTCAAAAGTCCATTTCAGCAGCTCGTCGAGCCGCGCGAAATTGCCTTCGATGCGCGTGATCTGCCGGCTGGTGTGCAGCAGCGAGGAAATCTGCAGGACCAGCGCGTGTCTGGGCGCCTGGTCGGAAAGTTCGCCGCACCGGACCGCGAGGTCGATCCCGGTTTTGATGAACCGGTCCATTTCCGCCAAGGTCGCGCGGATGGTTTTACGGATTGCCGGCGTCAGCAGATCGGCTTCGCCGACAAAGCGCGCCAGCAGCCCCCAATCCTGCCCGCCGACGCCCGCGGGATTGAACCGGACATATTGCCGCCAGATCCAGTCGCGGCTGGCCACGAACCGGGTCAGCAGATCGGAGGCTTCGGTCGTCCAGATCGCGCGGAAATCCGCTGTCGTGCCGGCGACATAGACTTGGACGACCGCCTCGGCCAGCAAGGCTTTGGTGCGGAAGTAATAATGGATGTGCGAGTGGGTGATGCCGAGTTCCCGGGCGATCGCCAGGAAGCTGACACCCTTATATCCGTGGCGGATAAAAAGCTCGGTCGCCACCACCACGATCCCGTCGCGCAACGCGCCCCGGCTGCCTGTGCCCTTCAAGAATGCAACAGCGGACAGGCGCTTTCCGCCAGCGGGCGCGCCGCATCCGCCGCGGCGACGGTGCTGGTCACCGCCAGCAGGTCCCACGGCCCGCGCGACTCTTCGGGCCGCTTCACGCGCATCAGATAGCGGTCGAAAACCATTTTGCCGTCGGGGCGGATATGGGCGTCGGTCGCAAAAACATCCGAAATGGGGGTGGAACGAAGTGCCGTCATCACGGTTTCGGCCTTATCGGTTCCGGCGCGCTCCATTGCGTGCAGATATTGCAGCACCGCCGAATAGGCCGCTGCCTGGGTGTCGTTCGGCATCATCTGGCGCTCGGCATAGAAACGCCTGGCCCAGCTCCGGCTGGCGTCGTTCTGATCCCAGTACCAGGGGGAGGTGAATTGCAGCCCCTGCGCCAGCTCCAGGCCCAGGCTGTGGATATCGCTCAGGAACACAATCGGGGCGACGACGGTATGGTCTCGTGTCAGCTTGAATTCGGCTGCCTGCTTGAACGAGTTGACGAAATCATGGCCGCCGTTCAGCAGCATGATCACCTGCGCGCCGGAGGCCTGCGCGGCCAGCAGATAGGAGGAAAAATCCGCCGAGTTGATCGGGTGCCGCACCGAGCCCAGCACCTTGCCGCCGCCCGCGACGATCGCTGCCGTGGCATCGGTCTCCAGCGACTTGCCGAACGCATAATCGGCCGAGATCAGAAAGAATGTGGTCGCGCCCTGCTTTTGCAACGCCCGGATCGGCACGACGGTGCTCGACCAGTTGTCCAACGCCCATAACACGCTGAACGGCGAGCACGCGGTGCCGATCAGGTTGCTGTTGCCGACCGCGGTGTACAGCGCAATCCGGTGCATCTCCGACAGCATCGGCTGCATGCCCAGGGCGATGGCCGAATTGGCGACATCGATCACCATCGACACGTTGCCGGGACCGAACCACTCGCGCACAATACCAAGGCCGATATCGGCCTTGTTCTGGTGATCGGCGGTAACGATTTCGATCGGGCGGCCGAGAACCTTGCCGCCGACATCGGCGATCGCGAAACGCGCCGCTACCGCCGATCCCTCGCCGGAGATGGCGCTGTAGGGGCCGGAGAAATCGCCGAGCACGCCGATACGCACCGGGTTCGATGCCGACTGGGCCGCGGCGCGGCGCGGCGCCAGCGGCGCCAAAACCGTGCTCGAAGCGCCGAGCAGCAGGTTTCGCCGTTTTGGATGAATAAGTTTCATGCGGTGACGTTCCCTTTACTCTGCCGAGCGTCGCGCCAACGGCTGCGGACGAACCGTATCGCGGTCTTGACATGCATGTCAAACTCCGGGATCAGTTCAGCCGCCAACGGGAAGGGGACGCGCTTGAATACGCTGGGAAGCTGGGAGCTGCCGGACGAGCTTGTGGCCCTGCGGGAAACGGTTCGCCGCTTCATGATCGCGGAGGTCAGGCCGGCCGAGGATCGTCTGTCCCATGACGCCTACCAGCCACCGCCCGAAATCCTGCGCCCCTTGCAGCAGAAAGCGCGCGCGCTGGGGCTGTGGTTTGTGCAGTCGCCGGTGGCGTATGGCGGTGCGGGGCTGAACGTGCTGGCGCAATGCGTGGTGGCCGAAGAAGCGGCGAAATGCCGTATGGGCGCCTATTTCCCCGCCGCCGGAGCGTTCGGCTGGGACCCGCCCAACGTGATCTTTTCCGGCACCCAGGCGCAAATCGACAAATATGCGCAGCCCACCATCGCCAATGGCGACGCCACTTTCGTTGCGGTCAGCGAGGCGTCCGGCGGGTCCGATCCGGCGCGCGCCATTACCACGCGCGCGCGGCGGGACGGAGATAGTTACATACTAAACGGCACGAAGATGTGGATCTCCGGCGTCGACCGGGCGAAATGGGGCATCGTCTTTGCGCGGATGGAGGGTGTTGCGGGCCGCGTCGGGATCACCAGCTTCATTATCGAGCCGCAATGGCCGGGCATCACCATCAAGAAAATCCCGGTCATGCGCTCGTTCCAGCCGTTCGAGGTGCATTTCGACAATGTCCGCATCCCCGCCGAGAACCGGCTGGGCGAGGAAGGCCAGGGCTTTCAGCTGGCGGAGAAATGGCTGGTTCACGCGCGCATGCCGTACGCCGCGACCAGCATCGGCCTGGCGCAGGCGGCGCTCGATCTGGCGGTCGGGTGGGCTGGCCAGCGCAAGACATTCGGCTCCCTGCTGGCCGACAAGCAGGCGATCCAGTGGATGATCGCCAATTCCGAGATCGAGCTGCGGGCCGCCCGGCTGCTCACCTGGCAGGCGGCCTGGCGGGCCGATCTTGGTCAGGATGCGAAGATCGATGCGTCGATCTGCAAGATCCATGCGACCGAGACCTCGTTTCGGGTGCTGGATCGCTGCATCCAGATCTTCGGCGGCCTTGGCGTGTCGCATGAAATGCCGCTGGAACGGTGGTTCCGGGAGGCGCGGATCCGGCGCATTGGCGAAGGTCCGTCGGAAGTGCATCGCATGGTGGTCGCACGCGATATTCTTTCCCGACACGGAGGTAGCAGACATGGCGGTTGATTTCACCCTCGCGGACGGCATCGCGCTGATCACCATGAACCGCCCGGAGCGGATGAACGCGCTCGACGCCGAGCATTACCGGCTGCTGTCGGAAGCCTGGATCCGGGTGCGCGACGATGCCGACATCCGCGTCGCCATCATCACCGGCGCCGGCGAGCGGGCATTCACGGTCGGTGCCGACCTCAAATCCTATGTGCCGCTTCCGGCCGAGTTGCCCGAGATGTGGCTGACGCAGCGCGAGCAGCTGCTGAACCGCGGATTGGAGGTCTGGAAGCCGGTCATCGCGGCGGTCAACGGCGCCTGCCTCGGCGGCGGGACGACGATGCTGTTCGCCACCGACATACGCGTCGCGGTGCCGCACGCGACATTCAACCTGGCCGAGGTCAGCCGCGGCCTGGTGCCGGGCAATGGCGGTACGCAGCGCGTGCTCAAGCAGATGCCGTATGCGATCGCGATGGAGATGATGCTTACGGCCGATACCTTCGATGCGGCGACCGCTGCGCGCTGGGGCCTGGTCAACAAGGTGGTGCCGCCGGAGCGGTTGCTCGAGGAAGCCTACGCCTATGCACGGCGGATCGCGGCGAATGCGCCGCTTGCGGTGCAGGCCGCCAAGGAGCTGGCGATCCGCAGCGAGGACATGAGCCTGGCGACCGGGCTGCGCATGGAACATCTCGCCAACCGGCTGCTCTGGACCAGCGAGGATGTGCGCGAGGGCCCGGCGGCGTTCATCGAACGCCGGCCACCGCAGTTCAAGGGGCGGTAGATGGCGCCCCCGGACGGTTCGAATGGCTCGGCGCGCGGGCCGCTGGCGGGGCTGCGGATCCTCGATCTGACCCGCGTTCTGGCGGGGCCGTTCTGCACCATGATCCTCGGCGATCTCGGGGCCGAGATAATCAAGGTCGAGGAGATCGAAGCCGGCGACCAGACCCGCAACATCCCGCCCTTCGTTGCCGGCGAGAGCCATTATTTTCTTGCCATCAACCGCAACAAGAAAAGCCTGGCGCTGGATGCGCGCAGCCCCGGCGGACGCGCGGTGCTGCTCGATCTGGTGGGCCATTGCGACGCGGTGATCGAGAATTTCCGCCCCGGGGTGATGCAGCGGCTGGGCCTGGGCGCGGAGGCGCTGCGCGCGGTCAATCCGCAGCTGATCGTCTGCTCGATTTCCGGCTACGGGCAGAACACCAGCCTCAGCGATCTGCCCTCGTTCGATCTGGTCGCCCAGGCGCTCAGCGGCGTCATGTCGATCAACGGCGAGGCCGACGGTCCGCCGACCAAACTGGGCCTGCCGATGGGCGATATCGGCGGCGGGGTCTGGGCCGCCATCGCGATCCTGTCCGCGTTGCAGCACCGACAGGCGACCGGCGAGGCGCTGACGGTCGATTTCAGCCTGCTCGACGGCCTGTTCGGCATGCTCGGCTATCTCGGGCAGACCTATCTCGGGACCAGCGAGAACCCGCTCCGCGTCGGCTCCTCGCATCAGAGCGTGGTGCCTTATGGGCGTTTCCCGACCCGCGATGGACATCTGGTGATCGCGCTGATGGTGGAAAGTTTCTGGGTCAAGTTCTGCGCCGCGATCGGGCAGCCCGAATTGGCCCACGACCCGCGCTTTGCCACCACGACCGGGCGCAAGCAGAACCGCGCCGTTCTGGAGGCGTTGATCGGCGATGTGCTGTCGGGGCGGAGCACGGCCGAGTGGCAGGCAGTGTTCGCCGCCACCGACATTCCGTGCGCGCCGGTTAACACCATGGCGGAGGCGCTGCGAATGCCGATCGTTGCCGAACGGGCGGTCGTGCGGCAGGTTGAACATCCGAGCGCCGGCACGGTGCCCACGATCCGCTCGCCGGTTCGCTTCCAAGGCCGCTTCGAGGACACCGAAATCCGCCCCGCCCCGCTGCTCGGCCAGCATACCGAGGAAATCCTGCGCGACCTGCTGGCCTATAGCCCGGCGGCGATCGAGGCGCTGGTCAACGATCATGCGGTGGCGGTGAACAGGCAAGCGCCCCGGTAAGCGCCATAGTCCCGACCGAACGAGATAACAGCGGGAATTCAGGGCGCGGCGGCGGGCCAGGAGCCGAAATCGCGCTCGACTGGGTCGGGCTGACCGAAACCACCCACCAGGCGCGGCCGTTACCCGCCCCGGCAAGCTTGACGTCTGCCGGGGCGGCTGCTGCGTCGTGGTCGGGGTGCCGAAGAACAAGATCGAGATCGATCTGTTCAACCTGATGGCAACCGAGAAGACGCTGCTCGGAACCATGGCCGGCTCTTGCCGGCAGGATCAGATCGATATGTTTATCGAGTGGTTTCAGAGCGGGCGGCTGGATCTTCGCGCCATGGTCACCGACCGGTTCCCGCTCGATCAGATCGCCCCGGCAATGGCCGCTTTGGCCCGCGGCGACATCACCGGGCGGGCTCTTGTTACCATGTGACCGGCAAACGCAGCGTGCGCGTTCATTAGGGCTTCTTCAGAAAAGCCTTCATGTGAGCCGCGACGTCGGCGGCGGCGTTGCCGGTGTCGGCGTGCGACGTCACGGTACCGGGAACCGAGGTCAGGCGCTGGATGTGGGCACCGATATCGGCGCCCGCCGTCGGCAGCTGCACGGCCGCAATGGTCAGGCTTTTCTGCATGTCGTTCGGCGGCTTGGCCGCGGCGCGTGCCACCGTCTCGGGTGCCGGCGGCACGGCGGGGGCGAGGATCGAGGCCGGCCCGTCATTGTCGGGCCGCGCGGCGAGCGCCGCCAGCAGGTCCGGCGCCGCGGCATCGCGAGGCGTCAGGGCAGCGAAGCCGAACAGTTTGCGTAATGTGGCGATGATTGATGTGTGGTCGAACGGCGTCTCGCCCGGGGGCCGGATGACGCTGCGCGGAGGCACATAGGGCGAAACGATCACCGCCGGCACGCGTACACCGAACCCACTGAAATCGTAGCCATCCGGCGTCGGGCCGCCGGGCGGCGTGGCCTTTGGGGGGACCACGTGATCATAGCAACCGCCGTGTTCGTCATAGGTGATCACCAGCAGCGTCTGCTTCCAGCCCGGCCCACCGCGCACCGCGTTGTAGACCGCGGCGATCAGCGCCTCTCCATAGGCGATGTTATGCGGCGGATGTTCGTCGTTCGGCAGATGGTTGTTCGCCAGGTCGGGAAAGTAGCGCGGCTCGATGAAGCTGTATGCCGGCAAGGTTCCCGACGCGGCGTCGCGCGCGAAATTATCCGCGAAATCCCGAAAATGGGTCAGCGCGCTCCACCAGAGCTTTGACAGCGTTGCCGATTGCGGGATGTCGTGGAAATAGATCCGCCAGTCTCGCTTGGCCGCCGACAGGCGGTCGAACACGGTTTCCATCTCGAAAGGCAGTTTCGTCGGAGAATTGTTCACATAGCCGTTGGCGGTGCCGGTATGCGCGAAGAACCGGTTAGGCCAGGTCTGGCATGGCGCGGAAGCGTGCCAGCGATCCGAAACGCCGAACGCGCGCGCCAGCTGGCTGATCACCGGCACCTGATCCGGGGTGAAGTAATGCATCACCGAGTACTGGTCGGCCACAGGGTCGGTCGGGGGTTGGCGCATATAGTTATCGACGAACCCGCCCATCGTGGCCGGGCCGGGTTGAGGTTTCCCGTCATCGCCCAATCCCTGGATTTGCATCTGGATGTCGGCGAACCCCTCGCCGGGGTCGGGGTTGGGGATCGTGACGGTCCGCGCCGTCAGTGCCGGATCCTTCCAGACCTGGATGTTCTGCTGGTTTCCGTCGGGCTTGTGCCAAATGTTGCTCTCGGTTCCGATCAGACCCTCGAACGCTTCGCTGTTCGGGTACAGCATGCCGAGCATGCAATCGAACGATCGGTTTTCCAACATCAGAACCACGACGTGCCGGATGTCCATCTTGCTTCCTTTCCGCGCAGCAGCGACCCGGCAAGCCTATTCTTGTGGCTGGTAAACAAGCAATCAGAACGCATTCCGCGTCGGGACAGCCACCGTGCCGCGGAGAGTCGGGCCGGTTGACTCCCGGCCATAAAGCCTCGACGCTTTGGTCCATGCGAACGGGTGCCAAGCCCGGCTATGGGGGAGACAATGATGCAGCCAAAGAAACTGTCGCGCCGGAAACTGATCTCCGGCGTCGCCGGCATCAGCGCCGTCACCATCCTGCATTGGCCCGCGGGGGCGGCTGAGTTCTCCTGGAAATATGGCAGCGTGCTGCCGATTACCCATCCGATGAACGCGCGCATCGCCGAAGCGGCGCCGAAAATCCTCGAAGCCACCAATGGGCGCTTTGACTACAAGGTCTATCCCAGCAGCGCGCTGGGCGGCGATACCGCGATGATCAGCCAGGCAATCTCCGGCGCGATGCAGATGTATTCTCTGTCCGGGGACATCATGGCCCCGCGCGCGCCCGCCGGCGGCATCCTCGGCGTCGGTTTTGCCTGGGAAGGCTATGGCAAGAACTGGGAGGCGATGGATGGCGAGCTCGGCCTCTGGTATCGCGGGCTGGCCGAGAAGACCGGTCTGTTTGCGCTGCCGAAGGCGTTCGACCACGGATTTCGCAACATCACCCACCGCAGCAAATCCATCGTCACGCCGGACGATCTGCGCGGCATGAAGATCCGCCTGCCGGTGGCACCGACGCTGATCGCGCTGTTCAAGGCGATGAACGCCGCCCCCACCCCGCTGAATTTCGGCGAGGTCTACAGCGCATTGCAGACCGGTATCGTCGATGGCCAGGAAAACCCGGTGCAGCTGATCGACGAGGCAAAGTTCTACGAGGTGCAGAAATACATCAGCATGACCGGCCATGTCTGGTCCGGGCTGCACTGCGCCTTCAACCTGGCGGCCTGGAAAAAGCTGCCGCCCGACATCCAGGACACGATTGGCAAGTACCTGACCGAGGCCGCGACATTGGAGCGCGCCGACTGGATCGCCAACAACGCCACCGTGACCCAGTCGCTGAAGGACCACGGCATGATTTTCAACACGCCCGACATCGCGCCGTTCCGCGCGCTGGCCGCCAAGAACGGCTACTACACCGACCTCAAGGCCAAGATGGGCGACGAGGCCTGGGGGATGCTGGAAAAATACACCGGCAAGCTGGCCTGACCCCCGGTCGCGGACAGGAGCTGCCGGGATGAAGCTGGAGGCATTGGAGCCGCATTTGACGGCGGTGGCGCTGGAGCCATCCTCGCTGCGCCGCGCCGCCTATCAGGTGGACCGCTGGATCGGTCATGTATGCGAGAGTGTGGGCGCGGTCATCGTGGTCGCCGAGACCTGCATCCTGTTCGCCGGCGTGGTCTCGCGCTACGGCTTCGACAGTCCGATCATCTGGACCGACGAGCTGGCGAACTTCCTGTTCCTGTGGCTGTCGATGCTCGGCACCGTGGTGGCGCTGCGCAGCGACGGGCATATGCGGCTGACCACGCTGGTGAATTATTCCCGCCCCAGCCTGGCGCGCTGGTTCAACTCGGTCGCCGCCCTGGTGGTGGTGGCCTTCGTGCTGCTGATCCTGCAGCCGGCGCATGAATATGTGCTGGAGCAGCAATACACCGAGCTGACCACGCTCGGCATATCCGAAGGCTGGCGGTCGGTCTCCATCCTGATCGGAATGGGGCTGGCGGCGGTGATCGCCATCCTGCATCTGATCGAGACCACCACCTGGCGGGATTTCGGGCTCGCGGTGCTGGTGGTGGGCGGCGTCAGCGCATTGCTCTGGCTGGGTCAGCCGCAACTGATCGCCATGGGTTTCGGCAGTCTATTTGTGTTCTTCATCGTCATTGTTGGCGCCTGCGTGGCGATCGGCGTGCCGATCGCCTTCGCGTTCGGCGTGTCCACCATGTCCTATCTGGCGCTGACCACCGACACGCCGCTATCGGTGGTGGTCAACCGGATGGACGACGGCATGTCCAATTTGCTGCTGCTGTCGGTGCCGATGTTCGTGTTCCTCGGCCTGCTGATGGAAATGACCGGCATCGCCCGGGTGATGGTGAATTTCCTGGTTTCCCTGGTCGGCCATGTAAAGGGCGGCCTGTCTTACGTGCTGCTGGGCGCCATGTATCTGGTCTCCGGCATCTCAGGCTCGAAGGCCGCCGATATGGCCGCGGTGGCGCCGGTGCTGTTCCCGGAGATGCGCAAGCGGGGTCAGCATCCGGGTGAGCTGGCCTCGCTGCTGGCGACCTCCAGCGCGATGTCGGAAACCATTCCGCCGAGCCTAGTGCTGATCACCATCGGCTCGGTCACCAATGTCTCGATCTCCGCGCTGTTCACCGGGGGCCTGCTGCCGGCGTTCGTCGCGGCGCTGGCGCTGGTCATCGTCGCCTGGTGGCGGGCACGAAACGAAGACACCGCCGGGCGGACCCGGGCGCCGGGTCGGGAAATTCTGCGGACTTTGCTGATCGCGTTTCCGGGTCTGACCCTGCCGTTCGTGATCCGCTATGCCGTGGTGCGCGGCGTCGCCACCGCTACCGAGGTTTCTACGGTCGGCGTCGTCTATACCGCGCTGTTGGGCCTGCTGATCTATCGCGAGTTCGACTGGAAGCGGCTTTATCCGCTGCTGGTGGAAACCGTGGCGCTGACCGGCGCGGTCATGCTGATTGTCGGCACCGCCACCGCGATGTCCTGGGGGCTGACCCAGTCCGGCTTCTCGCAATGGCTGGTCGCCTCGATGGCGGCGGTGCCGGGCGGCACCGCCGGCTTTCTGGCGATCACCATCGTCGCCTTCATCATCCTGGGCAGCGTGCTGGAAGGCATTCCCGCCATCCTGCTGTTCGGCCCGCTGCTGCTGCCGGTGGCGCGCTCGATGGGCGTGCATGAGGTGCATTATTCGATCGTGGTGATCCTGGCGATGGGCATCGGACTGTTCGCCCCGCCCTTCGGCGTCGGATTCTACGGCGCGTGCGCGATCGGCAAGATATCGCCCGACGACGCGATCGGGCGGATATGGCCTTATATCTTTGCGCTATGCGTCGCGCTGGTGATCGTCGCCGCGTTCCCGTGGCTGTCGATCGGGTTCCTGTAGCCGTCACTGGCGGCATGACACCGCCAGCACCACCGGAAACCGCGGACGGATCGCCGCAATGGCGGGTCACGCTGTGGGCGATGGTCGCGGTGCAGCTGATCATGAGCGCGGCGTTCACCTTTCTTAATCCGGTGCTGCCGCTGTTCCTGCCCCATCTTGGCGTCGACAGCCTGCGCGAGGTGGAATTTTGGTCCGGCCTGCTGGCGTCGATGACCTCGTTCATCGCCGCCTTCGCAGCACCGATCTGGGGCAAGATGTCGGACCGCCTGGGTCGCAAGCCGATGGTGCTGCGCTCGGCTTTCGCCATCGGGGTCTGCACCCTGCTGATGGGTTTTTCCCAGTCTGTCTGGCAGTTGCTGGCACTGCGCGCACTGATGGGGGCTTTCGCCGGCTTCACCTCGTCCTCGGTCGTGCTGGTCGCCAGCCAGGTGCCGGAACGCCGGCTCGGCTACTCGCTCAGCCTGCTCAGCACCGGACAGCTGGTCGGCTCGCTGATGGGTCCGGTCCTTGGCGGTGGCCTGGCCGATCTTACCGGCAGCTATCGCCAGCCCTTCTTCGTTGCCGGTGCGGTGTCGTTGATCGCCTTCGCGCTATGTTGGTGGCTGGTGCCGGAGCGTTTTACGCCGCCGAAGGAGAAGCGGCGCGGCACCACCATGCTGGCCTCGTTCCGCATGATGCTGCGCATCCCGGGCCTGCCGCCTTTGGTGCTGGTGCTGCTGCTGACGCAGTTCGCGGTGCAGGCGATTGCCCCGATCGTCACGCTGTTCGTGCAAGAGATGGTCGGCCCGCAGCCCAATCTGGCCACGCTCGGCGGCGTGGCGTTTTCCGTCACCGGCCTCGCCGGCGTGATCGCGGTGCCGCTGCTGGGACGCAGCAGCGACCGTTTCGGCGAACGCCGGGTGCTGCTGATCACGCTGGCCGGCGCCGCGCTGATGACGATCCCGCAAGCCTTCGTCAGCAATTATTGGGTTTTTGTCGCCGAACGCTTCGCCGTCGGTCTATTCGTCGGGGGCATCCTGCCGGCCGCCAACGCGCTGATCGGCAAGAAAACCCCCGCGGCCGAGCGCGGCGCGGTGTTCGGCATGACCGCGTCGGCCTATTTTTTCGGCAATTCGCTGGGTCCCATCACCGGCGGCGCGGTCGCCGCCAGTTTCGGCCTGCACTGGGTATTTCTGGTCACCGCCATCCTGCTTGGGCTGAACCTGGCCTGGGTTTATGCCGGCGTGCGGGATTTGGATGATGTGCGAAGCGGGGACCGATAAAATTCGACGCATTCGGAACTGAGATTGGGAGAATTTTTGCCAATTATTAATTGACAAAAAATTGAAGTCTGGATACAAGATGTAATAGGATAGAAAATAAGGATACATCTAATGCGTCGGTATCTTCTCGCTTCCGCCGTTGTCGTTGCTGCTGGTTTCGCGGCAGTCACCCCGGCCAGCGCGGCCATCGTGTTGACCCCGTTTGCCACCGGTCAGACCGGCTCGCCGATCGGTTTCGTCTACGCCGGCAATAAATTCGTCGGGTCGTATTATTTCAGCAGCGACCTGTACCAGGTCGCCACCAGCGGTGGTGTGGTGACCCCGTTCGCCACCGGGACTGCCAACCCTAGCTTTGGCGAGAACCCGCTGGGCAGTTCGCTCGGGCTGGGCGGATTTCCCAGCCGTGACATCTATGTCGGCTCGGATAACAATATTACCCAAGTGACCAATGACGGATTGACGGTCACGCCGTTCGTCAGTGGGCTCAGCGGCAATATCAAAGGCATCACGTTCGACGCGATCGGCACCTTCGGCCACGATATGATCGTGACCACCGATAACGGCTCGGTCTACCGTATCAACAGCGCCGGCGCGCCGACGCTGATCGCCACTGTCCCAGGGGGAGTGATCACCGAGGGTGCGGATATCGCGCCGTCGTTGTTCGGCCCGTTCTCCGGCCAGATCGTTGTTGCCTCGGAAAACGCCAACGCTATCTTTGCTATCAGCAATTTGGGCGTCGTTACCCAGGTGCCGCTGGTTGACGGGGCAGGTAATCCCACGTCGTTGCCTGCAGCGGAGCAGCTTTCGTTCGTGCCGCTCAATCTTGGCCTCAGCGGCAATCCGATCGAGGGTTATTACGCCACCAATTATCCCTTCAACGTCTACAAGGCCGACGCCTCGCAGTTCGCCGGCCTGCAAGGCGACGCGGTAGTGTCGGGCGAGTTCGGTGGCAACTCGCCGATCTCGGACGTGCATTACAATAGCGGCACCGGCCAATTCGTAGTAACGTTGCTCGGCAACTTGCCGAACCAGGCCGAGGACGGATTATTCGTCACGTCCACGATCCTCAATCCGACTCCGACCCCGGAGCCGGCAACGCTGGGCTTGCTGGCGGCCGGCCTGGCTGGCCTCGGGCTCGTGCGCCGCCGCCGCCAGGGCTGAAACGGGCCATTTTCGAAAAGAGGGACGGCACCTTTGGGTGCCGTCCCTCTTTTCATGCGCCGATTCCGCCAGTTGCAGATGCCGTCCCCGACGGTATCGCTTGAGCGACTGTCTTGTCTGTCAAGCTGCGGCGCGGCAATCAATGTGCGGCGCGACAATCAGCGTGAGAAAATGCGTCAATCAAGGTGAGAAAGTTTTCTGGCGCTTGCGTCGCAGGGAGGGCGAAGCCCGACCGGAGGCGCAGGCATCAGAAAACTTGGCCTGAGCTCCCGCGGGGAGCGCGGGCCGTCTGTTGATCGCAATCGGCCGGAGGATTGGATGGATCTCCTCGTGAAGGGATCCGCCCATTGCCCGGCCGCCATGTCACCGATCACCAGATGAGGCTCTACATGACATTTCGACAGACAGACGGCCCGGCGGTCTCCGCCGCGAAGGCGTCGATCAGCACGGCCACCGCCTATCGCTTCGAGCAGGACCACCGACCGCCATCGGCCAAGGCGGAGCCGCGCGGTCGCCGTCGTCCCGATCCCTTGGTCGCATTCTTTGACGCTGAAGTCGTGCCGATGCTGACCGCGGCGCCGGAGCTGCGCGCGGTGGCGATCTTCGAAGAGATGCAAAGGCGCTATCCCGACCTGTCCGACGGCGTGCGCCGGACCTTCGAGCGCCGTATTCGCGCGTGGCGGGCCCTGCATGGCGTGGAGCAGGAAGTGATCTTCCGCCAGGTCCATGAACCCGGCCGGATGGGACTGTTGGATTTCACCGACATGGCCGAGCTCGGCGTGACGATCGCGGGCGTTCGGCTCGACCATCGGCTCTATCATTTCCGCCTCGCCTACTCTGGCTTCGCGCATGCCCATGTCATCCTCGGCGGTGAAAGCTATGTGACGCTGGCCGAAGGATTGCAGAATGCGCTGTGGACCCTGGGTGGTGCGCCGCACGAGCATCGCAGCGACAGCCTCTCGGCGGCGTGCCGCAACCTCGACAGCGACGCGCGCGAGGACTTGACCCGGCGCTATGACGCGCTGTGCCTCCCATTACGGCATGCAACCGACCCGCAACAATCGTGGTATCGCGCATGAGAATGGGTCGATCGAAGGTCCGCACGGCCATCTCAAGAAGGCAGTGGAGGATGCGCTGCTGATGCGCGGCACCCGCGACTTCGGCGATCTCGCTGGCTATCGCCTCTTCATCGACGAGATCGTCAGCCGCAAGAACGCCCATCACGCCAAGCGCATCGCCGCCGAGCGAACCGTTCTGCAACAGCTGCCCGGGCAGCGCACCTGCGACCATGAGGAAGCGATCGTCACCGTCACGTCCTCGGGCGGATTCACGCTCAAGAAGGTTTTCTACACCGTGCCGTCCCGCTTGATCGGCCATCGCCTGCGGGTCCGACTGTATGATGATCGCCTCGAATTGTTCATCGGCGCCACCTTGCTGATGACGCTGGCGCGCGGACGTGCCGCCGCCACCGGCAAGCACGCCCATGTCGTCGACTATCGCCATGTGATCCATGCCCTACGACGCAAACCAATGGCGCTGCTCAATCTCGTCTACCGTGAGCAGCTGTTCCCCCGCGACGCCTATCGCGTGACCTTCGACCGGCTGCTCGCAAACCTCCCGGACAAAGCGGCGTGCCGCCTGATGGTGGATCTACTGGCACTTGCCCATGACCGCGGCTGCGAGGCGGATCTCGCAGTGCAGCTCACCGCCGATCTCGCGGCGGTTCAACTGCCCGATATCACCGCGCTGCGTTCTCGCTTCGCGCCAGATCCCGCCTCGTTGCCCGAGGTCGTCGTCCATCTCACGCCGCTGAGCGCCTATGAGGTCTTGCTCGGCACCGACATCGGAGAAGCGGCATGACCGAGAATATCGACCGGGCCCGTCTGATGCTGATGCTCAACGAACTTCGCCTGCCCGCGATCAAGCAGAATTGGCCGGACTTTGCCGAACGGGCGGACAAGGAAGGCTGGCCCGCGGCCCGCCTCCTCGCGGCCCTTGCCGAACACGAGATCGCCGAACG
>JAYTXR010000285.1:0-5792 GCA_043742865.1 Acetobacteraceae bacterium
TCGAATTTGGCCACGGGTGGGCAATTTCGGTTATAATAGCCCGCAAGCGGCCACCCAGCACACGGAAGACGCCGAGTCATGACGAACGACGATTGGGAAATCCCGCAGAACCTGCAACCGGCGCCGGACGATTACTCGTTCGATCTGGACCGCGCGCTGCGCGCGGTGGTCGGCATCAAATCCTACGTGCCGGGGGACGCGTTCACCGCCAATACGCTGGGCACCGAACGGGCCGGCAGCGGGGTGGTGATCCGCGACACCGGCCTGGTCGCCACGATCGGCTATCTGGTGACCGAAGCCGAAACCATCTGGATCACCTGCGGCGATGGCCGTGCGGTGCCCGGCCATGCCCTGGCCTATGACCAGGAGAGCGGTTTCGGCCTGGTGCAGGCGCTCGGCAAACTCAACCTGCCGGCGTTGGAGATCGGGGACACGGACCGGCTGCGGGTCGGCGATCCCGTGGTGTTCGCCGCCGGCGGCGGACGCAAGCACGCCATCGAGACCAAACTGGTCGGCCGGCAGGAATTCGCCGGCTACTGGGAATACGCGCTGGACGACGCGATGTTCATCGCCCCGGCGCATCCGTTCTGGGGCGGCGGCGGGTTGATCGGCGCGGACGGCAAACTATACGGCATCGGCTCGCTGATCCTCCAGCAGGGCGACGGCAAAGGCAAGCGACACGACATGAACATGGTGGTGCCGATCAGCCATTTGACGCCTATCCTGAACGATCTGCTGACCTATGGCAGGGTCAACCGCCCGGCCCGCCCCTGGCTCGGGATGTACGCGACCGAACATAACGAGGACATAGTGGTTGGCGGGCTGGCCGATGGCGGCCCGGCCGAAAAGGCCGGCGTGCGCACCGGCGACCGCATCATCGCCATCGGCGATGACGAAATCACTGATCTGGTCAGCCTGTGGCGCCGGGTCTGGGCGTCGGGCAGCGCCGGCGCGCCGGTGCGCCTGCGGCTGGGGCGGGAGAGCGGCACGCTGGCGCTGACCGTGCGCTCGGCGGACCGGGCGGCGTTCCTGAAATCGCCGAAGCTACATTGACATGACCGCGCCATCGACGTGACAGCATCGGGAGCTTTGCGCGGGGCGATCGTCCCGGTGACGCCGTTTCAGCAGAATTGTACCCTGCTATGGGATTCCGTCAGCCTGGCGGGCGCGGTGATCGACCCCGGCGGGGATGTCGAGCGCATCCTGCAGGCGATCGACCAGAACGGCGTGCGGGTGGAGCGCATCTGGCTGACCCACGGCCACATGGACCACGCCGGCGGTGCGGCCGGGCTGAAGCAGGCGTTACTGGAGCGCGGCCGCGACGTGACGATCGAGGGGCCGGATTTTCGCGATAAGTTTTTGTTGGACGGGCTGGCCGAACAGGGTCGCAGCCACGGTATCACTGGTGCCAGCAATTTGACGCCGGACCGCTGGCTGGTCGAGGGCGAGACCGTTTCGTTCGGCGCGCATGATTTCGCGGTGCTGCACTGCCCCGGTCATACGCCCGGCCATGTGGTGTTCGTGAACCACACCCAGCGCCTGGCCCTGGTGGGCGATGTGCTGTTCCAGGGTTCGGTCGGCCGGACTGATTTCGATTACGGCGACGGCGCCGCGCTGATCGCCGCCATCGTACAAAAACTGCTCCCGCTGGGTGATGATTTCCAGTTCGTCTGCGGCCATGGGCCGGGCTCGACAATCGGCGCCGAACGCATAAGCAACCCGTTCCTGCAGGGTGCGACGCTACCCGGCGGGTGATCGTGTTGACCGGTCCGGGTCCGCCATCCAAGGTGCTGCGGCAAAATCTTTGGATGGAATAACCATGACCGCAGGCCCGCTCGCACGCTTCAAGGTCATCGACCTCACCCGGGTGCGCGCCGGCCCCACCTGCGTGCGTCAGCTCGCCGACTGGGGGGCGGATGTGGTGAAGATCGAGGCGCCGGAAGGCGATGCCGGCCTGGGTGGCGAACGCCATGGCCCGGATTTTCAGAACCTGCATCGCAACAAGCGCAGCCTGACCTTGAACCTGAAGACCAAGGAAGGGTTGGAAATCCTCCAGCGTCTCGTCGCGAAATCCGATGTGATCGTCGAAAATTTCCGCCCGGACGTGAAATTCCGCCTCGGCATCGATTACGAGAGCCTGAAGGCGCTCAATCCGCGGCTGGTCTATGCCTCGATCTCCGGCTTCGGCGAGGATGGGCCGTATCGCGACCGCCCCGGTTTCGACCAGATCGCCCAGGGGCTGGGCGGGCTGATGTCGATCACCGGCCTGCCCGGCCAGGGGCCGGTGCGGGTGGGCATCCCCGTCGCAGACCTGACCGCCGGCATTTTTTGCGCCATGGGCATCCTGGTGGCCCTGTTGGAGCGAGAGCAATCCGGCCAGGGCCAATGGGTAAAAAGCAATTTGCTGGCCGCCCAGATCTCGATGCTGGATTTCCAGGCCGCCCGCTGGACCATCGGGCGGGAGGTGCCCGAACAGGCCGGCAACAACCACCCGACCTCCATCCCCACCGGGGTGTTCCAGACCCAGGACGGCTACATCAACATCGCCGCCGCCGGCACCGACATCTACGGCCGCCTGTGCCGCGCGATCGGCGCCGAGCCGCTGTTCACCGATCCGCGCTACATCACCGCCAAAGCCCGGCTGGAAAACCGGGACGCGCTGAACGCGGCGATCGAGGCGATCACGGTCGGCCGCACCTCCGCCGACTGGATCGAGGCGCTGAACCAGGCCGGCGTACCCTGCGGCCCGATCTACAAGATGAACGAGGTGTTTGCCGATCCGCAGGTCAAGCACCTGAACATCACCCGCAAGCTGCCGCACAAGGTGCTCGGCGAGGTAGAAGTGGTCGGCCAGCCGATCGAGCTCAGCCGCACCCCCTGGTCGGTCCACAGCCCCACGCCAGAAGCCGGTGAGCATACCGACGCCGTGCTAGGCGAACTTGGCTATTCCGGCACTGAGATCGCCGCCCTGCACACGAACAAGGTGGTCTGACAGAAGCCTAATTCTTAAACGTGTTGCAGGCGTCGATCTGCCCGCTTTTCAGGCCGACCGTCAGCCACTGCACGCGCTGTTCCGACGAACCGTGGGTGAAGCTGTCGGGCACTACCGCGCCGCGGCCGGATTGCTGGGCCAGGCGGTCGTCGCCGATCGCCGAGGCCGTGCTGACCGCCTGGCGCACATCGTTGTCATCGATGTTCCGGTGCCGCTGGTTCATCTGATAGGCCCATACCCCGGCCAGGCAGTCCGCCATCAGCTCGGTGCGGACCGACAATGCGTTGGCGGTCTGCTTATCCCCCTGCTTCTGGGCTTGCTGCACCTTCGGCAGCAATCCGATCAGGTTCTGCACGTGGTGCCCGACCTCATGGGCGATCACATACGCATAGGCGAAGTCTCCCCCGCCGCCCAACCGGCGCTGCATGTCCTGGAAGAACGAGGTGTCAAGATAGAGCTTGCGATCCAGCGGACAATAAAACGGCCCCATGGCCGATTGCGCGGTGCCGCAGCCCGACTGGGTGACGCCGGAAAACAGCACCAGGATTGGTTTTTCGTACGGCCGCCTGGTCTGCTGGGGCAATATCTGGGTCCAGACATCCTCGGTCTCGCCCAGCACCCGGGCGACGAAATTGCCGACCTGATCGTTCGGCGTTCCCGGCCGGACCGGCGCCGACGCGGTCGAAGTGCCACCCCCGGTAACCATCTCCGCCCCGCCGATCAGCAGCCTCGGGTCTATGCCGGTGGCCCAGCCGAGCAGGCTCAAAATTACGATCGCACCGATGCCGAGCCCGCCCTTGGTGGCCCCGCCCATGCCGCGGCGGTCTTCGATGTTGCTGGAGGCGCGAAGGTCATCGTCCTGCATGGTCAGCTCCTGTCGATCGAGATACGCGGCCGAGTTTAGGATTGTAGTCGCGAACCTACCCAAAGTTCCGCTCGGGGGCGACGTTCTTCCACACGCTGGCATCTACACGCTGGCGTGTACCCCGGTGCTGGACTTTCCCGGCGCCAAATTCGATACTTTCGTCCAAACCAGGGGAAATAATTATGTCGACCTATGATCTCGTCATCAAAAATGGACTGATCTTCGACGGGGCGCGGGTGCCGCGCTACCGTGGCGATATCGGTATTCGCGACGGCGTGATCGCGGAAATCGGCCATATCACCGACACCGCCGGCGCCCGGGTGATCGATGCCGAGGGCCTGCACGTCGCACCCGGCTTCATCGACCTGCACACCCATTACGACGCGCAGCTGTTCTGGGACCCGTACTGCACGCTATCGGGCTGGCATGGCGTCACCTCGGTGGTGATCGGCAATTGCGGTTTTGGCTTCGCGCCTGTGGCACCCGAGATGCGCGAGCGGGCGATGATGAGCATGACCCGGGTGGAGGCCATCCCCTTCGCCTGCATGCAGCAGGGCATGCCCTGGGACTGGGTAAGCTTTCCGGAATATCTGGACAGCGTGGAGCGCGCGCCGAAGGCAATCAATATACTGCCCTATGTCCCCCTCGCGCCGCTGCTGATCGAGGTGCTCGGCTTCGCCGACGCCAAGGCCGGGCGGCTGCCGACCGATATCGAACATACGAAACTATGCGCGCTGTTCGAGCAGGCGCTCGATGCCGGGGGCTGCGGCTGGTCGGCGCAGCGGCTGCATCCGGACGGACCCTCCGCGGTGCAGCTGGATTACGACGGCACCCCGATGGTGACGGACGTGATGCATGACGCCACCTGCGAGGCGCTGGCCGGGGTGCTGGGCCGGCGCAACCAGGGTTTCATGCAGATGACGATCTCCACCGGCAGCTATCAGCACGACCGCACGCATATGGAGAATTTGTCGAAAATCTCCGGTCGGCCGCTGCTGTGGAACGTGGTGCAGGCCTATGACCACAAGCCGGAAGTGCATCGCGAAGCGCTGCAATGGCTGGCGCGCTGCCGGGCATCCGGCATCCGCGTCTATGGCCAGGGTCTGACCACCGATGCCGGGTTCGCGTTCACCTTCGAGGACTGGAATCTTTGGGACGACCGGCCGGCCTGGCGCGAAGCCACGTTGGGCAGCGTCGCCGAACGGCTGGAGAAACTGGCCGATCCGCAGCGCCGGCCGTCGTTGCGCGGCCAGGTTCCGCTGACCGTGACCGGACCGATCGCCGGCATTGTGGTGACCGGTCCCTGCACCGCCGAAACCGAGCGTTGGCGCGACCACACGATCGGTCAGGTGGCCGAAGCACTGGGCAAACATCCGGTGGACGCGATGCTGGACATCGCGGTGGCCGACGGCCTGCGCACCGAGTTCTTCGCCGCCCCGCCGAACGTGATGCTGGAACATCTGAAGGAGATCATCGACGACCCCTATGTGCTGCTCGGCGTGTCCGATGGCGGCGCGCATACCAAGTTCCTGACCGCCGGGCGCTACCCGACCGAGACCTTGGTCAAGCTGGTGCGCGAGCACGCCATGCTGAGCCTGGAGGAGGCGCATTGGCGGCTATCCGCCCTGCCGGCCATGCTCGCGGGGTTCGAGAACCGCGGCGTGCTGAAACGCGGCGCGCCGGCGGATATCCTGGTCTATGACTACGAAAAACTGGAAGTGCTGGCGAGCGAGATCGTGCATGATCTGCCCGGCGGGGAATGGCGGCGCATTCAGCGGGCGCGCGGCTACCGCTACATCCTGGTCAACGGTCAGGTGACGATCGAGAACGATACGGAAACCAACGTCTATTCCGGCAAGCTGCTGCGCCATGGCAGTGCGCCACCGGTCGAAATGGAGCAGCGCGCGGCCTGATGCCAACCGTCATGGATACAGA
>JAYTXR010000286.1:0-5172 GCA_043742865.1 Acetobacteraceae bacterium
CTTCCGTCAGCGCGATGTCGCCGCCGTGCAAATCCGCCGCCAAATGCAGCTTCGTGTCGCCGCCGATCAGCGCGGGCAGCGGCGCCTTCCCGGCGGTCAGCGAGATCGGGCCGTCCGCCTCCAGATGGGTCACGCCGGCGGTCAGCGCGCCACGGATGGACAAAACCGTGCTGCCCTGCAGGTCCAGACCGGCGAGTGCGGCGACCGGGGCAAGATCCTTCAGCGTCAGCACCATCTTCCCTGATTGCCGGTCCAGATCGACCGTTCCCTCGGCGGCGGCGTGCAGCTTGCCGGCGTCCAAAACCAAGTGGGTTGCCAGCGCATCGGGCGGCCCGTCGACAATGGCGTCCAGCGTCACCGGGCCGGGTTTGGCCACCCCCGCCGCCGTCGCCAGCAACCCGTCCTCGGGTTCGTGCACACCGAGCCTGGCATGCAGCCCGGCCGCGTCCCGGCGAGCGTCCAGCCGATACCCGCCGGGTTGATCCAGTCGGCGGAACGACAGGAAAATCTCGGCCTGGCCGGGCGCGGCAAATAGCCCGCTGCCATCGGCGACGAAGGCGGAGGCGGCGCCGAACCCGGACGCGGCGAGGTCGATCCGGTCGATTTTCAGGCGCTCCAGCCGAACCCGCAGCGGCAGCGCCAACGAGCCGTTGCCTGATCCGCCGCTGCTGGCCGTCGGCAGGCGGGCGACGGCAATTCGTGCCGCCGTCAGGTTCCGTACCGCAACCTCACCGGCCAGCAGCCGGCGCGGCGACCAGGCCAGCGCCAGATCGTCGATGCCGAGCCAAACGCCATCGGCATCGGTCAACTCGACGTGGGCGATCCGGAAATCATCGGGGAAGTGGCCGGTGATGCCCCCGAGGCGGATTTGTCCGCCGCTCAGGCCGGCGGCGGTCCGGGCGAGAAAAGCCCGGCCGGCATCGGTATTGGCGCCAAACAACCCCCCGCCGGCAAGCAAAACCAGCAGCAACCCGACCGCTAAAATCCCGCCGACAACCCAGCCGGCCTGGCGCAGCAAACCCGATAATGGCAAAGAAGATAATAGCAGAGAAAGCGTCATCAGAACGCTTGTCCGATCCCCAAATAGACCTCGAACGCATCGCCGCCCGGCAGGCGTCCCAGCGGCACCGCCAGATCCAGCCGGATCGGGCCGATCGAGGTATAATAGCGCGCCCCGACGCCAGCGCCCACATGCCAGATGCCGGAAAGCGGGCTGGCGCCGACATTTACCTGACCGGCATCGAGGAACGCGGCAGCGCCGTAACTCTCGCCAAAGCGCTGACGCAACTCGACGCTGCCGGCTGCGACCGTGGTGCCGCCCTCGGGGTGGTGGTTGGAAAATTGCGGCCCGACCGACTGGAACTTATAGCCGCGCACGGTGCCGCTGCCGCCGGCGTAGAAGCGTCGGTCTGGCGGCAGCTCGAACTGGCTGGCCCCGGCTGCTTCCCCGACCAGCCCCCGCGTCGCCAGCACGCTGCGTCCCGCCCTGTCCCCCCAAAAAGATCCGATATCGAAATAGGTCGATCCCGACAGCTCCAGCAGCGTGAAAATCGCACCCGGCGCCGCCAGCGAGCGTGTGGGGGTGATGGTGGTGGTCAGCCGCGCGCCCTGGGTCGGGTTCAGCAGGCTGTCGGTGCTGTCGTATTTTGCCGCCAGCGGCAGCGCCAGCAGCGTGTAGTCGCGCCCGACGCTCTGCTGGGTCACGTGTTCCTGCGCGAAACCGAGGCCGACGCTGATTTTCCACCGTGTGGACAGCCGCCGCTCCAGCCGCGCATCGGCGGTGATCGCCTGTATATCGTAAGCCTCCAGGCTCTGGCTGAGCGCGCCGAGGCCGAGGATCAGCGCCTGGTCGCGCGCGCCGGTGTCGGGCAAGGTCAGTTCCGATTTCAGCACATAGCCTGGCGCGCGCGCCGCCGAACCCCCGGCATTGGCGCTGGCGCTGAGCAGCAGCGCCTCGGCGTTTCCGAACAGATTATGGTGCTGCCAGGACGCCGCCATTTGGGCGCCAAGATCGGTCGAATAGCCGCCGGACAGCCGAATTGTGTGCAACGGACGCTCGATCACGTCGAACTCCACGGGGAGCCGGCCCTGCTTGTCGAGCTTGGGAGTGTTGGGATCGGTGCCCAGCTCGGCGCGCACGCTGGCGAATACGCCGAGGGAGGCCACATCCTGGCGCGCCGCCTCAATCGCGGCGGGATCATAGCGCTCGCCGGAGGCGATTTGCAGCCGCCGGCGCACGAAAGCCTCGTTCATGCGGGCCAGCCCCGCGATGCCGATCGGGCCGAGATTGACGATCGGTCCGGTGACGACCGGATAGGCGATATCTATTGTGTCGTCCTGTTCGTCCAGCTTTGCGACCGGTGCATCGACCTTGGCCAGCGCGTAGCCTTGCTGGCGCAGCACGCCCAGCAGCCTGCCGCGCTCGGCCAGCACCGGCCCGGCGGCGGCCGGGGCGCCGGGGGCGAGTTGCGGCAAGATGTCCGGTGGCATCGCTCCCTGGATCGCCACGCGGCGTAGATGGAATAACGGACCGGGCTGAACCGACACCTCGATCACGGCCGGCGGTCCGGCCGGCGCATTTTCCAGATAATCGGCCAAATCCGGCTCGCTCAACTTTCTCCCGGCGATCGTGATGTCGATCCTGGCCTTGTAATAGCCGAAGCTGCCGAGCACGTCGTCAAACCGCGCCGCATCGGCGCGGGCGCGGGCGATCAGGCCGAACGGGCCTATTGGCCCGGCATCGTGCAGCGAGATCAGCGTGGAGGCGTCGGTCAGCAGCCGGTCCAGGGCGGCGTTGCCGGTGGGGCGAAGGGTGGTGCTGTAATCAAGCGGGTCGGCGGCGCGGGCGGGCCGGCCCAAAAATGTCCAGGGCAACAGCGCCGCGAGCGCAAGGATCGCGAGGCCAGGGGCGACCCAGGGGGCGAATCGGAGACCAGGAGGGGCACGGTGCATGCCCAAACAATATAGCGCAACGCCGCCCGCCGCGTAGGGCGATCGCGCTTGGAAATTCGACGGCTTCCAGGTTAACGTCGGAAAAATACGTTGTTCCGGAGGAAAAAATGAAATTCGGCGTGTTCTATGAACTGCAACTGCCGCGTCCCTGGAAGGCCGACAGCGAACTGAACCTGTACCAGAACGCGCTGACCCAGATCGAAGTCGCCGATGCCTGCGGCTATGACTACGCCTGGGAGGTGGAGCATCATTTTCTGGAGGAATACTCCCACTCGCCACAGCCAGAAGTGTTCCTGGCCGCCGCCAGCCAGCGCACCAAAAACATCCGGCTCGGCCACGGCATCATTCAGCTGACCACCAACCACCCGGCCCGTGCCGCGGAGAAAGTCGCCTGCCTGGATCTCGTCAGCAACGGCCGCGCCGAGTTCGGCATCGGCGAGGGCGCCAGCATCACCGAACTGGGTCCGTTCGATCGCGAAATGGAGAACAAGCGCGAGGTCTGGGAAGACGGCATGCGCTGCGTGCTGCCGATGTTCAAGGATGGCGGGTGGGAGTACGACGGCCCCTATTTCAAGTTCCCGCTGCGCCAGGTGCTGCCCAAACCGATCCAGAAACCGCATCCGCCGTTATGGGTAGCCTGCTCGCAGCTGGAAACCATCGAGATGGCCGGCAGGCGCGGCATCGGCGCGCTGGGGTTTCAGTTCCTGAGTGCGGAGATGGCGCAGGCCTGGGTGCATGCCTACTACAACGCGTTCACCAAGCGATTGGAAAAACTGGCCGACTATCAGACCAATCCGAACATTGCGATGGTCAGCTATTTCATGTGTGCCGAAACCGACGAGGAAGCCCGCCGTCGCGCTGATGGGGTGACGTTCTTTCAGTTCTCGCTGGCTTATTACAGCGGCTCCAAGGGCCGCGAGCGCGCCAAGCCCGGTACGGTCAGCCTGTGGGAAGAATACAACAAGTGGAAGGCGGCGAACCCGGAACTGGTGCGCAAAGCGCTGTCGGGCGGGCTGATCGGCTCCCCGGAAACCATCCGGCGCAAGCTGCGGCGGTTCGAAACCTCCAAGGTCGACCAGATCATTCTGCTGAACCAGGCCGGCAACAACACGCATGCGCATATCTGCGAAAGCCTGGAGCTGTTCGCGAAAGAAGTGATGCCGGAATTCCACGCCAAGGAGCCCGAACACCAGCGCTGGAAGCAACAGGTGCTGAACCGCGAGATCGAACTGGCGGAAATCGACACCACCCCGTTCAAGGACCGCGGCGGCGTCGGCAAGGGGGTCGCGATTTCGCAACTGGCGGCTGGGGCGGAGGCCGCGGAGTAGGGCGGATAAGCGAAGCGCGATCCGCCAACGCGCTCCGGGAAAGGCGTGTGCCGCCCACACCAAGCTTGACCAACCCTTATCCGACAGCCTATCCTTGACCAAACTTGGTCAAGGATAGGCTGTCATGTCCCTCATCAATCTCTATGAGGCGAAAACCCAGCTCTCCCAATTGGTGGACCGTGCCGCCGCGGGCGAGGAAATCATCATCGCCAAGGCCGGCCGGCCGTTGGCGCGTCTCGTGCCCCTAGGCGCGCGCTTGCAACCGCGCCCCCTGGGCCTGCTGCGCGGACAGGTGCGCATGGGCGAGGATTTCGACGATCCCTTGCCGGAAACCATGCGGCTGGGCTTCCTGGGGGAGACCGCGTGAGGCTGCTGCTCGATACCCACATCCTGATCTGGGCCTGCGCGACGCCGGAACAGCTTGGCGAAGCAGCCTGCGCCGCCCTGACCGAGGCGCAGAACGATGTTTTTGTCAGTGCCGCGAGCACCTGGGAGATCGCCATCAAGCGCAAGCTTGGCCGGCTGGAATTTCCGGTCGATCGGTTCGATCGGATATTGCGGGACATGAGTTTTATCACATTGCCCATTTCGGTCGCCCACGCGCTGGCGGCTGGCGACCTGCCGCGCCACCACGACGATCCATTCGACCGGATGCTGGTGGCGCAGGCGCGCACGGAAGGGCTGATCTTGATGAGCGAGGATGCACAAATGCGGCGCTATAACGTGCCCTTGTTTGAGGGTCGATCCGATTAGTATCAACCCGCCTAGCCCATCTTATCCATCGCATGTCAGGGATTCTGTGGCGGGTGTCGCCTAACAGGCTGCTGAAAAAGCCTCGGGGAAATCGCATTTTTCTCGTGTTATGCACGGATTTCCGTTTTCCAGGGCTATT
>JAYTXR010000287.1:0-3758 GCA_043742865.1 Acetobacteraceae bacterium
GTATTGGCGCTCATGGTCGTTCCCCGTGCTTGGACATGCGTAAATGGCGTGAAAATCAGCCTGGCTGTTCGGCGAACTCAAAGCCCATCGCCCTGGCATGGTAGAAGATGCCGCCGTCCTGAACGATCAGGAACAGCGCCTGTTCGTTGCCTTCGTTATGATGCGAATGGACCGATACCGGCGGCGTGATGGTCGTGGCCCACGGCGCCCAATCCTTGCGTCGCCCGTTCATCACCGAAAAGCAGTTATCGCCGCGGATCACCAGGCTGACCGCAACCGCGTTGTGCCGGTGCGGCCGCTGCACCTTGCCCGCCGGCAGCGAGTTCATCGCCAGGGTCAAGGTCGGCAGGATATTGCGCGTCGCCTCCTGGCGTTCGGCCGAGAAGATCAGCGCCGAGCCGGCGATCTGCTCGCTTCTGCCGACATCGTACAACAGCCCGATCTGCCGCGCGATCTCGTCGGCGCGGTAATGCACGATTTCGGTCGGCGACTGGCCGGGGGCGGGGGCGCGCAAATTCTCGAACGCCAGCTGCGGCTCGTTGGTGACGATCCACAGCACCGCATCGGCCGCGCCCGCCACATGTTGCTGGGCCACACCGCCTGGCAGCACCAGGATATCGCCTTCACTCCAGTCGATGCGCTCATCGCCGCAGACTGTGCTGCCGGCGCCGGCGATCACATAGACCATGATGCCGCTGGCGTTGAAATCGGTCGCCAGCGTCTCGCCGGCCCGGATCCGCGCGTAGCGGATCAGCACCAGCGGCGTGGTCGCGGCAAACGCGCAGCCGAGCACCCCCGACAGATCGCAGGGGATCAGGCCGGTCGGCGTGGCCGGGTCCATCGCGATGGCGGGCTGTTCGGTGAAGATATGGTCGGGAACCGGGGGCAGTTGCACATTGAAGGCATTGCCGGTGTTGAAGAACCGGCCGCGCGCTTGCGCCTGGGTGCTTGGCGAGGCGGGTCGTTGCACCGGCATCTCGGCGATGCTGGTGGGGCGCGTTTCTTCATCCATTGCAGTCTCTCCCAAGTTCAGCCGGGTTGATCGCACCTTATGGGGTCGTTAAACTTAAGTCAATCGTTTGATTGAAACGCATGACTGATTTTATTCGATCACCTCGAACCATAGCTTTCCAGCTTCAGTCGCCCCCGCTTTTGTTGCATTGGAGAAATTGTAGCGGATAAAGATTTCGTCCCCGGCCTCGATCGGTTTCAATGCGGCGAAATGGATCGTCTGCTCCGTGTAGTCTTTCCGGTAAACCGCATTCGGCGTCGCGGCGTGGTTGTACAGCGAGCCATATCCCAGCGCGATCGCCGCGCCCCGGTCATCGGGCTGCCAGCCGAAATAATAGTTATAGAGATGGGTATGATCGAGCCGCGCCGCGTCCTCCGCCGATAGCGGAAGGATCGGGCAGATCTCGATGGTCTCGCCGGCGTCGAACCGGCGGGCGGCGAACACGCCGCGCCCCTTGCTTGCACTGTTTTGGACAATCAGATCGGCCATCCACGGACGTTAAACCCTGGGCGGGCGCTTTTCAAACGGTCATCGCAATTGAGCTCTGGCACTCAACAGCGGCGAGTGCTAATAAGCTCGCTCCGGAGGACGTTCACGCAAGAAAGCCAGGCGCCATGACGGCGACAGGCAGCGTTCTCCGCAGATCAGGAAGCAATCTATGAAATTTCGTCCACTGCATGACAGGGTCGTCGTCCGCCGGCTGAACGCCGAGGAAAAGACCCGCGGCGGCATCATCATTCCCGACACCGCCCAGGAAAAGCCGATGGAGGGCGAGGTCATCGCCGCCGGGCCCGGGGCCCGCAACGAGACCGGCGAGATTGTGGCGCTCGATGTCAAGGCCGGCGACCGCATCCTGTTCGGCAAATGGTCGGGCACCGAGGTAAAGCTCGATGGCGAGGAGCTCCTGATCATGAAGGAGAGCGACATCATGGGCATCGTCGAGGGCGAGCCGTCCGAGAAAGCCGGGTCCGGCAAGCCGGCCGCCAAAGCCAAGGCCGCCTGAAAACTATTCTACCCGCTATTCGTTAGCTACCGCTATTCGTTCACCAACGACCTGTAAGGAATAACACAATGGCTGCCAAAGACGTACGCTTCGGCGCGGATGCGCGTGGACGCATGCTGACCGGCGTTGAAACGCTCGCCGCCGCGGTGATGGTGACGCTGGGTCCGAAGGGCCGCAATGTCGTGCTCGACAAGAGCTACGGCGCGCCGCGCATCACCAAGGACGGTGTGACCGTCGCCAAGGAAATCGAGCTTTCCGACAAGTTCGAGAACATGGGCGCGCAGCTGGTGCGGGAAGTCGCCAGCAAGACCAACGATGTCGCCGGCGACGGCACCACCACCGCTATCGTGCTCGCCCACGCCATCGTACGTGAGGGCCTGAAGGCGGTTGCCGCCGGCATCAACCCGATGGATCTGAAGCGCGGCGTGGACAAGGCAGTGATTGCCCTGGTCGAGGAACTGGCGAAGCGGTCGAAGAAGATCACCACCCAGGCCGAAACCGCCCAGGTCGGCACGATCTCCGCCAATGGCGAGGAAGAAATCGGCAAGATGATCGCCCAGGCGATGCAGAAGGTCGGCAACGAGGGCGTCATCACGGTCGAGGAAGCCAAGGGCATCGACACCGAACTCGATGTCGTCGAGGGCATGCAGTTCGACCGTGGCTACATGTCGCCGTATTTCATCACCAACGCCGAGAAGATGGTGGTCGATCTGGACCAGCCTTACGTGCTGATCCATGAGAAGAAGCTGTCCGGCCTGCAGCCGCTGCTGCCGCTGCTGGAAGCGGTCATGCAGTCGGGCCGTCCGCTGCTGATCATCGCCGAGGATGTCGAGGGCGAGGCCCTGGCCACCCTGGTGGTGAACAAGCTGCGCGGCGGCTTGAAGGTCGCGGCCGTGAAGGCGCCTGGCTTCGGCGATCGTCGCAAGGCGATGCTGGAAGACATGGCGATCCTGACCGGCGGCACCGTGATTTCCGAGGAAGTGGGCCTGCAGCTCGAAAAGGCCACGATCAAGGATCTCGGCCGCGCGAAGAAGATCCAGGTCTCGAAGGAAAACACCACGATCATCGACGGTGCCGGCGTTGCCGACGGTATCCAGTCGCGCATCAAGCAGATCAAGGCGCAGATCGAAGAGACTTCTTCGGACTACGACAAGGAGAAGCTGCAGGAACGCGCGGCCAAGCTGTCCGGCGGCGTGGCGGTGATCAAGGTCGGTGCCTCGACCGAGATCGAGATGAAGGAGAAGAAGGCGCGCGTCGAAGACGCCCTGCACGCCACCCGCGCTGCAGTGGAAGAAGGCGTGGTGCCGGGCGGCGGTGTTGCGCTGATCCGTGCACTGGCCGCGATCAAGAACCTCAAGGGTGCCAACGAAGACCAGAACCACGGCATCCAGATCGCCCTGCGCGCGATGGAAGCGCCGCTGCGCGAGATCGTCGCCAACGCCGGCGAGGAGCCCTCGGTCGTGCTCAACAAGGTCAAGGACGGCAAGGGCAACTACGGTTACAACGCGCAGACCGGCGAGTATGGCGACATGATCGAGTTCGGTATCCTGGATCCGACCAAGGTCACGCGTACGGCGCTGCAGAACGCAGCCTCGATCGCAGGTCTCATGATCACCACGGAAGCGATGGTCGCCGAAGCGCCGAAGAAGGAAGAAGCGCACGGCCACGGCGGTGGTGGCGGCGGTGGCATGGGCGGCATGGGCGGTATGGATTTATGATCGCTCTGAACCACTCTCCCATCGG
>JAYTXR010000288.1:0-11701 GCA_043742865.1 Acetobacteraceae bacterium
CCGGACTGACCGCGGTGGACGCGGTCGATCTGGCGGTGATGGATGGATCGATCCACGCGGTGATCGGCCCGAACGGTGCGGGCAAGACGACCCTGTTCAACCTGATCTCCGGCCTGGTGAGCCCGAGCGGCGGATCCATCCGTTTCGCCGGTCAGGATATTTCGGCGCTTCCGGTGCATCGCCGCGCCGGCTTGGGCATGGCGCGGACCTTCCAGAACATACGAATTTTCTCCAGCATGACGGTGTTGGAAAATGCGCTGACCGGGCTGCATTCGCGCATCCCTGCCGGGTTCGGTTCGGTCGTTCTGCGCCTGCCGGGGTTTCGCCGTACGGAGCGCGAGGCGGTCGGCCGCGCGCGCGCCGTGCTGGATCTTGTGGGCCTGGCGGACACCGCCGAGAGGCGCGCGGCTGCCCTGGCTTATGGCGATCAGCGGCGGCTGGAGATCGCCCGCGCCCTGGCCTCCAGCCCGCGCCTGCTGCTGCTGGACGAGCCGGCGGCGGGGATGAACCCGGCTGAAACCGAGGCGTTGAAAATCCTGGTGCGCCGCATCCGCGACGCCGGCACCACGGTGCTGCTGGTGGAGCACGACATGGGTTTCGTGATGGATTTGTCCGACCGGATCACAGTGCTGAATTTCGGCCGCCGGATCTTCGAGGGCACCCCGGTCGAAGTGCGCCAGGAAACCACCGTGATCGAGGCCTATCTCGGCCAGAAAGTCGCCGCACGGCTGGCTCGCCGGGCGGTTTCATGAGAATTTGGCCATGAGCAACCTGGCGGTGCAGGGCCTGTGCGTGTCCTATGGCCGCACCGAGGCGCTGCGCGGGATCGACCTCGCGGTGCCGGCCGGCCAGGTGGTCTGCCTGATCGGCGCCAACGGCGCGGGCAAGACCACGACCATGCGGGCGCTGTCGGGCCTGGTGCGTCCGCGCGCCGGCCAAGTTCGGCTGGACGGCGCCGACATCACCGGCCAACGCCCCCATCGCATCGCCGCCGCCGGCCTGCTGCAGGTGCCGGAAGGACGGCAGGTTTTTGCCGAACTGACCGTGGCGGAGAACCTGGCCATCGGCGCGTGGCTGGTGTCCAACCGGGCTGAGATCGCCCGGCGCCAGGACGAAGTGCTGACCCGTTTCCCCCGGCTGCGCGAGCGGCTGGATCAGCTCGCCGGCTCGATGTCCGGCGGCGAGCAGCAGATGCTGGCACTCGGACGGGCGCTGATGGGGGCGCCAAAACTGCTGCTGCTGGACGAGCCCAGCATGGGCCTGGCGCCGCTGTTCGTGGAGGAGATTTTCGCCATTATCGCCGATCTGAAGCACGAGGGCATCACGATCCTGTTGGTCGAGCAGAACGCCTCGGCCGCGCTGGATATTTCCGACTATGCGTATGTTCTGGAGACCGGCCGTATCCTAATACACGGTCCAGCCGAAATCGTTGCCAACGATCCGGCCGTTGTCGCCGCCTATCTGGGTGGATGATCGGAGGGTGCGGGCCGAAGCGGCAGAATGCTTCCGCCCTACACGTGCCTTACCAAGGCCAGCACCAAATCAATTCGATTTCGCCGCGGTGCCCGGACCCGCGGCGATCGCCTTTTCCAGATCCTCACGCTCCTCGCAGCCCTGCGGACATAGTTTCTCGAGGCTGGCGAGCATGGCTTTCGCCTTGTCCATCTGACCGGTTTCGACATACAGCTCGCCCAGATATTCCTGCGCGCCCTTGTGTTTCGGATCGAGGCGGAGCGCCTTTTCGTAATTGTACAACGCGTTCTTGTAGTCGCCCGACTTGCGCTGGCTATAACCCAGAAGGTTGTAGACATCGGCGTGCTGGTTGGTGTCGGTCATCCGGGTCAGTTCCGTGATCGCGCCCTTCCAGTCCTTCGCCTTGATCTTCGCCCGCGCGGAAGTGAGATCGGGGGCGGTGTACGACACCGACGTGTCGGCCGCGTAGGCGGATGACGGCAAGCCTCCCGAAGCGGTCGCCGCGAACAGCATAAAGCTCAAAACACCGAAAAACCGAGCGTTGCGTGGATATTTCATCCGATATTTCCTGGCGAAAGGAAGATTTTATTCTCCATAGCCAGATTAGCAGGGATCGCTAATCCATGCCACCTTGGGGCGTTGTCGACAAGGTGGCATGCCTGGCCGGATCCTTTTCTGGAGCAATGACCGATGGCTCAAATTCCCGCGTCGGCATACCCGACGAAGGCCCAAAAAAAGCCGCTGTACAAGCTGCTGTATTTCCAGGTGCTGTGCGCGATCGTGCTCGGCGGCCTGCTCGGCTGGCTGGCGCCGCAGATCGCCACCAACGAATGGATCAAGGCGCTGGGCGACGGCTTCATCAAGCTGATCAAGATGCTGATCGCGCCGATCATCTTCTGCACCGTGGTGTCCGGCATCGCGCATATTCAGGACGCCAAGAAGGTAGGGCGCGTCGGCGTCAAGGCGCTGGTGTATTTCGAAATCGTCTCCACCTTCGCGCTGGCGCTCGGCCTGATTGTGGCCAATGTTGTCCGCCCCGGCGCTAATTTCGCCGGCAAGGTGCCGGATTCCACCGCCTCGGCGCTGTATGCCAAGCAGGCCGGGGAGATGCATTCGGTCGATTTTGTGCTGAACATCATCCCCGACAGCGTGGTCGGCGCCTTCGCCAAGGGCGACATTCTGCAGGTTCTGCTGTTCGCCATCCTGTTCGGCTTCGCGCTGATGGCGCTGGGCGAACGCGGCCATACGGTGCGCACGCTGATCGACGACGTGGCGCATGGCATTTTCGGCGTCATCGCGATCGTGATGAAAGCCGCCCCGCTCGGCGCATTCGGCGCCATGGCCTACACGATCGGCCGCTACGGCCCGGCGGCACTGGGCAATCTGGCCGGGCTGATCATCACGTTCTACGCCACCTCGGCGCTGTTCGTGATCGTCGTGCTCGGCGCCATCGCTTGGCTGGCCGGCTTCAGCATCTTCAAGTTCATCGCCTACATCAAGGACGAATTGCTGATCGTGCTCGGCACCAGCTCGTCGGAAAGCGCGCTGCCGCAGCTGATGGCGAAGCTGGAACGACTGGGATGTTCGAAATCCGTGGTCGGGCTGGTGGTGCCGACCGGGTATTCGTTCAACCTGGACGGCACCAACATCTACATGACCCTGGCGACCCTGTTCATCGCCCAGGCGCTGGGGGTGGATCTGACCCTCGGACAGCAATTGACGATCCTGGGCGTGGCCATGCTGACCTCCAAGGGCGCCAGCGGCGTGACCGGCGCCGGCTTCATCACCCTGGCCGCGACCTTGACCGTGGTGAACCCGGCGCTGGTGCCGGGCATGGCGATCGTGTTCGGGATCGACAAGTTCATGAGCGAATGCCGCGCGCTGGTGAACATCACCGGCAACGGCGTCGCCACGGTGGTGGTGTCCTGGTGGGAGGGCGAGCTCGACCGGGATTTACTGAACCGCGGCCTGAACCGCATCGACGATCCGGCCGATCTGCAGACGGCGGTCCGCACCGGATAGCAAGCCTATAGCTAAACGCCCGGATCGCCCTTCAGCCCGGTGGCGGCAATGCCAGCCAGCGCTGCCGCCTCGTCGTTGTCGGAGGTGTCGCCGGTCACGCCGACCGCGCCGATCACCGCCCCCGCCGCGTCGCGGATCAGCACGCCGCCGGGCACCGGGATGAACGAGCCGCCCACGGCATGGGTTACCGCGGCGATGAAATGCGGCCGGTCAGCCGCCGCCTTGGCCAGCGCGCGCGAGCCGGTGCCCATGGAGATCGCGGCATGGGCCTTGCCCATGGCAATCTCCGGGCGTTTCAGGCTGGTGCCATCCTCCGCCCCGAACGCCTTCAGCGCGCCGCGCGAATCCAGCACCGCGACGCCCATGGGGCTGAATTTCTGTGCCCGCGCATGGGCGAGCGCGACGGTGACGATTTGCTGCGCCTGGGCGAGAGAGAGATAGGACATGCGGCCTCCTGGATGTTTGCCGGCGCAGCCTTATCCGCTTCGCCGGTTTTGACCAGCCCACCGATCCATCGGGCCGGACGCCGGGTCTGCCCTCCCCGCCCCAACCTCACCTTGCGCGGGGCCGGCGAACGGTGGAAATACGGGGATGCTCTGGAACACCCTCGTCCCCGCCCTGCAGGCCGCGCTGGCGTCGTTTTGGATCCGCCCGAGCTGGGGCGACGTTGCCGGCTATCTCGGCGGCGTGCTGATCGTGGTTTCGTTCTTCAACACCACGATGATCCCGCTGCGGGCGATGGGCGCGCTGAGCAATCTTTGCTTCGTCGCCTACGGCTATCTGGACGCCCTGTATCCGACGATGGTGCTGCATGCGGCGCTGTTTCCGCTGAACGGCGTGCGGTTGTTTCAGATGGTGAAGCTGGTCCGCCGGGTGCGCACCGCGGCAGAAGGCAACAAGACGATGGACTGGCTGCGCCCCTATATGCGCCGGCGCAGCTGCCGGACGGGCGAGAAGCTGTTTCGCAAGGCCGATGTCGCCGACAGCCTGTTCTACACGGTGTCCGGACGCTTCCGGCTGAACGAGTCCGGCATCGAGCTGCCGCGCAGCACCTTCGTCGGCGAGCTCGGCCTGCTGGCCCCGGACGGGCGGCGCACCCAGACGCTGGAATGCGTCGAGGCCGGCGAGCTGCTGGCGATCTCGTATGACCAGGTGAAAATGCTGTACTTCCAGAATCCGGATTTTGGCTTCTATTACATGCAGTTGGCGACCAGCCGGCTGTTCCAGAACCTCGAAGCATCGCAACAGCTTCTGGCGGAAGCAAATGCCAGGGTCAGGGCGACGGATCCCGGGGCCGGCTCCGCACCTCCACTCCCGACCATTCTTCCATCATCCGGATCAACGACGTGAAATCATCCTCGCCCCTGCCCTGCGTCATGGCAAAGCGCCAGAGCTGGCCGACGGTTTCATGCGCCCACATCGGCACGCCGAGCTGTGCCGCCTCCGCCAGCCCCTGCACCACGTCCTTGTGCATGATCGCCAGCCGCGCCCCGTAGTCGAAGCTGCCGGTCAACACCGCCAGCGACACCTTGGTTTCGGTCGCCGTGCTGCGACCCGAAGACGCGTTGAGCACCTCGACCATCACATCCGGATCCAACCCGCCCTTGGCGCCGAGCACCAGTGCTTCGAACGCGGTTGCCATGTTGGCGGCGCTCATCAGGTTGTTGACCAGCTTCATCAGTTGCGCCTGGCCAGGTTTTTCGCCCAGCACGAACACCGTCTTGCCGATCGCTTCCAGCCAAGGCCGGATCGTCGCCACCGCATCGGCCGGCCCCGACGTGATCACCGCCAGCGTGCCATCCCGCGCGCCCTTCGGCCCGCCACTGATCGGGCTGTCCACCACCTGAACGCCGCGCGCGCCCAGCCGCTCGGCAATATCCTGCACCGCACGGGTGCCGATGGTGGACATCTCCACGTAGATCTTCATCGCCCCGGTATCCTCCGCGAGCTCGCCGGCGACCTTGGCGCTGATCGAAGCCGCCGGCAGGCAGGCGAACACGATCTCCGCCTGGGCGGCGACCGCGACCGCGGAGGCATAGGCCTTCGCCCCGCGGTCGATAAATCTGCCCACGACAGCCTGATTGGGGTCAAACACATGCACCCGCGCGCCGCCGCCGATCAGCCGGTCGGCGATGGCGCCGCCCATGTTGCCAAGACCCAGAAATCCGAGATCCATAACGATGCTCCCCCACGCGGATGGCCCAGGGTTGAGCCGGGCGCATTCTTCGGCCAAGTTGACCGAACTGCCAAATCAGAGGGGAAATGTTCATGGCTGGAATGCTTGAGGGTAAAGTCGCCGTCGTCACCGGTTCAGGCCGCGGGATCGGCCGCGCGATGGCGCTGGCCATGGCCGCCGAGGGTGCCAAGGTCGTCGTCAACGACGTCGGCGCCGCGGTCGATGGCCAGGGCTTCGACCAGAGCCCGGCCCAGCAGGTGGTCGCCGAGATCGAGGCGCAGCACGGTCAGGGCCAGGCGGTCGCCAACACCGACAGCGTCGCCGACTGGGCCACGGCACAGAACATCGTGCAGACCGCGATCGACAGATTCGGCCAGATCGACATCGTCGTGAACAATGCCGGCATCCTGCGCGACCGCATGTTCCACTACATGTCGCCCGAGGAATTCGACATGGTGATGAAGGTGCATCTGTATGGCGCCTTCTATGTCAGCCGGGCCGCAATCCCGTATATGCGCAAGCAGCTGTCCGGCGCGTTCGTGCACATGACCTCCACCTCCGGCCTGATCGGCAGTGTCGGACAGGCCAACTACGCCGCCGCCAAACTCGGCATCGCCGGGCTGTCGCGCTCGATCGCCATGGACATGGAGCGCTACAACATCCGCTCCAACTGCATCGGCCCACACGCGTTCAGCCGCATGATCGAAAGCATCCCCGGGCTGGACGAGGATGTGCTGGCCGCCCGCGCGGCGAAAACCCGCCCCGACCAGGTGGCGGTGCTGGCGACGTTCCTGGTGTCGGACGCGGCCAACGGCATGTCCGGCCAAATCGTCGGCGCGCGCGGCAACGAAATTTATCTGTACAACCAGCCGCGACCGATCCGCATCCTGCATCGCAGCACCGGCTGGACGCCGCAGACGCTGGCCGAGCATTGGTTTCCCGCGGTCAAGAGCAGTTTTACCCCGCTGGAGCGCACCCGCGACGTTTATCCGTGGGACGCGATCTGATCCGCGCGTAACCGAGGTTCAGGCGTCCTCGGTCGTCTGCACCACGCCCAACAGGCGGGCCTGCAATCGCGGGTCCGCCTCCAGCGCGCGGGCGCTGCCCTCATAGGCGACCTGGCCGTTCACCAGCACATAGACGCGATCGACCAGCGGCAGCACCGTCTCGGCATGATGCTCCACGATCACCATCGCCACCTTGCCGCGCAGCCGCACCAGCGCGTCCATCACCTCCTTGACGATCGCCGGCGCCAGGCCCTCGAACGGTTCGTCGAGCAGGATCAACCGCGCCGGCACCATCAGCGCGCGCGCGATCGCCAGCATCTGACGCTCCCCGCCCGACAGGCTCTCGGCGCGGGACCGTTGCAGAATGCGCAGTTTCGGGAACAGCCCATAGACCTCGTCCAGCGAGGCGCCGCCCGGCCGCATGGCGATGCGGAGATTATCCACCACCGTCAGGTTGGGAAACAGCCGCCGCCCCTCCGGCACCAGCGATATGCCGCGCTGGTTGATCTCATAGGTCTTGGCATGGGTGATGTCGGCCCCATCCAGCCGGATCGTCCCGGCGCTGGAGCGCACCGTTCCGGTGATGGCGCGCAGCGTCGTGGTCTTGCCGACGCCGTTGCGCCCGAGCAGTGCCACCGCCTCGCCCTCATGCACGGTCAGGCCGAGCCCCTCCAGCACGATGCTGCCGGCATATCCCGCCGATAGGCCCTCGACCACCAGCACCGCCTTACCGGCGGCATGGGCGCTGATTTCCGCATCGGTCGGGGCCGGCGGGGTGTGGATGCGCTCCGCGCCGAGATAGGCGGTGATCACATCGGGGTTGCTGGCAACCTCGGAGGGCCTGCCGTCGGCGATCACCCGGCCCTGGTGCAGCACCGTGATGCGGTCCGACAGCGCCAGCACACGGTCGATGTCGTGCTCGATCAGCAGCACCGCATGGGTTTGCGCCAGCTGGCGGATCAGCGCGCCGACCACCTGCCGGTCGGCCTCCGCCAGCCCGGCCAGCGGCTCGTCCAGCAGCAGCAGCTTGGCATTGGTGGCGAGCGTGATGGCGATCTCCAGCAGCCGCTGTTCGCCATGCGCCAGGTTGGCGCAGGGCTCGCCGGCGCGGTCCTGCAACCCCACCGCCGCCAGCAGGCACCACGCGCGGGCATTGAGGTCTTCGTAATCATAGGCGTCGCGCCACAGGCCGCGGCGCCGCGGATCCTGCGCCTGCACCGCCACGCGCACGTTCTCGAACGCGGTCAGGGTGCGGAAGACGCTAAGTATTTGAAACGACCGGCTGAGCCCCAGGCGGACGCGCCGGTGCACCGCCAGGCGGGTGATGTCCTGCCCGTCGAAATGGATAGAGCCGGAATTCGCCGCCAGCAGGCCGGTCAGCATGTTGAAGAACGTGGTCTTGCCGGCCCCGTTCGGGCCGATCAGGCTGTGCAGCCGGCAGGGATACACCTCCAAATTCACGTCCGCCGCCACCACCAGCGAGCCAAACCGCTTGTTCAAACCGGTGACGGTCAGGATCGGCCGACCGCTATCGAGCGTGGCGGCGGTGCCGCCGCCATACGGCTCGATCCGCGCCGGACGGGCCGGGATGCCGCGCCGCGTCAGGGTCCAGCCCTCGCGGCCCAGCAGCCGGAACACCAGGCCCTGGATGCCCTCGGGCGAGGCCAGCGCGAACAGAATGACGATCGGGGCAAAAATCAGCCACCAGCTTTCGGTGATCGCCGATAGCCGATCTTCCAGCAGGATGAAGGCGATGGCGCCCCAGAGCGGGCCCAGGAAGTGATGCACCCCGCCGAGCACGGTCATCAGCAGACTGTCGCCCGCGTGCTGCCAGTTCAGATTATCGGCATAGGCGCCGCGCAGCATGAACGCGAACAGGCCGCCGGCATAACCCACCACCCCGCCCATCAGCACGAAGGCGGCAAACTTGGTGCGGAAACTATCGTAGCCGAGGCTTTGCACCCGCTGCTCGTTGTCGCGCAGGGCGACCAGCACGCGCCCGAACGGAGCATGGGCGATGCGCCAAAGCCCATACATCGCGCCCGACACCGTGACGATGGTAAACACGTGAAACGACCAGTCGCTTTGCAGCCAGGGCCGTGGCACGCCCTGCAGGCCGTTCTCGCCGCCGGTCACCTCGGTCCATTTGAAAGCGATCTCGAACGCGATCTGCGAGAAAGCCAGCGTCAACAACGAAAAATACAGCCCGCGCCGGCGCAGAATAATCAGCGCAATCACCGCCGCCAAGGCGAGTGAGAACACGACCCCGAACAACAGGCCGAAAACCTCGTTTCCGCCGCCGCGCAGCATCGCCACCGCCACCGCGTAGCTGGCGCAACCAAAAAACACCGAAGCGCCAAACGGCACCAACCCAGTATAACCGACCAGCAAATTCACCCCGGCGCCATACAGCATGTAAATGGCGATCTGAGTAATCAACGAAATCGGCGCCCCAAGGGCCTGCCACGCTGCGGTCAGCCCCGCCAAGACCAGCACGACCCAAACGACGGGGTGGCGCATTAGCGAAGGGCCTTAGCAAGCGAGGCCAGGGGGCGCTGCCCCCTGGACCCCCGCCAGAGGCTCGCCTCTGGACTCGCTTTGGTTTTCTTGAAAAAGGGCGGGCGAGGTGCTGTTGCTACCGCCACGATTGCCCGCCCTTTTTCAAGAAAACAAATTAGGGTTTCCAAAGGGCGAGCCCTTTGGCGGGGTCCAGGGGCAGCGCCCCCTGGCCTTACTTGCTACACCCTTCACTCAAAGCGTTCCCAGCGTTCGCCGAGCAGGCCTCGGGGGCGGAGCAGCAGCATCAGCGCCATGAAGATGTACATCACCGCGCCGGATGCTTCGGGCATGAACTGGATCGTCAGCGCGATCACGACGCCCACCAGCAGGCCGGCGATCACGGCACCGGGGAATGAGCCGAGACCGCCGATCGCCACCACCACGAAGGCCGGCATGATGGCATTGGTCGCCATGGCTGGGGTGATGGTCCAGAGCGGGGCGGCCAGCACCCCAGCGATGCCGGAGATGGCGCAGCCCAGTCCGAACACCCAGGTCAGCACGCGGGGCAGGTTGATGCCGAGCAGGCCGACCATTTCCGGATCGCGCGATCCCGCGCGCAGGATGCGCCCGAACGGCGTGTAGGTCAGGAACAGCCACAGCCCGATCAGCACCGAAGCGGTGGTCAGCATCACCGCGAAACGGTATTTGGTGATCAGGACCGGACCCCAGATCAGGAATCCGCCCAGGAATGGCGGCGCGTTGAACGGTTGTCCGACACCGCCCCAGATCAGCCGCACCGAGGCTTCGATCAGCAATGCGAGGGCGAAGGTAACGATCAGGCTGATCAGCGGTTCCTTGTCGTACAACCGCCGGATCAGCAGCCGCTCGGCGATCATGCCGATGCCGCCGACGAGAACCGGCGCCAGCAGCACCGCCGGCCAGCCGATGGCACGAAACAACGTCAGCGCCAGATAGGCGCCCAACGTGAAGAAGCTGCCATGCGCGAAGTTCACGATCCCGAGCAGGCCGAAGATGATCGACAGCCCGATGGCGATCAGCACATACAAGCCGCCAAGCACCAGGCCGTTGACCACCTGCGACAGCAGGATATCGAGCATTAGCTACCCCCTTCGGCGCGGCTGCTCAGATCATCTTGCAGCCGATTTCTTCGGCGGTGCCAAACACCTTTTCAAGATCGGCGGGGTTTTCCGGCAGCGTCGCCTTTACGTCGAAATAGTCCCATTTGTCGGTGATCTTGTCCTTCACCGATACCGCGAGGTTGCGCACCAGCATCTGGTGATCGAATTTACGGTACGAGTAGGTCGTGGCGCCGGCCTGGAATTTCCAGGCTTCCAGCGCCTCGACGATGGCCATCGGGTCGGTCGATTTCGCCATGTCGATCGACTCGAACAGCGAGCGGGCGGTGATCCAGCCCATCCACGCCTTGTCGGCGGCCGGCTTGCCGTGCTTTTGCAGATAGGCCTCGGCGAAAGCCTTCTCCTCCGGCGGGTTGGCCGGGTTCTGATAATACCACAACTTGGTGAAAATGCCGTTCGCCGCTTCCGGCCCGACCGCCCAGATATCGGTATCGCCGATGGCGATTTCCACGAACGGGATCTTGCCTTTCATGCCCAGTTCGTTCCACTGCTTGAGGAACGTGGAAAGATCGCCGGCCGCCAGCCCGCCGACCACCACATCGGGCTTGGCCTGACGGATTTTCAGAATGAACGAGCTGAAATCGGCGGTGTTGAGGGGCACCTCATCCGCGCCGACCTCGGTGCCGCCGGCTTGCTTCAGCAGCTCGCGCGAGGTGCGCAGGATATCCTGACCAAATGCGTAGGAAGCAATGATGTGGTACCATCTCTTGCCGTAGCTCAGCGCATACGGCGCCAGCATGCGCGACTGCACAGTCACCGGCGAGTTCAGCCGGAACGTATAACGGTTGCAGTTTTTGCCGGTGATATCGGTCGCCGCGGCGTTGACGACGATGAACGGAATTTTCAACTGCGCGGCGGTGGCTTGCTCGGCCAGTGCGTTCGATGACAGCGCCCCGCCCAGTACGGCGACAACCTTGTTCTCCTGCACCAGCTTCTGCATGTTCTGCGTCGCCGCCTGCGGGGTGGGCTCGTCCAGCCAGACCAGTTCGGCCGGCTGGCCCAGAATCTTGTTGCCACGCTGTTCCAGTGCCAGATAGGCGCCATTGGCGAGGTATTCGGTCTGCGCCGAGATCTGCCCGGTCTTGGCCAGCAGCAGGCCGATCTTGATCGGCTCGGCGGCGCGGGCGACATAGGGCATCGCCAGGGATGTGGCGGCCAGCGAGGCGGCGCCCAGCAAGGTGGAGCGGCGGCCGGCGATCAGACCCGTGCTGGGTTTGCGGATGATCATAATTCCTCCCTGGGCGCGGCGTCTGGCCGCATCGTTTCTGGACAGTCTTTGGTACGCAAGACGCTTACCCGAGACGCCGACAAAATCAAGCCTCGGCTTTCGCGCTTGACCTGAGGCCATCGCCGGGCCGCACAATCGA
>JAYTXR010000289.1:0-3884 GCA_043742865.1 Acetobacteraceae bacterium
CCCCAGACCCCGGCAGGGGCTTTGCCCCTGCACCCAACCACGGGACAGTCGTAACTTGGAACCCGTCACCCAGATGGGGGTCAAGGGGCCCCTGGCTCCTTGCGGGGTGAAGGGGCAGAGCCCCTTTTGGGGTCTCGGGCAAAGCCCCAACTGCCTCACGCCCGGTGCAGCCAGCGGTCCAGGGCGAGCAGGACGCTGTTCGCGCCCACCGCCAACACGACCACGATCAGCGTCACCGCCGTGGTCATCCGCACATTGTGCGAATTGATGCCGTTGATGATCAGAAAGCCGATCCCGCGCTGGGAGGCGAACATCTCGCCGATTAGCACGCCGAGCAGGCACAGTGAGAAACCGATACGCAGGCCGCTGGTGATTTCCGGCAGCAGCGCCGGCACCAGAACAGTCCGCACCGTCTGCATCGGCGTCAGGCGCAGCGACCGCGCGGAGCGCAGGAACACCGGCGGAATATTCTTCACCGCCCCCAGCGTGAACAGCACCACCGGCACCAGGCCATGGATCACGCCAAAGGCGATCTTCGCCGACGGGCCCAGGCCGAACACCAGCAGCATCACCGGATACAGTGTCACTTTCGGGATCGTGTACATTGCCGCCAGCATCGGCTCGGCCACGTCGCCGGCGAAGCGGCGCATTCCCAGCCACAGCCCCAGCGCAATGCCCAGCACGGCCGAAATCAGCAGCGACCAGCCGAACGCCGCCAGGGTCGCGCCGGCGTGGCCCCAGAAGCTGGCGTGGCCCAGAAGGTCGGCGGCGAATTCGAACGTGGCCACTGGCGGGCTCAGCGCAACCGCGCCAGCATAGGCGAACAGCGCCTGCCATCCGGCCAGCAGCACCAGCAGGATCGCGAACCCGTCGATCCAGCCGGCCCGGGACCGGTTCACCCCCTGCCCCGCCGGCGCTGCAACCGTGCTTCCCAGCTGTACAGCAGCCCGTTGGTCACGGTCGCGCTGAGCAGCACGAACAGCATCAGGCCATACATCGTTTGGTTTTCAAAACTTTCATAGGCATAGGCGATCGCGTAGCCGAGACCGCCGGAAGACAGGATGAACTCACCGGCGATCACGCCGATGAAGGCGTAGGCCAGCGCCAGCTTGATGCCCTGGAACAGGTTCGGCAGCGCGGCCGGCAGGATCACCAGCAGCGCCGTGCGCCCCCAGCCCAGCCGATGCATCCGCGCCACCTTGCGCAGCACGCGCGGCACCCGATCGAGGCCGAGCAGCGTGGCGATCAGCATCGCGGGCAGCGCGAACAGGAAGCCGATGGCGATCAGCGGCAGCGCATTCAGGCCGAACAGCGCCACCAGCAGCGGGTAGAACACGAAGAACGGCACTGAATAATACGACGCCAGCAGCGGATCGATCGCCCGGCGCAGCCGCTGCATGCCATGGATCATGGCCCCCAGGGCAAACCCGGTGACCACGGAAGCAGCGAATGCGATCGCCACGGTGGAGAAGGTCAACATCACGTTCGCCAACACTTCCTCGGTGCCCAGCAGCGCCACCATCGCCGTCACCATCTCGCTGGGGGGAATGACCACCAGCGAGGAAATCCAGCCCAACCGGCAAGCCGCTTCCAGCAGCAGCACCGGCACACCGATCACCGCGCAGCGGGTCCAGAAGATTTTTCCGGCCCGGCTCATGCCCCGAACCTCATTCTGGCGACCTCATGCACGGCCGATGGCCTTCATGGATTCCGCCCGTAGGCTGGTCCACAGCCGCGCGGTGACCGCGCCGAAATTGGAGTCGGAGACAATCCGGCTGTCGCGGTCACGCGCCCAGCCGGTTTCCACCAGGTCGATGAAGCAGCCCGGGCGCGCCGACATCACGCCGACACGGTCCGACAGCATCGCCGCCTCGTCCAGCGCATGGGTGATCAGCAGCACCGTCGCCCCGGTTTCGCGCCACAGACGCAGCAGCTCGTCGCCCATCAGCAGCCTGGTCTGCTGGTCCAGCGCGCCGAACGGCTCGTCCAGCAGGATCAGCCGGGGGCGCAGCACCAGGGTGCGGGCGATGCATACGCGCTGGCGCATCCCGCCCGAGAGCTGGGCCGGGTAGGCGGTGGCGAACTCGGCCAGGCCCATGAAGCCGATCGCATACTCCACCCGCCGGGTGGTTTCAGCCGCATCCATACCGGCGCGGCGCAGCCCGAACGCCACATTGTCGCGCACGCTCAGCCAGGGGAAGCTGGCATCTTCCTGGAACACCACGCCCACGCCGTCCGGCACCTCGCCGGCAATCGGCTTGCCCTCGAAGCGCAGGGTCCCGGCACTGGGCGGGCTCAGCCCGGCCAGCAGATCCAGCAGCGTGGATTTGCCGCAGCCGGAAGGGCCGACGACCGAGAAGAACTCGCCGGCAGCGATGTCGAGATCGACCGGCCCCAGGGCATGCACGGGAGTTTTCCCCGGATAGACCCGGGTGACGCCGCGCAGCACAGCATGCGCGGCCGAGGCTTCGAGCATCAGAAATGCGGCTTGAGGTCGGCCGGCAGGAACGACGCATCGACGATCTTCGGCCAGTCCACCGGACCTTTCTGCTTGCCGACGATCTGCAGGCCCTCCACCATGCGGTTCATCCCGTCGTAATCCAGCCGCCCGTCGGACCAGTAGTTGAACGTCAGCAGATTGCGGAAAACCTTCTTGTACAGCGCTGGATCGCCGTTAAAGGCGCGGGCGGTGATCTCCGCCGCCTCGTCGGGATGGGCGATGATGAACTCCACCCCCTCCCGCCGCGCGGCCAGAATGGCGCGCAATTGCGCCCCACCCTGCCTGGCGTAATCGGTGGTGGTGATCGCCACCGTCTGCATCATGTTGGGCGGCAGCACATCCTTGGCCCAAAATACCGCCTGCACCTTGTCCTGGTTTTCCGACCAGACCGGCTCGCCGGACATGCCGGCATCGATCGCGCCGTTGACCACCGCGGAGATATTGGCGCCGATGCCGCCGGCGGGGATCAGCTTCACGGTGGCCGGGTCGATCCCCTGCGCCTTCATCGCCATCAGGATCAGCATGTTGGTAACCGAGCCGGGGGAGGTGAAGCCGATCTTCTTGCCGACGATATCTTTGATCCCCGTCATCGACGAGCCCTTCTTGGCCATCCAGAGAATGTCGCCGATGCTGTCGGTGCCACCGCCGATAATGACCAGCTTCTGGCCATTGTTGATCGCCTCGATCACCGCGGGCAGCGCCACCTCGCCGAATGGCAAATCACCGGCCAGCGTGTTCCGCACCGAGGTGCCGCCGCCGTTGGAGGTCAGGATGCCGCTGATGTCCACCCCGTGCGCCTTGAAGAAGCCCTTCTCCATCGCCACCGCATAGGGCGCGCCGTAGAACGCCGACCCCCAATGGGTCACGGTGATGCTCTCGGCCCATGCGGGCATGGCCCCACCCAGCAAACACGCGGCGGCGATCAATAGTCGTGAAACGGCGGATCGTAGGACCATCGACTTGTCTCCCGGGCGCGAGGCACACGCGAACTCATCGCGCGGCCCTCGATTGATTGCACTCAGGCTACCATGGGTCCGGCTTGGCAGGGAACCGGCGCGATCTTACCGGGGGGTTTTAGCGGTAGTAAATTGCCCGCAAAACAGTGGCCATGCGCACCCTGTCGATACCCAATTGTAAGTCCGGACCCAATTGAACGGCCGCGGTTCGCGGAGCCACGGGACCGAGCATCGCCCCACGCTCCTCCCTGGCCGCGCCGATGGAGGGTGCCGGGGCAAGGACCGCCAGCCCCAGCAAGACCGCGATCCCGGTGGACAGCATCTCCTGACGGAGCCCGATCCCCTGACGAAGCCTGCTCATTTCTTCCGACCTCCCGAATACCGACGTTCCAGCCACTAATTTTCAGCAGGATCAGTGTCCCCGCCGA
>JAYTXR010000290.1:0-10770 GCA_043742865.1 Acetobacteraceae bacterium
CCAGCCCCCAAGCCGCGTCCGGCCCGTTCCCGCTTCGCTCGATCGCCAGGGTTTTGCCCTGATGCACAATCTCGATCCGCCGCGCCTGCGCCAATCGTCCGGCCAGACCGGGGAACATCAGGCTGCCGGAAGCAGTGCCAGTTAGCGAAGCCGGCTCTGACCCAGGGCCGACATACCAGCCCGCGCTGAGCGAGAGCACGCCCAGCAGGACCAGAACGATCAGGCCGCGGTTGCTCACGATCTGGCCCGAAGGCGACGCCGCCGGCGGGCGATGCCCAGGGCGATGGCGGCTGCGCTGAGCAAAGCAGGGACCAGCACGATGTCCGCCAGCTTCAACCTGGTCTGCAAGGCGGAGATATCGCGGTTCAGTTCCAGATTGACCAGCCGCAGTTTTTGCCTGGTATCGGTGATCTCGTCGCGTGCCGCGTCGATTTCGGCGCGCTGGGCGGCGCTGATGGTCGCCTGTGGAGCAGCGCCCACGCCGCCGCGCAGTTCGCGAAGTTTTTTCTCGGTCGCCTCCAGATTTTGCTGCAAATCCTTCTCCGATTGGCGGAATTTAGCTTCCGCTTCCGCTCGCATCCATTGCACCCGATCGAACGGGCGCAAGCTGTCGCCGCGCGATCGCAGCCCGATCAACGCGTCGCCGCCGGCCAGCGTGTCGACCAGATTGGCGACGAACGCGCCGTTGTCGCTGAACGGGGTTGGCTGCGACTGGCCGAAGAAATCCTGCATCTGCACCCAGAACCGATCGGCCAGCAGGTCCGCATCGGCCACCACGACCAGGTTGGCTGGACCGTCGGTTCCGTTTCGGTGCGGCGGGAAATCTGCTGGCCGGCTTTGCCCCTCGGCAAGAGCCGGCGGGTGGTCGAAGGCGCTGTGCAGCTTGCCGCGGATGCGAGCGGCGATCACCCGCTCGACGCCGTCGGGCTTGAACTCGGCCAGAATGGCGACCGGGTTCGGCGCGGCCAGTTTTTCGCTGGCGATCAGCCCGGACCGCGGACTGCTTTTCAGCAACGGGAAAAACTCGATCGTCGCACCCGGTTTTTGGGTCAGCGCCCCGGCGCTGGCGACCGTTATCTGGGTCAGGTCGGCGGTGGCCGGATCGTTGCGCGCGATGCCGTCGCGGATATTAAACCAGGGCAAATAATCAGTCGTCTGCGCCCGCTCCCCGCCGGCCTGCACGCGCCAGGCGCCGGCGGGATCGGCGACGACATGGTGCGGGTCGGTGACGATCCCCCAGACATCTAGCAGCCGGGCGATGGTTTCCCCCGTCGGCTTCGTGCCCGGCGGGGTCCGCAGCGTTTCATTGTACGGGTCGATCATCGCCATCAGCCGGCCGCCACGCATGACGAACTGATCGATCGCATACAGCGCCGTGTCGGGCAGATCCTGCCCGGCCGCCACCAGCAGCACATCCACTTCGGCGGGGATCACCGCCACATCCGCCGCGATCGGTTGCACCTGATTGGTTTGGCGAAGCATCAGCATCGAGGCGAACGGCCGACCGGCATTGGGATTGCGCGCCATCATGGCGCGGGGATCGCCATCCAATGGCAGCGCCGAGATCACGCCGAGAACGGTGCGCCGGGGATTGGAAAGTTCAAAAATCAGCCGGGTCAGATCGTATTCCAGAAAGCGCTCGCGCTCCGGCTGCAAGAACGCGATCGAGCGCTCGTCATCCAGCAGATTGGTGCCGACCAGGCCGAAATAGACCGGCTCGCCGCCCTGATCCAACGGCACGCCCTGCAGACCATAGGCCATCGCGCGGTCTTCCAACTCGCTGAACGGTTCGGGGTCGAGGAACTCCAGCTTCAGTTTGTCCCCCTCCGACCCGCGCGCCGCGGTGGCGTATTCCACCAGCATCTCGCGCACATGATCGGCCAGCGTGCCGTAGGCCGGCACATTGGCGCCGAGCTTGCGCGAATAGAACAGCCGCAGCGTGATCGGATCGTTCAGCCGGGCCAGGATCTGCCGGGTACCTGGGGACAGCGTGTACAGGCGTTGCGCGGTCAGATCGATCCGCCGGTCGGCGAGGCGCGCATCGGCGAATAAACTCACCCCGACGACGATGGCGAACACCGCGAGGATGGCGATGATACCGCGCGCGAGACGATGCCGCATCGGCTCAGGCGGCCTTGCGCAAATCGACGATCACAGCGTTCACGAACAGCCAGAAGCCGATGAAGCTGGCGAAATAGATCAAATCCGGCAGCGCGATCACGCCGCGGGTAAAATCCTGATAGCGCTCCAGCACCCCCACGCGGCGCAGCGCCTCGGCCATTCCGGGCGTGGATTGGCGCAAAAAATCACCGACGACCGGGGAGGCGGCCAGCGCGAACAGAAAGCACAGACCGAGCGCGAGCACGAAGGCGATTACCTGGTTCTTGGTCAGCGCCGACATCGCCGAGCCGATCGCCAGGAAGCTCCCGGCGACCAGCAGGCCGCCCAGAAAGCCGGCCGCGATCACGCCGTTATCGGGCCGCCCCAGCAGGTTGACGGTAATCACGAATGGAAAATTCAGCGCCAGGGCGATGGCGCAGAACGCCCAGGCGGCGAGAAATTTTCCCAGCACGGCCTGGAACCCGGTGATCGGCAGGCTCAGCAAAAGCTCGATCGTGCCGAGCCGGCGTTCCTCCGCCCAGAGCCGCATGGTGATCGCCGGCACCAGCAGCAGCAGCACCCAGGGCACGAAGTTGAAGAAGGCCACCAGATCCGCCTGGCCGCGCTCGAAGAAATTGCCGACATTGAAGGTCAGCGTGCCCTGCAGCACCAGAAAGATGACGATGAACACGGTGGCGACCGGGGTGGCGAAATAGGCTGCCAGCTCGCGCCCGGCGATGATCCGGATATTTCGCATCAGCCGACCGGCAGCGTGAGCTGTCGAAATACTTCGTCCAGCCGGAAGCTCGGATGACTTGCGGCAAGTTCGGCCGGTGTGGCGTCCGCCACCACCCGCCCATTGGCGATGACGATCGCGCGCGAGCAGATCGCCTCGACCTCCTCCAGAATATGGGTGCTGATGACAATCGCCTTTTCCGGCGCCATCTGCACGATCAGCTGGCGCATTTCGTGCTTCTGGTTTGGATCGAGCCCGTCGGTCGGCTCGTCCAGCACCAGCACCGGCGGATCGTGCAGCAGCGCCTGAGCCAGCCCGACCCGGCGCTTGAAGCCTTTCGACAGCGTTTCGATCGGCTGTAGCCGCACGCTTCCCAATTGGGTCAGTTCAACGGCGCGGGCCACCCGAGGCTCGATCTCCCGCCCGCGAAAGCCGCGGATGCGGGCGACGAAGCGCAGGAACGCGGTTACCGTCATCTCGGGATAGGTCGGCGCGCCCTCCGGCAGAAAACCCAGCGCCCGCCGGGCGGCAAGGCTGTCGGTCTGCACGTCATGGCCGAGGATGCGTGCGGTACCGGCATCGGGCGACACGAAACCCGCGAGCATCCGCATGGTGGTTGATTTGCCGGCGCCGTTGGGTCCCAGAAACCCCAGCACCTCGCCCCTTGCGACGCTGAACGACAGATTGTCAACTGCGGTGAAGCCGGCAAACCGCTTGGTCAGGCCTTCGATCTCGATCGGCGCGCCGGGGTAGCCAGCCATCCAATAAGCCTCCGAATTGCCCCGCGCCAGGGCCGCACCCGCGCGGTACCCGGAGCAGACCGGGCCGGAGCACATAGCCAAACCGCCGATCTTTGCAAGCTTATCATTGACGGACCGGAGCGGACCGGCGAACAGTGATCCTGTGTTTTCCGCCAGCGCTTTGTTTTAAACCTCCCCCACAAATCCAGGAGTGACCGATGAACTACGTCTCGTCCAAGGCCCAGACCCAGGGATTTTCCGAAACCGAATGGCAGATGCGGGTCGATCTCGCCGCCGCGCATCGTCTCGCCGTGATGCACGGGCTGCACGAGGGCATTTTCAACCACCTGACCGCGCGGGTGCCCCGCAAGCCGGATCGCTACTACCAGATCCCGTTCGGCCTGCACTGGTCCGAGGTCACCGCAAGCTGCTTCATGGAAGTCGGCTTCGACGGCGAGCTGAAATCCGGCGAGGGGATCATCGAGCAATCCTGCTATTGCATCCACGCGCCGATCCACCGCGATGTGGAGAAGGCGGTCGCGGTGTTTCACACTCACATGCCGTTCGCCAGCGCGCTGACCCGGCTGGAAGATCAGACCATCCTGCCGATCGGCCAGACCGAACTCGGCACCCTGATGCACACCGCCTATGACGACACCTATACCGGACCGGCCTTCGACCCGGCCGAGGGCGCGCGGCTGGCCAAGGTGATGGGCGACAAGACCGTGCTGATGATGGCCAATCACGGCGTCGGCATCGTCGGCAAAACCATCGCCGAGGCCTATGACCGGCTGTACTACGTCGAACGGGTGGCCCAGGTGCAGCTCTATGCGATGTGGACCGGCAAGCCTTTGCGCCATCTGCCCGAGCCGGTGATCCAGAAAACCTTTTCCAGCTATGGCGGCACCAGCCCCTATGGCGGGCGGAAGAACTGCGAGTGGCATTTCGATGCGCTGAAGCGGATTCTGGACCGCAAGGAACCCGATTACGCCGATTGAGAATTAGCGCGCACGCCCGGCAAGCGTCTGCGAGGATAATGGCTGGTTCAGCATCGCCGCGAGGGAAGCGGCGATGCTGGCCGAATGCGCCTGCTGCGCCGGCTCGTTCAGATGCTCCGGGGTGTCAAAGAAATCCTCCCTGGGATATCGGCTGCGGTTGGGCAGCATGAGAAAACTCCCGCCGTTTTCGGTATAGACGGCGCGGATCGCCGCCAGCGTCGCATCGGATGGCGGCAGGTCGGAAAACGCCGTGGGCAGGCCGCCGATGACGGTCACGCCGCGCGCGTGCAGGCGGGCGACGAAGCGGGAAATCTCCGCGGTGCCGTCGCCGGCCGCGATCTGCGCAGCAGTGGCCTGATAGGGGTGGGACGAAGCCAGGATTTCCCGGCTCGACGCCCCCAGCGCCGCGGTATGGCCGACATGGTCGCCCCAGGCGTTGCTGGCGCCGGTGACGGCCGCGCGCGGGTCGTGAAACTGTGTCACGGTCAGCGCCGCCTCGATCGCGCTCATCACGCCCGCCCGCAGGTCGAAGGCGAACAACGCCGCCACCCAGCGCCGCGGCGGCAGTTGCGCCAGCGTCCGCCAATCATGACGGAACAGGATGGCGGCATCCGGTCCGAGGGCGGTGGCGGCCCGGCGGCGCAAATACTGCGCCTGCTCCATCGGCAGATAGGCAACATCGCCAGTATGCAGCACGGGTTCCCAACGCGTGAACAGGTAATCGAGACCGATCCCCACCGCGACGCCGCCATTGACGCAAGGCAGCCGCAGGATCGGCTCGATAGTCTCGCAGCGATGCGAATAGGGGCCGTTGGACCCGGCAAGGATCACCAGCTTGGGACCGGAGATCGACGCGGCACGGGCCAGCCTGGCCTCAATCTGCTCGGCCAGGAAGCCGAGTGACAAGGGCCGGTCCAGCACGAAGCCGAATAACCCGGCATACAGCGCCAGCGATGCCAGGCAGCAGAGGATCAGACGCCGCATTGCCGCATCGTCAGAACTGAAAATACAGGAACGGCGACACATCCGGCGCGAAGAACAGCGCCTGTGCGGTCAGCGCAAAGCTGGCGGTCAGCGCCCAGCTGCGCGCACGGGAAGAAAGTTCGTGCACATGCGGCGCCCACAGCGCGATCGCCCAGCCGAGGCAAAGGCACAGCGTCACCTCCGGAAAGCTCAGCGTTCGCGCGTCGCCTAAAAAGCGCAGTACCGGCACCGGGTCGGCGAGTGCGGCCAGTCGCGGCGCGACATCGACGATCATTCGCGGCAGCGCGATACCGTCCAGCCCGGCCATGCCGCGCAGCATTGCCCGCGTGGCGGGCAAGCCGTCGGCACGAAACGGCACCCAGGCGATCACCACCGCCAGCAAGGTCAGCACCTGCGCCGGCAGCGCGGGCAGGCTCCCGCCCAGCCGGCGGAACAGCTGGTGGATGATTAAAAACAACCCATGCAATCCGCCCCACAGCACGAAATTCCAGGCCGCGCCATGCCACAGGCCGCCCAGCAGCATCGTCGCCATCAAATTCACCCGCAGCCGCGTGCCGCCGCGCCGGTTGCCGCCGAGCGGGATGTAAATATGGTCGCGCAGGAACCGGCTCAGGCTGATATGCCAGCGTCGCCAGAATTCGCCGATGTCGTGGGATTTGTATGGGCTGGCAAAATTCAGTGGAAAGCGGATGTTGAACATCCGCGCCAAGCCGATCGCCATGTCTGAATAGCCGGAGAAATCGAAATAGATCTGCAGGCTATAGGCCGATGCCGCATACCAGGCCTCAAAGAAGCTTAATCTCTCGCCCCCCGAGGCCGCGGCGAAACCGACATCGGCGAAGTGCCCAAAACTATCCGCCAGCACCAGCTTCTTGCCCAGGCCGAGCAGGAATATTGCCAGCCCCGCCGACAGATTTTCCGCGCGAGGAACGGCTACGTCGGCGGCGGCGAATTGCGGTAGGATCTCGGCCGGACGCACGATCGGGCCGGCGATCAGATGCGGAAAAAATGCAACGAAGCAGGCATAGGGCAGCGGACCCCCGGGCGGTGTGGCGCCACGCCGGCAATCGGTCAGGAACAGGATCTGCTGAAAGGTGAAGAAACTAATCGCCAGCGGCAGCAGGATGTGCAGCGTTGGCAGGTCGATCCCGCTCAAATCCACCAGAATCTGGCGTGCGAACAGCGCGTATTTGAACCAGCCGAGCACGGCCAGGTTCCCCGCCACGCCCAAAGCCAGCCAGCGCCCGGCTGCCATTTCCGCGCCCTCACCGTGCCGGCGCAGGATACGCCGGCCCAGCGCAAAATTCGCCGCCATCGACCCGACCAGCAGCAGTGTGAAGCGCGGTGCCCACCAGCCGTAGAACGCCAGACTCGCGGACACCAGCCAGCGCAGCGCCCAGACCCGACCGCAGATCCGCCCGGCCAGAAAGAAGCCGGCCAGCACCACCGGCAGAAAGCCCAGCACGAATTCCTGTGAGTTGAACAGCATGCAACCGCTTCCACGCCAAAATACAACCCTGGGTTACAGAAAAACCCATCGATCCGCAAGTCGGTTGTATGCCGGGACGGCCGGCTTTGTCCCCCAGCCGCGCGGTGCTATAGCCGGCGCGTAGCGGAACCCCAGCAGAATCTTATGACCGACGACCTGCCCAACAATCCGGCCCTGTTGCCCGCCGGTCTGCGCGACCTGCTGCCGCCCGATGCCGAAACCGAGGCCTCGGCGGTGGAGGCGATCATGGATGTGTTCACCGCCCACGGCTATCAGCGGGTCAAGCCGCCGCTGATCGAGTTCGAGGAGAGCCTGCTCGCCGGCTCCGGGGCCGCCGTTGCGGACCAGATTTTTCGCCTGATGGATCCCGATAGCCATCGCATGATGGGCCTACGTGCCGACACCACGCCGCAGGTCGCGCGCATCGCCACCAGCCGCCTCGGCCATGCGCCGCGCCCGCTGCGGCTGTCCTATGCCGGACAGTGCCTGCGCGTCAGCTTCAGCCAGTTGGCACCCGAGCGCCAGGTCGCCCAGGCCGGCATCGAGCTGATCGGCTGCGACAGCCCCGAAGCGGATGCCGAGACCGTGCGGGTCGGCGCCGAGGCGCTGGCTGGCGTGGGTCTGACCCGTCCGAGCTTTGATCTGACCTTGCCCAATTTGTCGCCCATGCTGTTGGACGATGCGGGGATCACCGGTCCCGAACGTGTCGCCCTGGCCCGCGCGCTGGACCGGAAGGATGCGGCCGCCATCGCCCGCCATGGCGGCAGGTTGGCGCCGACTTTGACCGCCTTGCTGCTCGCCGCCGGCCCGGCCGACCGGGCGTTGGCGGCGCTGCGGGCGGCGTCCCTGCCGGCCGCGGCGCGGCTGCTGGCGGAGCGCCTAGCGGAGACGGTCGGGGCCATAAGGCGCCATGCCCCGGATATTCGCCTGACCATCGATCCCGTTGAATTCAGGGGATTCCGCTATCACACCGGCGTGTCGGTGACGATCTACGCACCCGGAAGGCACGAAGAATTGGGACGCGGCGGGCGCTATGTCTGCGGCGATGCCGAGCCCGCCACCGGCCTGACCCTGTTCCCCGATGCAGTGCTGCGCGCCGCCCCGGCGCGCCAGGCCCGCCTGCGCGTGTTCGTCCCGGCCGGCACCGATCCCGTCGGCCCGGCGGCGCAGCGGGCGCTGGGCTTCGCCACCGTCGCGGCGCTGGCTGAATGCGACGACCCGCTGGCGGAAGCCCGCAGGCTCGCCTGCACGCATATCCTGCGTGACGGCGCGGCCGTTCCCATTGATGCAAACTAGGAGATAGCGATGGCGAATGTCGCCGTGATCGGCGCCCAGTGGGGCGACGAGGGCAAAGGCAAGGTTGTCGACTGGCTCGCCAGCCGCGCCGATATCGTCGTGCGCTTCCAGGGCGGGCACAATGCCGGCCATACGCTGGTGGTGGGCAACCAGACCTACAAGCTGTCGTTGCTGCCGTCCGGGCTGGTGCGCGGCAAGCTAGGCATCATCGGCAACGGCGTCGTGGTCGACCCCGAGGCGCTGCTGGCTGAAATCGCCCGGGTTACTGCCCAGGGGCTGAAGGTCTCGCCGGAGACGCTGCGCATCGCCGAGAACGCGGTGCTGATCCTGCCGCTGCACGGCGCGCTGGACCGTGCCCGCGAAGAAGCCCGCGGCGAGCACAAGATCGGCACCACCGGGCGCGGCATTGGACCCGCCTATGAGGATAAGGTCGCCCGCCGCGCCATCCGGATCTGCGACCTGGCGGAGCCGGAAATATTGGCGAATAAGCTCGACGAGCTGCTGTTACACCACAACACCTTGCTGCAAGGGCTTGGTGCTGAAACATTCTCTAAAGAATTTCTACTGGCGCTTCTGCTCGAATTGGCGCCGAAAATCCTGCCCTACGCCGAACCGGTCTGGGAACGGTTGGACCAGGCCAGGCGCGCCGGCAAACGCATCCTGTTCGAGGGTGCTCAGGCGGTCATGCTGGACGTGGACCACGGCACTTACCCATTCGTCACCAGCTCCAACACCGTCGCCGCCACCGCCGCGTCCGGTTCCGGCATGGGGCCGAGCTCGGTCGGCACCGTGCTCGGGATCGCCAAGGCCTACTCCACCCGCGTCGGTTCGGGACCGTTTCCGACCGAGCTGCACGACGATATCGGCCGCGCGCTCGGCGATCGCGGCCACGAATACGGCACGGTGACGGGCCGGCGGCGGCGCTGCGGCTGGTTCGATGCGGCGCTGGTGCGCCAGGCGGTGAAAGTCGGTGGCATCCAGGGGCTGGCGCTGACCAAGATCGACGTGCTGGACGGGATGGCGGAGCTGAAAATCTGCACCGGCTATCGGATCCATGGCGAACTTGTCCGCCATCTGCCGGCTGCCCAGGGCGCACAGGCTGCCGCCATTCCGGAATACGAGGTGATGGAGGGCTGGCCCGGCTCCTGTCTGGGCGCCCGGTCCTGGGCTGCCCTGCCGGCACAGGCAATCAAATACGTCCGCCGGATCGAGGAATTGGTCGAAGCGCCGGTGACCCTGGTCTCCACCAGCCCCGAGCGCGACGATACGATCCTGGTCAGGGACCCGTTCGAGGATTGATTGCACGGCCGCGGCGGCCGAACGCGCCAAGTGCTGCAATCCCGATCCCCAGCAATGGCAGGGATGTAGGCTCGGGGAGCAATCCGCCGCCGGGTCCGGCAACACCGACCACTTCGAAGAACGCGGCCCCGATGCCGAATGGCGACATCGCCACGGTGCCGGTGATCGAATGGAAACCGGCACCGAGCAAATAAGCCCCCTGGCTGATGTCCGGATCGGCCAGACACACGGTGATATCATTGCCACAAGAAAGACCCGTGAAGTTGGGCGGCGAGGTTGTTCCGAGATCCACCAGATTGTCGGAGATGTCGAACTGATCGACCGGGGAATACCCGTCCGTGACGATCAGCCCCGCACTGCCGATCGAGGTGAAGGTCCAGGGACCGGCGGGGGCCAGCAAGCTGATCGGATCGGTCCCCAGGACGCAAGTGCCGCAATCGCCGAAGATGGCGCTGCCGGCGGCGTAGAACCCGAACGTGTACCACTGGTTGAGGGCAATCGGCGCGGCGCTGCCGACGCTGGCGAAGCCGCCCAAGCCGGCAAGCATTGCAAGTAAGGTGATCAATTTATAAAACAATTACAATTGCCTCCGACTTCCAACTTCGTCTCCAGTAGCTACAGCGCCTATAAATGTCGTTTTTAGCCATTATCCTAAAAATAGCAACAATTAGCGATTGCTTCCCGTGTGCGAGGTGGAGCGGCCAGTCAAGAGGCGCGAGTGGGAGACGCAAAAGGGACGCGCAGGTAAGCCGTTTTGCCTGTGCCCGACCTAAGTAACTCTTTGCTTACAGGTTGTCCCCATCCTCCGGAAATCAACTCTGGTTGTCCGATCATGGCCGTCGCCCCTGTCTTCCAGCCCGTCAGCGCCGATTCGCCCGATGCCCTGATCGCCGGTTTATATGCGGTCGATGTGGCGCGGCCCTTGCCGGGGGCCGGGGGGGGGCTGCCAGCTTTCGCGGTCACCGGCCATCCCGGGCTGATGGCGGTTCAGGTCCAGCGCCGGTGGCCCGCCAGACTGCGGGCCCTGCAGACATTGACTTTTCGGGCCGACAGCGTGCTTTGCCCGATCGCCCATGGCGCCGGGCAGGTTGGGCAGACGAGTGGCTATTTCGTCCTCTGCGCCGCCCC
>JAYTXR010000291.1:0-23711 GCA_043742865.1 Acetobacteraceae bacterium
GGCGGCGATGATGCCGGAAGCCAGCTGCTCGCCGGCGATGTGGTAGGCGTGCCAGATCTGCGGCGCGATCGGCGGCGTGTCATAGTCCCAGCCCGGTGCGGGATCGTAGCCGCAATTCATCATCACCCCGCCAAGCGCCAGATGGATCAGATCGGAGCCCTTGAAATCCGCCCAGGGTCCGTCATCGCCAAATGGCGTGATGCGCGCGGTCACCAGCTGCGGAAATCGGACATTCAGCGCCGCACGATCGAGGCCGAGCACCTGGTTCAGCGCGCCACAGCTGGAATCCAGCAGGATGTCCGCACCGTCCAGCAATGCCAGCAATTCATCGCGCGCGGTGGCCTGTCCCAGGTCCAGCAGCACCGATTGCTTGCCGCGATTATAGTTCCAAAAAAACAACGACCGCTCCAGGCCGGGTTCATCGGTCAGGAACGGGCCGATGCGCCTTGTGGCGTTGCCGCCGGGGGGCTCGATCTTGATCACCTCGGCCCCGAGGCCCGCCAGCAGCAGCCCGGTATATTCTGCCCGCTCGTCGGCGATCTCGATCACCCGCAGCCCCGCCAGCATGCCGGGGCCATTATCGCCCAGCATGGGACCGAGGTCGTTCGCGGTATCGTTCATTGTCGTTTTCCCTGCGTTGCGTTTCGCGGTCTCAGTCGGCGGGCCGCGTCCGCGCCAGGATTTTTAACAGGCCAGCACTTTCAACGGGCCAGGATTTTCAATAGAATCGCATTCACTTGCTCGGGCGCCTCATACGCCACCCAGTGGCCGGCGCCCGGAATCAAATGCAGATCGGCGTCCGGGCGCGCTTCGCGCATCACCGCGATCCGCTCGCGGGCGCGGGGATTGGCGGGGGCGTCAAATTCACCCCAGATGGCGTGCACCGGCACGCGCACCTGCGCCAGCGCCCGCATCAGCGCACCGCTGCGCGACAAAGCGGGGGTCTTCAGCCTCGAATGCATCGTGTTCCAGTCCTGGATCACCAGCGCCAGCGCGTCGATCTTTGCCGGATCGGCGATCATCAGCCGGTTCAGATTGGTGCGGTGCGCCGCCACGCGCTCCTCGCCCTGCAGATGCCGCACCTTCAGCAATTCGATCATGCTGCCGGGCGGACCGACCGCGCTCGATCCGATGATGGTGCAGGAACGCACCCGCGCGCGCCGCCGGGCGGCGACGCAGACCGCCATGGTGCTGCCGAACGAGAAGCCGGCGACATCGTAGGTCGCCTCGGTACCAAGGATCGCGTCGATGCCGGCGGCGACGATGGCGGCGACTTCGTCGGCATCGTCGCCGTTCGGCGGGTCGTCGGACGCGCCGAGGCCCGGCAGATCGGCCACCAGCAGCCGGTAGGATTTGGACAGCGCCTCGATATTATGGATCCAGTGCCGCCAGGACCCCGCGCCGCCATGGAACAGCGCCAGCACCGGACCCGCCCCCCAGATATGCCAGACCATCTTGCCATCGCCGTTCGGCGTTTCCACCCGGGTCGCACTCCGCTCGAACCGGGCCAGCGTTGCCGCCGGGGTTTCGTCAGCCGCGCCGTCGCCACCATCAAGCATCGATCATCATCCGTTCCGTTGGGCCAATATTGTCTCGGAGAGTGTGCGCGGCCCAGCGTGTTGCCTCAAGTGGCGACGCCAGGTGCGATCATCGGCGCAGGATTTGACCAGCAACGGGAAAGCCTGCAAACGCAGGGGCGAAGAGGTGCGAAGCGCCCAAGACGACGCAGGGCGACCCGAGGGGAAGAAATTCAGATGAGCCGGTCCGCATGATCGACGCGACCATCCTGATCGAGAACGTGCTGAACGCGCTGGCCGCCGGCATCACCATCGGCTGCATCTACGGGCTGATGTGCGTCGGGCTCGGGCTGATCTTCGGCATCATGAAGGTGGTGAACTTCGCCCAGGGCGAGTTGCTGATGCTGGGCATGTACGTCGTTGTCTATCTGTTCTCCGCCTGGGGCCTGCTCGCCTTCATGGGCCCGTATTACGGCCCTTTCGCCGCCGCGCTGCTGGCAGGACCGGTGCTGTTCGTCGGCGGGTCGCTGCTGCATAAATTCCTGATCTCGCGGGTGTCGGGCCTGCGCACCTCCGGCAGTCTGGATGACGGGCATTTCGGCCAGTTGATCATCACCCTGGGGCTGTCGCTGATCCTGCAGAATGGCGGGCTGATCGTGTTCGGCTCCACCCCGGTGGGGGTGCGCACGCCGCTGTCGTCGCGTGCCTGGGAGTTCGTGCCGTCGGAGGCCTGGGATATCTCGGTTTTCTTCAACAAGGCGCGCACGATCTCCGCCGGCGTGGCGATCGCGGTGGCAATCGGGCTGTACCTGCTGATGGAATATACCCGCCTCGGCAAGTCGCTGCGCGCGGCGGCCGATAACCCGACGGCGGCGAGTTACATGGGCATCGATGTGGAGCGTGCGCACCGCAACGCGTTCGGCATCGGCGCCGGGATTACCGCGATCGCCGGCGGCCTGATCGCCACCTATCTGTCGTTCACCCCGTTCGTCGGCGTCGATTTCGTTATCATCATGTATTCCGGCGTGGTGCTGGGCGGCATGGGTAGTATCATGGGGGCGTTCTGGGGCGGGCTGACGGTGGGTTTCGTGCAGCAGTTTTCCGCCCTGGTGCTGCCGCCGCAGTTGCAGAACGCGGCGATCTTCGTGGTGTTCCTGATGATCCTGCTGCTCAGGCCCCAAGGCCTTTTCGGCCGCTCGGCGGAACGGGCATGAGACCAGGCGTCGGGAAAAAACTGCGACGGGACGCAATCGTTCTGGCCGTGGTGGTGGCGATCTATCTGTTGTTCGCCTCGCAGGTTCATAATTCGTACTACCAGCTGATGCTGACCTTAGTGCCGATCTGGGCGGTGCTGGGGCTGTCATGGAACCTGCTATCCGGCTATGGTGGCCTGACCAGTTTTGGCCACGCCGCGTTCTTCGGCATCGGCGCCTATACGGTCACGTTGTGTCTGGTGAAACTGAACCTGACGCCGTGGATCGGCATTCCGATCGGCATGGTGCTGGGGGCGGGGGCAGCATTCGTGATCGGCACACCGACGTTCCGGCTGCGTGGGCATTATTTTGCGCTGGCGATGCTCGCCTACCCGCTGGCGATCCTGTACGTGCTGCAATATCTGGGCTACCAGGAGGTCTCGATCCCGATGAAGCGGGAGAACGCGGCGATGTTCCTGCAGTTCTCCAATCCGTTCAGCTTCACCGCCATCGCGGTCGGGCTGGTGGTGCTGGCGATGTTCGTTTCCATGGCGGTGGAAAACAGCCGCTTCGGCTTGGCACTTATGGCGATACGCCAGAACGAGCTGGCGGCGGAGGCCGCGGGCATCGACACTAAAACCTGGAAGATGCGCGCGCTGATGCTGTCGGGCGCGCTGGCGGCGGCCGCCGGCGGCTTCTACGCCTGTGTGCTGTTGGTGGTGACGCCGGAAAGTGTGTTCGGCGTGCTGGTTTCCGCCCAGGCGCTGGTGGTGACCTTGTTCGGCGGCGTGGCCACGGTATGGGGCCCGCTGATCGGCGCGGCCATCCTGATCCCGTTGGCGGAAACCTTGCAGGCAGAGCTTGGCAACATTATCCCGGGCATCCAGGGCGTGGTGTATGGCGGCGCGATCATCGCAATCATGCTGCTGACGCCCGAGGGACTGTTCTGGGCCGTGCGGGACCGCTTCTTCCGCCAGGCCGCACCGGTGATCGGCCAGCAATTACCGCCTGTATCGGGCCAGCGAATTGCCATCCGCACCAGCGGCGACGGACCGATCCTGGAGGTGAAATCCCTGTCGCGGGCGTTCGGCGGGCTTCGCGCCGTCGATGGCGTCAGTTTCACCGTCAACCGCGGCGAAATCCTCGGCATCATCGGGCCGAACGGCGCCGGCAAGACCACTTTGTTCAACGTGATGAACGGCGTGCTGTCGGCCGACGAGGGCGAGGCGGTGTTCGAGGGCCAGCGCATGACCGGCGAGAAACTATTTGCCATCTGCCGCATGGGCATCGGCCGCACGTTCCAGGTGGTGCGCAGTTTCCCGCGCCTGCCGGTGCTGGATAACGTCGTAGTCGGTGCCTATGGCGCCGGGCTGGCCGACGCCGACGCGATCGCCTCCGCCAACGGGGCGCTGGCGCAGGTGGGGCTGTCGCATCTGGCCGATGTGGAAGCCGGGCAGCTGACCAACAAGGAATTGCGGCTGATGGAGCTGGCCCGCGCGCTGGCCGGCCAGCCGCGCATCCTGCTGCTGGATGAAACCCTGGCCGGGCTCGGGCGCGAGGAATGCGACGCGGTGCTGACCGTGCTGGCCAGCCTGCGCGCCAACGGCATGACCGTGGTGATCATCGAGCATACGATGCATGCGATGATGCGCATCGCCGACCGGTTTCTGGTGTTGGACCATGGCAAGGTCTTGGCCATGGGCGCGCCGCGCGAAGTGGTGGAGAACCGCGAGGTGATCGAGGCCTATCTCGGCAAGAAATGGCTGGCCAGGGTGGCGGCGAATGGCTGAAACCATGCTGGAAATCGACGCCTTGACGGTGGCCTATGGCGGGCTGGTGGCGCTGAGCGAGGTGTCGCTCGCGGTCGGGGAAGGCCAGTTCGTCACCGTGGTGGGACCGAACGGGGCCGGCAAATCGACGCTTTTCAAGACCATCAGCGGCAGCGTGACGGCGCGCGCCGGGGCGATCCGGTTCTGCGGCGAGTCCCTGCTGTCCATGCCCGTTGCCAGGCGCGCGCATCTGGGCATCGCCCATGTGCCGGAAGGACGCCAGGTGTTCAAATCCCTGACGGTCCGGGAAAACCTGGAGATGGGGGCTTACACGTCGGCCGGCCGTAAAAACTGGCCGGCGAGCCTGAAGCGTATCCACACGCTGTTTCCAATCCTGGAGGAGCGGGCGATGCAGCTGGCCGGCACGCTGTCGGGTGGCGAGCAGCAGATGGTGGCGATCGGGCGCGGCCTCGCCTCCGCGCCACGGCTGCTGATGCTGGACGAACCGTCGATGGGCCTGGCCCCGGCGATCACCGATCTGATCTTCGAGCGGATTTCGCAGATCCATCGCGAGGACGGGGTGACGATCCTGCTGGTCGAACAGCGGGTGGCGGAAGCGCTGGAACTGTCCGACCATGGCTACGTGCTGGAAACCGGACGGGTGGTGATGGACGGTCCCTATCAGACCTTGATGGCCGATGACCGGGTGCGCCGGGCGTATCTGGGCGTCGGCGAAGAATGAATTTTTTGGAATAAACAGGGAGACACAGACGATGAGCGACCAGAAAAACATCGGCCGCCGCTCGGCATTGGCGCTCGCCGCCGCCGCCGGGGCCGGCGCCCTGGTGCCGCACCGGGCGCGGGCACAGGCGAAGGAGGTGAAAATCGCCATGCTGGTGCCGATGTCCGGCGCCTGGGCGCGTTCCGGGCTGCTGGAGCAGATGGGCGCGCGGATGGCGATCGAGGACATCAACGCCGCCGGCGGCATCAAGTCCATGGGCGGCGCCAAACTGACCTTGATCGAATACGACGCCGGCGACAGCGCCGAGAAGGCCAAGAACGCCGCCCAGCGCATGGCGGCACAGGAGCCCGACCTGGTCGGCGGCTTCGGCTCCTACCTCAGCACCTTCACCCTGGCGGTGACCGAGGTGACCGAGCGCGCGAGCCTGCCGTGGCTGACCTTGTCCTATTCGGATCTGATCACCGGACGCGGCTTCAAATACGTGTTCCAGACCTCGCCGACAGCCAACCGGCAGGCCGAGGAGATCGTGCCGATCGTCATGGCGCTGGCCGAGAAGACCACCGGCAAGCGACCGACCAAGATCGCGATCATCGGCGATAACACCGCCTCGACCGAGAGCTACCTCAAACCGATCCGCGGCCATGTGATGGCCGACCAGAAGCTGACCGCCGTGGTGGACCAGATCTACACCCCGCCGCTGTCGGATGCGACGACGCTGATCCAGCCGATCCGCAGCGCCCGCCCCGATTTTGTGCTGCTGGGATCCACCGCGGTGCCGGACGACAAGTTGCTGATGGACAAATTCGCCGAATACAACCTCACCGGCGGCAAGCTGGCGCTGATCGGCAATGGCGGCCACTGGGCCGCGCCGGAACTGCTGAAGACCACCGGTGCGGACATCCTGCAGGGCCTGCTGGTCGCGTTGGCGAACTGGCCGGGCAAGGCGCAGGAGGTGCTGATCAAGCGCTTCATGGAACGCACCGGCGAACCCTGGTTCGGCCACGATTCGATCTTCGGCTATGGCCACGTGATGGTGCTGAAGGAAGCGGTGGAGCGCGCCGGCGCCGCCGACCGGGCGAAGGTAACCGAGGCGATCCGGGCGATGGACATGACCGACGGTCCGGCACAGTTGTTCCCCGGCGGGCGACTGAAATTCGAGGACAACGGCAGACGCGTCGGCGCCGAACTGGTGGTGGTGCAGTGGCAAAACGGCAAGCCGGTGACGGTGTTCCCGAAGGAGATCGCGACAGCCGAGGCGATCTGGGGCAAAGTCTGAAACCCCTACAAACGTTTTAGGAGAAAACCATGGCCAAGACCCCATCCAGCGCGTCGCGCGACCGCGTGCGCGAAACCGTGCCGAAAATGATCGAGCTGACCGACAACGTGCTGTTCGGCGACGTGTGGGAACGCAAGGAACTTTCCAAGCGCGACCGCAGCCTGATCGTCTGCGCCACGCTGATTTCCACCTACCGGCCCGAGCAGCTGCGCGGGCATCTGGAACGCGCGCTGATCAACGGCGTGACCAAATCCGAGATCAGCGAAATGATCACCCACCTGGCGTTCTATGCCGGCTGGCCGGCGGCCATGACGGCGGCCAACATCGCGCGCGAGGTTTTTGAGGCAAATCCATGAAGCCCGCCCCCATGAAAGTGGGGTTTATCGGTGTCGGCATCATGGGTGCCGGCATGGCGAATAATCTGCAGAAGAGCGGCTTCGAACTGGTGGTCAACGACGTCAACCAGCAATCGGCGTCGCGCTTCGTCTCCGCCGGCGCGGTCTGGGCGCCGACGCCGAAGCAGGTGGCCGAGCAGTCGGATGTGGTGTTCACCTCCCTGCCCGGCCCACCCGAGGTCGAAGCGGTGGCGATGGGCGAGGAGGGCCTGTTCGAGGGGATGAAGTCGGGCACCGCATATTTCGACCTATCGACCAGCTCGCCGACGTTGATCCGCAAGATCGCCGCGGAATATGCGAAAAAAGGCATCTTCGCTTTGGATGCTCCCGTCAGCGGCGGGCCGACCGGTGCCGCCTCCGGCCAGCTGGCGATCTGGGTCGGCGGCGACCGGGCGATGTTTGACAAGCACAAGCACGTGCTGGACGGGTTCTCCGACGCCGCGTTCTATGTCGGCTCAGTGGGCGCCGGCGCGGTGGCGAAGCTGGTGCATAACTGCATGGGCTACATCACCACCGCCGGCCTGGCGGAGGTATTCACCATGGGCGTGAAGGCCGGGGTGGAACCGCTGGCGATCTGGGAGGCGGTGCGACAGGGCGCGCTGGGACGCCGCGGCGTGTTCGAGCGGCTGATCGATCAGTTCCTGGTCAACAAATACGACCCGCCCGCGTTCGCGCTGCGGCTGGCGCATAAGGACATGACGCTGGCCACCAATCTTGGCCGGGAAGTGAAAGTGCCGATGCGCCTGGCCAATCTGGCGCTGGAGGAAATGACCGAGGCGCTGAACCGCGGCTGGGGCCAGCGCGACAGCCGCTCGATGATGCTGTTGCAGCAGGAACGAGCGGGCGTGGAGATCCAGGTTGACCCGGCGCGGATCAAGGCGGTGCTGGATGCGGAGAAGGCGAAGCAGAAATGAAACTGATCAGCGCCACCCCCAGCCCCTATGCGCGGAAAGTTCGCATCGCGTTGGCGGAAAAATCGCTGCCGTTCGAATTGCAGACCGAGGTGCCGTGGAACGAGGGCACCAGCCTGCCGCAGCATAATCCGCTGGAAAAACTGCCGGTGCTGATCCTGGACGACGGCTCGACGATCTGGGAAAGCAGCTACATCCTGGAATGGATCGAGCGCAAACACCCGCATCCGCCGTTGCTGCCGGCCGATGACGACGGCATCCTGGCGCATAAGCGGATGGACGCGCTGGCAACCGGCGTGTGCGACGCGTTCCTGCTGGTGTTCTTCGAACGCATGCGCCCCGAGGCGCATCGCAGCCAGGCCTGGACCGACCGCCAGATGCGCAAGGTGCTCGGCGGCCTCGCCGAGATTGCCCGTGTGGTGGGCGATCAGCGTTATGCCATTCGGGACAGTTTTGGCATCGCCGACATCTCCGCCGGCAGCGTGCTGGGCTATCTGGAAGTGCGGTTCCCCGAACTCGGCTGGCGCACGACGCATCCCAATCTCAGCCGGTACCTGGATGGGTTGATGCAGCGGCCCTCGTTCCAGGCCACGGTGCCGTATCCGCAGACGATTACCAGCGCGGTGGTTTGAGCGGGCAGCGATCGGCATGGGTAGTGGGTCAGTTTGAATTCTGTCTGGAATTCTTTCTTCGATTGTAACCCCTTACCGCGGCTTGGGCGGAAATTTGAAGAACCATAATCGCTATCACGGCCCACATGGAAGAATCCGTGGCGTCGTGTAAGGATGTGTGCGGAGATGCGCTCCAATCTTCTTGAATGTACATTGCAAACATAACGGTGCCGTAAGCCAGCAAGTACGACTTCAAACCTTCAACGCCGCCCGAAAACCCAACCTTCTTAAAAGCTTGCCACAACATTAGGATGACCCCCTCCGGTTTAGCCTTGACCGATGGCGAGGCTGCCACTTTCCCGTGTGATGTATTCCAGGATTGCCACGAAATCCCGGCGCGCGGATGCCAGGTAGACCAGTTGCCGCACTCAGAAACCTGCCTTCGCCAGCTCCGCGGCTTTCGCCTCAAGGGAAAACGCCAGTTCATCATCGGTACCGCGTCCGCCCTAGGCAATCGACGCATTCAGTGTCTCGCGCAACGCAGTCAATTTCGCCTCGCGTTCTTCGACCAGGCGAAGACCTTCGCGCACGACCTCGCTGGCGGAACTGTATCGGCCGCTTTTGACCGCGCTTTCCACGAAGCCTTCCCAGCGCTCGCCAATGGAAACATTCATCGTCGCCACCTCCACGCGAGGATGCCAGATAACATCCATTGTGCAATTTTTGCTATCCGATTTCCATCAGGACAGCAGCCCGGTCGCCCCAAGTGCCGTCGCCGCCGCCAGCACAATCAGCGGGTGCAGCCTGGTGCGGAGAAAAATAATCGTTGCAACCACCGTCAATGCCAGCAGCCCCAGGCTGGACGCCGTGGTGTAGGTCAGCAGCGCCGCGCCGGCCATGACCAGGCCGACCGTGACCGGCACGATGCCAGTCTGCACCAGCCGGCGCCAGCGCGCCTCGCGGAAGCGGAACCAGACCGACGACACCGCGATCGTCAGCAGGCTGGACGGCCAGGAAATCGCGAACGTTGCCACCAGCGCGCCTGGCAGGCCCGCCACCTGCCAGCCGATCAAGGTGGAAACCAGCATGTTCGGGCCGGGCGCGGATTGGGCGATCGCATAGAGGGAAACGAATTCCCGCGCGGTCATCCAGTGATGCACATCCACCACCTGGCGCTGCATTTCCGGCAGGATCGAGTTGCCACCGCCGAACGCCAGCAGCGACAGCTGGGCATAGATGGTTGCCAGATCCACCAGATCGGGATTGATCCCAAGCAAGTTCATTTCTCCATTCGGGCGAGCAGCAGGATCGATACCGGGGCGCAGACCAGCACGACATACAGCAGCGGCACCCGCAGCACGGCCGCGGCCACGAAGGTCACCGCGACGATCGCCAGCGCGTAGGGCCGGTGCCGCAACGGGGCCGCGATCTTCAGCGAGGTGGCGATCACCATGGCCGCGGCGGCGGCCGATAATCCGGCAAAAGCGTGCTGCACCGCCGGATAGCCGCCGATGCGCGCATAGAGCAGGCCGAGCCCGATGATGATCGCCATCGGTGCTGCCATCAGGCCGGTGAAGCAGGTCACCGCACCGGCCCAGCCATACCAGCGATACCCGAGCGCTGCCGACAGGTTGATGACGTTCGGCCCCGGCAGGAACTGGCACAGCGCCAGCAGATCGTTGAACTCCGCCGGCGACAGCCATTGCCGCGTCTCGACGATCATCCGCCGCGCCCAGGGCAGCACGCCGCCAAAACCATAGAGGCCGACTGACAGAAATCCGGCGAATAACTCCGCCAGCCTCGGGGGTGGTTTTTCCGCCATCCGCCCGGCTAGGCCGGCATCGGTGGCAAACCGCAGGAGGTCGCGGCCAGCACGTAGCGATAGGCGTCCTCGGCCAGCAGCAGCCGGTCGGCCACCAGCGCATCGGCCGCCGCGCGCACGGCCAGCGCATAGGCGATCGGGCTGGCGTGGCGCGCCGCCAACGAAGCGCGGGGATCGGCCGGATCGCGCACGTCCTCGGTGGCCGCGAACGCCAGCCAGCTGCCATCGCGGTCGCAGAGTTCGCAGGCCGGGAATGGCGCGCGGAACCGGTTCCAGCCGGTGAAAGTGGCCGCGGGCACGGCGATGTCGGGCAACCGGATCCCCGCCCGCTCGTTGCCATCTGCATCCACGGCCGGGACCAGGGTGCAATACGGCGACGGCGACGCGACGGGGTGGACCCAATCACCGGGCGGATCCACCAGCGTTGCCGCACCGGGACCGGCGAAGCCCGGCAAAGCCGGGAAATCCAGCGCCTCGGCCGGCACCAGCGTGCCATCGGCAATGCGCGGAATCCGGCTGGGCGGGGGCGGTATGGCGTCGCTGACCCACCGGTCCAGCGCCACCAACAAAGCGCGCAACGCCGGGGCGGCGCTGTGCGGATTGCGGGCGTTCTGGCAATTGCCGGGCGAGGACGGCGCGCCAGCGCGCCCAGCATGCTGGGTGCCGGCGATCAGGAACAGCCGCGTGGTCTCCGGCAGGTCCAGATCCCGCCCACCAGTGGGGTCGGTGGACAGCAGGGACGCCCCCTTCTGCCAGTATTCGGTGCTGGTGTTGGACTGGATCAGCAACGGATCGCAACTCGCGTCGGCCAGCAGCGCGGCCTCCGCCCCGGTGGCCGGATCGGTCGTGCGGATTGTGGCGAACGGGAAGACATTCTCCGGCATGGTGCGGTCCTGGTAACCGCTGCGGGTGCGGTTCGGCTGCGCGAATAGCGCGTTCAGAAACACCCCGCCGATGCCACCGGTATGGGTCAGCACGCCGTCGAAAACCTTGTGGCCGGTTTCATCCCGATTGAAACCAAGTCGGACGAAATCGCGCAGGAACCGGCCCGATTGCGATATGCCGAAGCCCATTGCCTTGCTTATGGTGCCGCGCAGCGGGTTGGTTGCAGCGTCGGAACGCAGATACGCCACCACGTCACGCTGCGCGGCATAGGCGATGCCGCTGACCCAGGGATCCGTGGCGCGATAGGTGATTTCGTAGATTGTTCCCACCTCCGGCCGGGTGCCGGGGGGCAGCAATTCCACCATGCGGTCGTCGGCGAAGCGCCAGGCCTCGGGCGGAATTTCGGTCGGCGGATCACCGGGTCGGAAGCGCCGGGTCAGTTTCAACAGGGCAGACACGACCGGTTTGTAGCTCAGCCGAAAAAATTCCAGCACCGGGCCGCGGGTGGCCGAGATGAATTCGTCGCGGATCTCCGCCTGCTCGCCGGCCAGCGCCGGGAGGCGGATGGATAGGCCATGGTTGCGGCGGGGCGCGTCCGGGTCCCAGCCGGCCCAGGCCATGGCGTAACCGCGGCGGAACGGCAGGGCGTCGCCGGCATCCGCCAAAATGCTGGGATCGTTGATGTTGCCGTCCACGCCGGGGGCGACCTGGCAGAACATGTGCAGCATCGGCTTGTTGCCGCGGTTGTTGACGTCGAACAGTAGCTTGCCGCAGCCATTGGCCGGGGCCAGCAGATAGAAATCGGTTTCATACTCAACCAACCCCGCCGCATTGCACGGCGCGCGATCCAGGCCGACGATAACAAAGTTGGCGCGGTTGGCGGGATCGAGCTGCCCGCGCGCGGTGCCGATGATCTTCTCGTAGGCGCCGACCTGCCCAAAGGCCGCCCCTTCGGCGAACGGCTCGCGGCGGGTGATGGCGATCCCGGTAATGGCCATGGCTTATTCCCCGCGTTCCTGGGTTTTCGCGATCTCGCCGGAAGCAGAGGGTTTCGGCAGCACCGCGGAAAGCGAGGTCTTTACCACCGCGAATAACGGGCCGGGCGCGGTCAGCGCTTCCATTAGCTTCGGCAATTCGTCCTCGCGCTCGATCACCAGCACTGGGTAGCCATACGCCGCACCCATCATCGCCAGGTCGGGATTGACCAGATCGGTGCCCGATACCCGGCCGGGGTGGTCGCGTTCCTGGTGGATGCGGATGGAACCATAGCTGGCATTGTCCGACAGCAGCACCTTGATCGGCGCGCGGCGGCCCGCCGCGACCGCGAGTTCCTGTCCCGTCATCAAAAACCCGCCATCGCCGACCGCGCAGATCACCGGCCGGTCCGGGCAGCGCAGCGCGGCGGCAACCGCGGCGGGTATGCCGTAGCCCATCGCCCCCGAGATCGGCGCCATCAGCATCTGCCCCGACCGCCATTTGACTTTGCGGTAGAACGGCGCGCCGAACGTGCCGGCGTCCAGCGTGACGATGGCGTTGTCCGGCAAGTGCTCGCCAAGCCTGGCGACCACATTGGCGAACACCACGCCGTCGCCGGCGGTGCGCGGCGTCCAGACCGCTTCGGCCATCTGAATGCGGTTCAGCTCAGCGGTCCAGACGCCGCGCGAGGCGGGGGCGCCGCCATTGCGGGCGTTCAGCGCGGCCAGGGTCGGCAGCGCGTGGGCGTTCAGGGCGACATCGGCGTGGAACCGCCAGCCGAGCCAGGCCGGATCGGGGCAGATATGAACCAGTTTCTGGCCACGCGCGGGCCAGCTATAGCCCTGGCTGGTGATGTCGCCGAGCCTCGAACCCAGGGCGATCACCAGATCGGCCGAGGCGAAAGCGGATTTCTGATGGTCCGGGTTCGCCAGCCCCATGTCGCCAGCATAAAGCGGGTGATCGTTGGGAAACAGATCCTGGCGGCGGAAGCCGACGGCCACAGGAAGCTGCCATTTTTCGGCGAATTCCAGCAGTTTTTCGCGCCCGCCGGGGCGGTCGCAATCGCCGCCGGCCAGCAGAATGGGGCGCTCGGCGGAGCGCAGCATCGCCGCGATCCGGTCGGCCGCCTCCGGCGAGGGGGCGGCGTCGTCGGCAACCACCGCGCGCGGCACCGGCAACGAGCAAGCCTGGCGCAGCACATCCTCCGGCAGCGCCAGCACGGCCGGGCCGGGCACGCCGGTCAGCATCGCCGCCCAGGCGCGGGCGAGAAGCTCGGGCACTTGGTCGGGATGGGTGGCCTCGCCGACAAATTTGGCGATGCCGTCGAACATGCGGGAGTAGTCGATCTCCTGAAAGGATTTGGCCCGCAGGTCGCGCGCCTCCACCTGGCCGATGATCAGCAGCATCGGCAGCGCGTCCTGCTGGGCGGTGTGCACCGCGATGGCGGCGTTGCAGGCGCCGGGGCCGCGGCTGACCAGGGCCACGCCGGGCCGGCCGGTGAAGCGCGCATCGGCCACCGCCATGAACCCGGCACCCGCTTCGTGCCTGACGGTCACCAGATCGATGCGGGGATGGTCATGCAGCGCATCCATCAGCGCGATGTAGCTCTCGCCGGGAACGTTGAAGCAGCGGTCGACGCCATTCTCGGCGAGGAAGGCCACGAGTATTTCTGCGGATGTCGGCATGGGCGCAGCGTATGGCCCATTCCCAACGCTGCCAACCCGTGCGTAGCGTGACGCATGCAGATTTCTCTGTTCAATATCATGGCGCTGAACCACGAGAGCCAGACGCCGCAGCTGGTGATGGACACCACCAAGGAAGCGGTGCGCCTCGCCGACGAACTTGGCTTCGATGCCGCCTGGTTCGCCGAGCACCATTTTTCCGCGTTTTCGATCTGCGGTTCGCCGCTGATGATGGCGATGCACTGCGCGGGGTTCACCCGGCGGATCCGGCTCGGGCCAGGCGTGCTGGTGGTGCCGCTATATGCGCCGCTGCGCATGATCGAGGAGATCGCCATGCTGGACGCGGCGAGCGGCGGGCGCGCGATCCTCGGCATCGGCACCGGACATCAGCCGCAGGAATTCCGCTCCATGGGTATTGCGATGGAGGAGCGGCGGGAGCGACTGTTCGAGGGGTGGGATTTGCTGGACATGGCTTTTTCCGAACGGCGCGTGGCCTATGACGGCGCCTATCTGAAAGTGCCGGAAACAGTTTTCCCGATGCTGCCGGCGACCCCGCCCGAGCTGTTCGTGGCGACCCATGACCCAGTGGTGATGGCGCGCGCCGCTGCGCGCGGCCGGCCGGTGTTCATCAGCGCCGGGCCGCTTCTGGCGGAGATGGCGGCGAACGCGCGCACCCAGGTGATCGAGGCCGCCGCCGGCGTGGGGGTGGCGGAGGCGCGGGTGAAGATCGCGGTGCTGCGCTATACTTTCGTGACCGAAAGCCGCGCCCGGGCCCGCGTTGCGGCGGAAGGCGTCGTCGCGTTCATGCGCCGGATGCGATCCTTGCGCGAGGCCTATCCGCCGCGCGACGGCATCCATTTGAAACAGGTTCCGTTTGTCGGCGAACCGGATGTGGACTGGTTGCTGGAGAACGCGGCGATCGGCGACGCGGACGTGGTGGCGGCACGGCTGCTGCGGGATATTCCGCTGCTGCGGCCGCATCATGTGGCCTATTACATGGGATTTACCTGGCTGCCCGGAGCAGAAATGCTGCGGTCCGTGCAGTTGTTCGGCGAGCGGGTGCTACCCCGGCTGCGCGCGGCAAGCGGCGATCCGTAGGGCGCCGCCGGGAACGCAACATCCGTGCCGGACGTTTCCAAGGTAGCGGCACGTTCCCACTCAGCCATACATGACGATGCCGCGCCGTTTTACAGGACAAGCCATGCGCCAGCACCCGCCAGCCGAGCGACCCATACAAACTCCGGCAACCACCGGGTCCCCCCGTGGCTGGTGCCGGCTGGGATGCGCGATCCTCGCGGGATCGATCCTCGCCCTCGGCGCCTGCGGCGAGCGGGCGACGCTGCCGGTCTCGGCCGGGTTTGGACCCTCCCCGCTGCTGCCGCCGCCTAACGCCACGCTGCTGCCGACCGTGAGCATCGCCCCCGCCAAGGGATGGCCCGCTGGCGCCACGCCGCAACCCGCGCCCGGCCTGGACGTCCGTGCGATCGCCGAAAACCTGGATCATCCGCGCTGGCTTTACGTGCTGCCCAACGGCGACATCCTGGTGGCGGAAACCAACGCGCCGCCGAAACCCGAGGACGGCAAGGGTATCCGCGGCTTCGTCATGGGCCTGGTAATGGACGCCGCCGGCGCCGGGGTGCCCAGTGCCAACCGCATCACGCTGCTGCGCCCCGCCGCCAATGTCCGGACCGCGTTTCTGGAAGGCCTGAACTCGCCATTCGGCATGGCCCTGATCGGCAACGACCTGTATCTCGCCGACACCGACGCGCTGCTGCGGTTTCGCTACGAACCGGGGCAGACCCGGATCACCACGCCCGGCGTCAAGATCGTCGATCTGCCGGCCGGCCGGATCAACCACCATTGGACCAAGAACGTCATCGCCAGTCCCGATGGACGCCATCTTTACGTGACCGTCGGCTCGAACAGCAATGTCGGGGAGAACGGCATCGCCGCCGAGGCCGGCCGCGCGGCGATCTGGGAGGTTGATCCGCAGACCGGAAACCACCGCATCTTCGCCTCCGGCCTGCGCAACCCGGTTGGCCTGGGCTTCGAACCCTCCACCGGCGCGCTGTGGACCGCGGTCAACGAACGCGACGAAATCGGCAGCGACCTGGTCCCCGACTACATGACCGCGGTGAGGCCAGGCGGATTCTATGGCTGGCCGTATAGCTATTTCGGCCAGCATGTCGATGAGCGGGTGAAACCCCAGCGTCCGGACCTGGTGGCGGAGGCGATCGCGCCGGATTACGCGCTGGGCGCCCACACCGCCTCGCTCGGGCTGTGCTTTGCCGAGGGCGCCGGCATCGCCACGAAGTTTCCCTCGGGAGCTTTCATCGGCATGCACGGTTCCTGGAACCGCCGCCCGCATAGCGGCTATAAAGTGGTGTTCATCCCGTTCGCCGCCGGCCAGCCGGCCGGCGAACCGATCGACATCCTGACCGGCTTCCTCAGTCCGGAGGAAAATGCCTTCGGCCGCCCTGTTGGCGTGGCGATCGACCGCGATGGCGGCCTGCTGATCGCCGATGATGTCGGCAACAAGATTTGGCGGGTGAGCGCGGCGGACGCGGTTCGCTGAGTTTCCCGACCTAACCGGCCACCGGAACCCCGGCTTGCGCCAGGGCGGCTTCCTGGCGAACCGCGAGGGTTTCGGTATCGAAGTCGGCGATCAGTTCGTGGAACAGTTTGGACCAGTTGAGTTCCGCGCGCAGGCGTAAAAACACCCCGCCCAGACCGATGGCCGAGCGGTCCATCAGCACGAATTCCCTGGGGGGTTTCACGCCCCCGGTTCGTTTCAGACCGGCGTGGACTTTTTCCGCCACGGCGCGGCCGAATTGCGGGTCGTCGTCTTCCTGAATGCGCCGCACCCGGTCCTCGATCAATGGCGCATACAGGAACTTCGCCCAAAGGTTCAGGACCTCCATCTGATCGTCGCCGAGGTTGGAGAACCCCCAGGTCTCGTAGGCGCGATGGGATTTGGCCGCGTCATTGTCGCGCACCGCCTCGAACAGATCGATCACGCCGCGCACGAAGCGCGGGGGGAAGACGCGGATGGCGCCGAAATCCAGCAGATTGACCGAGCCATCCGGGCGAATTTGGTAGTTGCCCATATGCGGGTCGCCGTGGATGATGCCGTAGCGGTAGAACGGCACATACCAGGCGCGGAACAGCGCTTCGGCGATACGGTTGCGTTCTTCCTGCGGCGGGTTTTCCTCCAGCCTCTGCATCAGCGGCCGGCCATCGAGCCAGGTCATGGTCAGCAGCCGGTCGGTGCAATATTCCGGCACCGGCGTCGGGATGTGGACATTCGGTTCGTCGCGCAGCATTAGCGCGTATAGCCGCATCTGCGCGGCCTCCCGGGTGTAGTCCAGTTCCTCGCGCAGGCGTTCGGTCAGCTCCTTGTAGATTTCCTCATGCCGGATCGCGTTGTCCATGCGGTGATAGACCGACATGGCCAGTTTCAGTTGCCGCAGATCGGCTTCCACGGTGCTGGGCATATCCGGGTATTGCAGCTTGCAGGCGACCTCCCGGCCGTCGGGCAGCGTGGCGCGGTGCACCTGCCCGAGGCTCGCGGCGGCGGCGGCTTCGCGGGTGAAGCGGGTGAACTTGGACTGCCAGTCGGCACCGAGTTCTCCGGCCATGCGGCGGCGGACGAAATTCCAGCCCATCGGCGGGGCGTTGGCTTGCAGCTGCGATAATTCCGCGGCGTATTCGGCCGGCAGCGCGTCCGGCACCGTGGACAGGAATTGTGCCACCTTCATCAGCGGGCCTTTCAGTCCGCCCAGGATGGTTTTCAAATCCTCGGCGTGGCTGGCACGGTCGGTCTTGATGCCGAACATCCGCTCCCCGGCCACCCGGGCGGCGATGCCGCCGACGGCGCCGGAGGTGCGGGCGAAGCGGCGGATCTCGCCAAACAGGTTGCTGCCATCCGCCATTACGTAGTGGCTTCCAACTCGTCGATGAAACCCGAGATCACATCGAGGCCGCGCGTCCAAAATGCCGGGTCCGCCGCATTCAGGCCGAACGGGGCCAATAATTCCTGGTGCCGTTTGGCGCCGCCGGCGCGCAGCATGTCCAGATATTTCTGTTGAAAGCCGGGATGGCCTTCCTGGAACACCGCATACAGCGCATTCACCAGACAATCCCCGAAAGCATAGGCATAGACATAGAACGGCGAATGGATGAAATGCGGAATATAGGACCAGAACACGCTGTATTCCGGGGTGAACTCGAACACCGGACCCAGGCTCTCGGTCTGCACCTCCAGCCAGATTTCGCCGATGCGTTCGGGCAGGATTTCGCCTTTTTGCCGCTCGTCGTGCAGGCGTTGCTCAAACGTGTAGAACGCGATCTGGCGCACCACGGTGTTCAGCATGTCCTCTACCTTGGAGGCCAGCATGATCTGTTTGCGGCGCGGATTTTTCTCTGAGTCCAGCAACGAGCGAAAGGTCAGCATTTCGCCGAACACGCTGGCGGTCTCGGCCAGGGTCAGTGGGGTGCCCGCCAGCAGATAACCCTGATCGCCGGCCAGAACCTGATGCACACCGTGGCCGAGTTCATGCGCCAGGGTCATCACGTCGCGGGTGCGGCCGTGATAGTTCAGCAGCAGATAGGGATGCGCCGAGGGCACGGTGGGATGGGCGAACGCGCCGCCGGATTTGCCGGGCGTGGGCGCGGCATCGATCCAGGCCTTGTCGAAGAAGTTCTGGCCGACCGCCGCCAATTCCGGGCTGAACGCCCCATAGGCCGACAGCACGCGCGCCCGGGCCTCGGCCCACGGGATCACCCGGTCGTCGTCATCGGGCAGTGGCGCGTTGCGGTCCCAGTGCTGCAACTTGTCCAGCCCCAGCCATTTTGCTTTCATCTGGTAGTAGCGATGCGACAGCCGGGGATAATCGGCGCGCACCGCCGAGACAAGCGCGTCCACCACCTCATCCTCGACCATGTTGGACCGGTTGCGGTAGCTGCCGGGCGTCGGGTAATGGCGCCAGGTGTCGATGATCTCCTTGTCCTTGGCCAGCGTGTTGGTCAGCAGCGAGAACAGCCGCAGATTGCCGTTGAAGGCGGCGCCGATCGCGCGGCCGGCCGCCTCGCGCACCGCGCGGTCAGCATCGGACAGCTTGTTCAGCGCTGCACTGACGGTCAGTTGCTCGGTGCCGAGGGTCACGCGCATGCCGGCGATGGTTTCATCGAACAGCCGGCTCCAGGCGGAGCGTCCGGTGACCTCTTTTTCGTGCAGCAGCTTTTCCATCTCGTCGGCAAGCTGGTGGGGGCGGAACACGCGCAGATCGCGCAGCCAGGGCCGCCAGCGGGCCAGCGCCGGGTCCGCGAGTTTGCGCTCGATGATGCCGTCTTCCAGCCGGTTCAGCTCCAGCGTGAAGAAGATCAGGTGGCTGCTGATGGCGGTGACGCGCTCGCTCGCGGTCTGGTAGAATTTTCCGCGTGCGGCGTCGGTGGAATCGCCGGCGAACAGCAGCTGGGCATACGACATGATACGGCCCAGGGTTTCCTCGATCCGCTCATACGCAGCGATCGCCTCGGTCAGCGCGCGGCCGGGCAGCGTTTCCAGCGTGCCGGCGTAGCGGATCTGGAATTGCCGCGAAGCCGCCTCGCTGGCGGCAAAATCCGCCTCCAGCGCCGGGCTGTCCGGGCTGGGGTACAAATCCGACAGGTCCCACGCCGGTAGCGACGGGTCGGCGGCGGAAGCGGAGGTTTGGAGCATTATGGGCAGATCCTATGCTGGAGCTCAGCCCTTGCATGTAGGCTACGCAGGGCAGAGGTCAAAGGGTTGCCGCAGACGAATGGCGCCAGGCAGCTATGGGACAAGCATAAACATGCAGGAATACCCGCGTTTTCCCAATCTGGCGGCGATGATGCTGGCCCTGGCCCGCGCCTGGCCGGACCGGCCGATGCTGCGCCACTATTGCGACGGCGCCTGGCACTCGCTGACCTGGGGGGAGTTCGGTCGGCGCACCGCCTCCACCGCGTACCGGCTGCGCGAGCTCGGCATCTCGGCCGGGGACCGGGTGGTAATCGTCGCCGATAATCGCCCCGATTACAGCATCGCCGAGGTGGCGTTGATGGCCATACGCGCGGTGCCGGTGCCCACCTACACCACCAACACCCGCGCCGACCACGCCCATGTGCTCCGCGATTGCGGCGCCCGCGCCGCGATCGGTGGCACCCCGGCCCAGGCCGCTGCACTGGCCGAGGCCGCCGCACTCGCCGGCGTGCTGGATTTGTTGCTGGTGATGGACGGGCAGGAATGGGCCGCGATCACCGGCGGAGAGGCGTCGGTCGATGCGCTGGCCGCCGAGGCCGATCGGATCCCCGGTGGCTCGCTGGCCTGCCTGATCTACACCTCCGGCACCGGCGGCGCGCCGAAGGGCGTGATGCTGCCGCATGCCGCGATCCTGTCCAACTGCGCCGGCGCGTTCGAGCTGCTGCGCCATCTGCCGATCGGGAAAGACGTGTATCTGTCGTTCCTGCCCCTGTGCCACAGCTTCGAGCACACGGTGGGGCAGTATTTCCTGCCCAGCATCGGCGCCGAGATCGTCTATTCCCGCGGTGTGGAGCATCTGACGACTGACATGACAACGATCCGCCCAACCATGATGACAGTGGTGCCGCGGGTGCTGGAGGCGATCCACGGAAGGGTGCTGGCGCAGCTGGCACGCCAGCCCGCCTGGCGCCGGCGATTGTTCGATCTGGCCCTGACGATCGGGCTGAAGCGGCTGGACCGGGCGAAGCTGTCGCTGGCGGAACGGCTGGTCGATCCGCTGCTGGACCGGCTTGTGCGGCAAAAACTGCAGGACCGCTTCGGCGGCCGGCTGAAAGGCGTGATGTCCGGCGGCGCGCGGCTGGAGCCCGAACTGGGCCGCTTCTTCCTGGCTCTGGGCATCCTGGTGCTGCAGGGCTACGGCCAGACCGAGGCCGGCCCGGTGATCTCCGCCAACCCGCCGCAGGCCATCCGCATCGACACCGTGGGGCCGTTGCTGCAAGGCGTGGAACTGCGCATCGCCGAGGACGGCGAGATTCTGGTGCGCGGCGACCTGGTGATGGCCGGCTACTGGGGCCAGCCGGAGGCTACCGCGGCGGCGATCCGGGATGGCTGGCTGCACACCGGCGATATCGGCGTGCTGGACCCGGATGGCTATCTGCGCATCACCGACCGCAAGAAGGATATGATCGTGCTGTCCGGCGGCGACAACATCGCCCCCGCCAGGGTGGAGGGAATGCTGGTCGCCGAGCCCGAGATCGCCCAGGCGGTGGTGCTGGGCGACGGCAAGCCGGCCGTTTCCGCGCTGCTGGTGGCGGCCGATGGTTGCGACAACGAAGCCGTCGCGCGCGCCGTGGCGCGGGTCAATGCCAGGCTGTCGGTAACCGAGCGGGTGCGCCGTCATGTGGTGGTGGAGGCGTTCACGCTGGCCAACGGGCTGCTGACACCGACGCTGAAAATTCGCCGGCGGGCGGTGATGGAGCGGTTTGGGGGTGAGACCGCAGGTTAGGACCGTTGGCTGGCGGGCCGTCACCTCGCAGGCTACGGTCGTCTGCTCTACAGATCGGGAATGATCGGGCGCCGATGAGGTATGTGTCGCAGATACGGCGCCGCATCGCCGCGGCCTCGCACAGCTTCACGGTCAGCCGAGGGCTGACCGTGCTGGCGGTGGCCGTGCTGCTGTTGATCACGGCGGTGACCACACAGCAGCTGCTGAACCTGCGCGCCGCGGTGATGGCCGATGCCGACCGCCAACTGACCCGGCTGGACATGGTGTTCGCCGAGCAGACCGGGCGCGCGGTGGAAACGGTGGATTTCATCCTGCGCAACGCCATCGAGACGCTGCAAACCGCGCGCGCCACGCCGCCGACCGACACGGCTTCGCTCGAAGCGACGCTGCGCCGCCGTGCCGACGGGGTACGCCAGCTGATCGCGGTGGCGCTGACCAATGCCTCCGGCGAGGTGATCGTTTCCTCCAGGCCGGACGCGACGGCAGCTCTCGACGAGGCGGTCCGCCAGGCGGTCCTGTTCCATCAAGCCAATGCCCAAACCGGCAATACCCCGACCGGCCTGCGCATCAGCCAGCCGGTGCGCCTGGCCGACCGCGCCTGGACCGTGCTGCTGACCCGGCGCTTCAATGGGCCGGATGGCCGCTTCGAGGGCATCGCAATCGCTTTGCTGAACCTGGCCTATTTCCAGGATTTCTTCCGTGCGGTGGAACTCGACGACAGCGGCAGCATCGTGCTGCACCATCGCGACGGCACGGTTCTGACGCGCTTTCCCGCCGCCGATGCGGCCGTCGGCACCAGCTTCGCCAACCTGCCGCCGTTCCGCGATGTGCTGTCAAAAGCCCTGTTCGGGTCGATCCTGATGATTTCCCCGGTAGATGGCTCGCTGCGCCTGGTGGCCATCCGGGCGCTGCGCGCATTCCCGCTCGCGGTTAACATCTCGGTCGATGTCGAGCAGATGCTCGCCGGATGGCGCCGGCAGACGCTGATCTTCATCCTCGCCGCCGCCGCGGCGGCGTTCAGCACCGGCGGCCTGCTGCTGCTGCTGGCCCGCCGCTCGCGCGAAGGCGAGCGGCTGGTGGTCGAATACGCCAACGCCAAGGAGGCGGCGGAGCGCGCCAATCTCGATCTGCGCGAGCAGATCGCCGAGCGCCAGCGCGCCGAGGCGGCGCTGAACCAGGCCCATCGGATCGAGGCGGTCGGCCAGCTTACCGGCGGCGTGGCGCATGATTTCAACAACCTGCTGACCATCCTGCTCGGCAACATCGAGCTGCTGGAACGCCGCCAGCCCGACGCACCGACCTCCCGTCAGCTGTCGGCGATGCGGACCGCGGCCGAGCGGGGGGCCACTTTAACCGGCCAGTTGCTCGCCTTCGCCCGCCGCCAGCCGCTGCTGGCGCGCCCAGTGGACCTCAACGAGGTGATCACCGGCATGGACGGGCTGCTGCGCAGCGCGCTCGACCATATCGGCATCAACCAACGCCTGCACCCGGCGCTGTGGCCGGCGATGGTCGACCCCACCCAGATCGAGCTGGTTATCCTCAACCTCGCGATCAACGCCCGCGACGCGATGCCGGCCGGCGGCGCGGTCACAATCGAGACCGCGAACGTCACCCTCGGCCCGCTCGACCGCGCGACTTCACGCGGGATGGGCGAACCCGGTCCGGGCGATTATGTCGCCATCACGATCCGCGACGCCGGCCATGGCATGCCGCCAGAAGTGCTGGCCAAAGTGTTCGAACCGTTCTTCACCACCAAACCGCCCGGCGCGGGCTCCGGTCTCGGGCTGTCGCAGGTCCTTGGCACCGTTCAGCAGCTCGGCGGCGGCGTGCGGATCGAGAGTGCGCCGAACGCCGGCACCCATGTGTGCGTCTACCTGCCCCGCGCGTTCGCCGACGCGCCAACCAGACCGCCAGCCGCGCCCCGCACCCCGCCGGTCGTCCTCACGGGAGGCGCGCAGGCCACGATCCTCGTAGTCGATGACGACGCGGCGGTCCGCCACACCGTCGCCGAATTGCTGAGCGGCCTGGGCTTCACGGTCCACGTCGCCGCCGGGGGACCCGAAGCGCTGGAATTGCTGCGCGGCCACCCGGGGATCGACCTGCTGCTGACCGATGTCGCGATGCCGATGATGAGCGGCCCGTCGCTGGCGCGCGAAGCGCTGCGGATACGGCCCTCCCTGCCGGTCGTGTTCATGTCCGGCTACGCCAACCCGGAGCAGCTGGTTGAAGGAACCGCCAGCGAAGTCCCGCTGGAGCCGCTGCTGCACAAGCCGTTCCGCAACAGCCAGCTGACCGAAACGCTCGACGCGGCGCTGGGGCGCTAGCCCATCTTATACCAACCGTCCTAGACATTGACCTCTGCCCACTCGCGGTTTCCGATTGAGCGGATGCGCTGGGGGTCCGCGATCAACCAGTTCCACGCGACTTT
>JAYTXR010000292.1:0-9409 GCA_043742865.1 Acetobacteraceae bacterium
AGCTTTTCGCGGCTGAACAGATCGGGGTCGGGCGACGGGGCCGCCGGAACGGGATCGGACGGTGAGGATTGGGCAGCCCCCTGAGCAAGCGGGCTTTGGGCCTGGGCCGGGGCGGCCAGGATGGCGGCGAGGGCACCCACCGCCAGCCGAAACGGCCGCCAGCGCGGGCGGTCTTGTCGGGTTTCGGACATGCAGCTTCCTTCTGGTAACTCCGGAGCCCGGCATCTGCCTTGGCGGATGCCGCCGGTCAAGGGAAGGTTCCGCTTTACCCCCTGGCGGGTTCAGCCAGCTTCGCCCAGTCCGCCATCCGCGCCGTCAACGTGACGCCGGAGGCGGACAGCTTCGTCCCGATCGCGTCCAGCCGCAGCACCGCCAGCCCGACGCCGTCGCGTCCCGACCGCATGGTGCCGATTTCGGTTCCGTCGCGCAGCACCGGCGTTCCCGGTGCCGGCAGGTCACCGTCCGCCGAAACCGGGACCAGGCGGCGCTTCAGCAGGCCGCGGTATTTGGTGCGCGCGGTCAGTTCCTGGCCCAGGTAGCAGCCCTTGGTCCAGGACAGGCCGTTCAGCTCGTCAAATCCGGCTTCCAGCAGCAGGGTCTTGTCTACCTCCAGGTCGCGCGTACCGTCCGGCAGGCCCAGGGCCAGGCGGTGACGGTCCCAATCCTCCGGGGTGGCATTGCCGTCCAGCCTTGTGGCCGAGATAAGCCGCCAGCCGGCATCGGCCAGACGCGGGTCGGGGGCGACGATCGCGGCTGGCGGCGCCTTGGCGCCCCAACCCGCGCCGACATGCAGACCGTCCTGCGCGGTGACCGTGACCTGGGAACGCAGCCGAAACCGCGACAGCTTGGCTGCCAGCATCGGGATTTGCGCCCGCTCGCAATCCAGAAGCAGGACATTTCCGTCCGTGAGGATAAAGAAATCGGCCAGGTACTTGCCCTGCGGCGTCAGCATCGCCGCCCAAACCGCGCAGCCAGGCGCTACAAGCTGCACGTCGTTGGACACTAGCCCCTGCAGGAAGGCCACCCGGTCCTCCCCGGCAATTTCGATGACGCCTCGGGATGGCAGCTCGGTAAAATGGGTCATGCGATACCAATAGGACCCTGGCGCATGTTCGGACAAGAAGTGCTAGACAGCCGCCCTGCATGACCGCACCCCGTTTTCCCGCACCCCGACAGGCCGCTGGCCGATTTTTCCTGCTTTGCTGGGTTTTGCCGCTGTGCCGATCTTTCCCGCGGTGAAAGTGGCGCAGATCATGGCCGGCTCCGCTGCCGGCGGTGCCGAACTGTTCTTCGAGCGGCTGACCATCGCGCTGCACCAAGCCGGCGATACAATGCTGCCGGTGATCCGCCGCAACGGCGCGCGGGCCGCGCGGCTGGCGGGCGTCGGGCTGCGTCCGGTGCAACTCGGCTTTGGCGGCCCGCTCGATCTGTTCACCGGGCTTAAGCTGACGCGGGCGCTGAAGGAATTCGGCCCCCGGGTCGCCATCGCCTGGATGAACCGGGCCGCGCGTTTCACGCCCCAGGGCCCATGGGTGCTGGCTGGCCGGCTCGGCGGCTATTACGATCTGGATTATTATCGGCGTTGCGATCATCTGATCGGCAACACCCGTGGCATCGTCGATTGGATCGCGGCCCAGGGCTGGCCGGCCGATCGGGTGCATTATCTGCCGAATTTCGCCCCCGATTTGGGCGCCGCAGCCGCCACCGGGGTCCGTGCGGCATTCGCCATCCCCGCCGATGCCAGACTGCTGCTGGCGCTCGGGCGGCTGCATCCCAACAAGGCCTTCGATGTGCTGATCCGGGCTTTGCCCAGGCTGCCCGGCGTGCATGCGCTGATCGCCGGGGAAGGACCGGAGCGCAAAGCGCTGGAAGACCTGGCCCGGCGCGAAAATGTCGCCGACCGGCTGCATCTACCGGGCTGGCGGAGCGACACCGCGGCCCTGCTCGCCAGCGCCGACATCCTGGTCTGTCCCTCCCGCCACGAGCCGCTCGGCAATGTGGTGCTGGAAGCGTTCGCCGCCCGCCGCCCGGTTGTCGCCGCCGCCGCCGCCGGGCCGAAGGAACTGATCGTGCCGGACGTGGATGGCATACTCGTCCCCCTCGAAGACCCCGCAGCCCTTGCCTCCGCCGTTGCCGCTTTGCTTGCCGACCGGCAAAAGGCCACGCGGATCGCCGATGCCGGGCGGGCGCGGTTTGACTCCGATTTCGCCGCCGCCCCCGTTCTGGCGCGCTGGCGCCATTTCCTTGCCACCGTGGAGAAGCCCTGATGTGCGGCATTGCCGGCCTGATCCTGGCGCCGGGTTCTCCCCCGCCCGACGCCACTACGCTCGACAGCTTCACCCGCTCGCTGGCCCATCGCGGCCCCGATGGGTCCGGCCACACCGTGGTCGGCCGGGTCGCGCTGATGCATAACCGGCTGTCCATCATTGACCTCGCCACCGGTGACCAGCCGCTCTATGCCGGTTCCGCTGCCCTGGTCGGCAATGGCGAGGTCTATAATTACCGCGAATTGCGGGCCGGCCTGATGGGCGTGAACTTCTCGTCCAACAGCGATTGCGAGCCGCCGCTGCATCTGTGGATGCGCGAGGGGGCGGGCTACGCCGACCAGTTGCGCGGCATGTATGCGATCGCCATCCATGAGCGGGCTGCGCGCACGGTCACGCTGACGCGCGATCCGTTCGGCATCAAGCCGCTGTATATCGCCGATATCAAAGGCGGGCTGGCCTTCGCTTCCGAGCCTCGGGCGTTGCTGGAGGCCGGACTGGTCGAGCGCCGGGTGCGGCCGCAGAGCCGCGATGAGCTGCTGCAGCTGCAGTTCACCACCGGGCGGGAGACGATTTTCGAGGGCATCAAGCGGCTGCTGCCGGGCGAGACGCTGACCTGCGCGGACGGCAAGATCATCGACCGCCGCCGCCGCGCAGCCCTTCCCGCCGGCCCGCCGGAAACCATCGGCGAGGACGCAGCACTGGCCCGGCTGGACCGGGCGCTGGAGGAAAGCGTGGATTTGCACCAGCGCAGCGACGTGCCGTACGGCATGTTCCTGTCCGGCGGCATCGACAGTTCGACGCTGCTGGCGCTGATGGCGCGGCTGAACAGCCAGCCGGTGCTGGCCTTTACCGCCGGTTTCGACACGCCGAAGGGCGCCAAGGGCGTCGCCGACGAACGTGAACAGGCCGCGATCGTCGCCCGCGCGCTGGGGGCGCATCACGAGACGATCGAGGTGAACGAGGCCATGGTCTGGCAGCATCTGCCGGAAATCGTCGCCTGCATGGATGATCCGGCGATGGATTACGCGATCATCCCCACCTGGTTCCTGGCCCGGCGCGCCCGCCAGGATGTGAAGGTGGTGCTGTCCGGCGAGGGCGGCGACGAACTGTTCGGCGGCTATTCGCGCTACGCCAAGGCGATGAAACCGTGGTGGCTGGGCGGTCGGGCCATGCGCACACGCGGCAATTTCGACCGCGTGGACGTGCTGCGCGAGAGGCCGAGCGGCTGGCGCGACGGCATCGCCGCGTCCGAAGCCCAAGCTGGCGGAGGGGCCGGCGATGCGGCCCAGGCCGGCGAGGGCGGCCGGTCGCGGCTGCAGGCGGCGCAGGCGGTGGATATCGATGACTGGCTGCCCAACGATCTGTTGCTGAAGATGGATCGCTGCCTGATGGCGCACGCGGTCGAGGGACGGACGCCTTTTCTCGATCCGGGCGTGGCGGCGGCCTCGTTTCTGCTGCCCGACAATCTGAAATTCCGCGGCACCACCGGCAAATATCTGCTGCGGAAATGGCTGGAGAAGCATCTGCCGATTGCCCGGCCGTTCGCGCCGAAACAGGGTTTTACCGTGCCGATCGGCACCTGGATCAAGGGTCAGGGCGCACGCCTCGGTCCGTTGGTTGCGGCGCAGGAAGGCGTGCGGGAGATCGCCCATCCGGACAAGGTGCGCGACCTGTTCCGCAACATCCATCGCTGGCGGCATGGCTTTACGGCATGGGAATTGCTGTTCTACGCGCTGTGGCACCGGACGCATATTCAGGGTTTGGCCCCGGCGGGGGATGTGTTCGAGACTTTATCGGCAAAGTAAGCAAGGCTGGGCTTTGCCCAGACCCACCAGGGCCGAGCCCTGGACTTCATAAAGGGAATCTCGCCATGGCGATCCGTTTCGATCTGCTGATTCGCAACGGCATTTGCGTCCTGCCCTGGGGCATGGAAGCCGCCGATGTCGGCGTCCGCGACGGGCGCATCGCCGCCATCGGCGTCACCGGCGATGCGACATCCGAACAATCCATCGACGCCACCGGGCTGCATGTGCTGCCGGGGCTGATCGACCCGCATGTGCATCTGCGCGATCCCGGCGACGCTGCGGTGGAAACCATTCCCACCGGCACCCGGGGCGCCATTCTGGGCGGGCTGACTTCGGTGTTCGATATGCCGAACACCAGCCCGTCCATCGTCGATGCGGAAAAACTGGCCTGGAAGCAGGCCTATGTGGAACAGGTCGCGTGGTGCGATATGGGCCTGTATGTCGGCGGCACCAAGACGAATATTACCGACATTGCCGGCCTCGAACTCGGCCGTGGCGTGTGCGGCATAAAAATCTTCGCCGGCAGCTCCACCGGCGACCTGATGGTCGAGGATGACGAGAACCTGGAAAAAATCATGCGCTCCGGCCGCCGGCGCATCGCCTATCATTCCGAGGACGAATACCGGCTGCAGGCGCGCAAGGGGATGTTCAAATCCGGCGATCCGTATTCGAACCACATGGTCTGGCGCGACGAGGAAGCGGCCTTCCTCGGCACCCGTCGGCTGATGGCTTTGGCCACGAAAACCGCCCGCCCGGCGCATATCCTGCATGTCTCGACCGCCGAGGAGCTGGACTATCTGCGTGATTACCGCGACATCGCCACTGTGGAAGTGCTGGTCAACCATCTGACCCAGGTGGCGCCGGACGTCTATGATCGGCTGCGCGGCTATGGCGTGATGAACCCGCCGATCCGCGGCCAGCGTCACCTGAACGCGGGGTGGGCGGCGATCCGCAATGGCACTGTCGATACCGTTGGCTCCGACCACGCCCCGCATCCGCGGGCGAAGAAGGAATTGCCCTGGCCCGAATGCGCGGCCGGACTGACGGGGGTCCAGACGCTGGTGCCGATCATGCTGAACCACGTCAACGCCGGCCGGCTGTCGCTGAACCGCCTGGTGGATCTGATGTGTGCAGGTCCGGCGCGGGTGTATGGCGCGCTCGGCAAGGGACGGCTGGCCGCCGGCTATGACGCGGATTTCACCCTGGTTGACATGCAGAAGCAGCACCGGATCGAGGAATCGTGGATCGTCTCGCCCTGCGGCTGGACCCCGTTCGCGGGCATGGATATCACCGGATGGCCGGTCGCCACCATCATTCGCGGCCGCGCGGTCATGCGTGATGACGAGGTGCTAGGGGTTCCGTCCGGCCGTCTGGTCCGCTTCGCCGGCTGACTTCCGGGTCTTCCTCAGTGCCCGCACATGGCGGATCAGCGCCCGCCGGGCGATGAACGCGTCGGCTGCCAGGCGGAGCAGGCCGCGCAGCTGCAACGGGTTGACGGCCAACGCGCGCAGCACCTGCCATACGGCGATTTTCCCGGCATGGTCCAGCGCCGCCAGGGCGGCGCGCGGCAAACGCCGCCCTGCGGGGTCGCAGATGACCCGCAAGGCCGCGCAGGGCAGACCGAATTCAGCGGCAACCTTGGCGACGGCGCCGCTTTCCAGATCCACCGCGGCGGCGCCGGTCAGCTTCCACAACAAATTCTTGGCCCGAATTTCCCCGACGACCTTATCGCCGCCCAGGACCGCGTGCGGCGTGACCCCGCCCAGCCAGAGCGACAATGCCGGATCGGTGGCGTAGCGTTCGCCGGACCACAGCAGGATCTCGCGGGGGATCAGGATCTTGCCATGCCGCAGCGGCGGTTGCAGCCCGCCGGACAGGCCGAAGCTGACCAGCGCCAGAGCGCCCTCGGCGACCAGCCGCCGCGCCGCCGCTTCTGCCCCCGCGTGCGTGCCCCCGCCCACCCCGACCCGAAAGCCGAGCCGTCGGGCGATGCGCGCTTCCGCCCGCAACCCGACCACCACGCCGAGGGCGCTAGAATCCAAATTCCACCCGGGGGGTGTTGGCCCGGCGCAGGTTGCGGTAGCGGGCCATCGCCATCAGCGGGAAGAACAGCCGGTAGCCGTGATAGCGAAGGTAGAACACCCGCGGGAAACCAACCGCGGTATAGGGCAGCTCATCCCATTCGCCGTCGCTCCGCTGGGTGCTCATCAGCCAGGCGACGCCGCGGGCCACCGCGGGATGGGCCACCTCCCCCGCCGCCATCAGCCCGAGCAGCGCCCAGGCGGTCTGGCTGGGAGTGCTCGCGTTGTAGCGTCCGGGGGCGGCATTCGCGTAGCTCTCCTCGTCCTCGCCCCAGCCGCCGTCCTCGCGCTGCACCGACAGCAGCCAGGCCACCGCGCGGCGCATCGCCGGGTCCTCATGCGCCAGGCCGGCAGCGTTCAGCGCGCACAGCACCGACCAGGTGCCATACAGATAATTGGTGCCCCAGCGGCCGAACCAGCTGCCATCCGGCTTCTGCTCGCGCCGCAGATAGGCGATGGCGCCGACCTGAGCCGGCTCGTCCGGGGCCATGCCGATCTGGGCCAGGAACGACACGCAGCGGGCGGTGACGTCCGCCGTCGGGGGATCGAGCAACGCACCGTGATCAGCAAACGGGATGTGGTTCAGATAGGCATGCGTGTTCTCCGGCTCGAACGCGCCCCAGCCGCCGTTGCTGGCGTCCCCGCCGCCCGATTGCATGCCGAGGATCCAGTCCCGCGCCCGGCGGATCGCTTCGGCGTTTTCGGGACCGCCGTTGCGTGACAGCAGCAGGCCGACCGCGGCGGTGTCATCGACGTCGGGGTAATGGGGGTTGTTGTACTGGAATGCCCAGCCGCCGGGTGCCAGGTTGGGCCGTCGCACTGCCCAGTCCCCGACTACATCGTTGATCTGCCGCCCGCGCAGCCAGGCGCTGGCGGCATCGACCCCGGCGGAATGCGCGCCGCCTTCGGGAATGAACCCGGCCTCGGCCATTGCCAAGCCAGCCAGGCTGGTGTCCCACACCGGGGAAAAGCAGGGCTGGCAATAGGCGCTGTCCGGCCCGATCATCAGCAGCTTGCGCACCGAAGCCCAGGCGATGGCGGCGTGCGGATGGGCCGGCGGATATCCCAACGCGTCGAACATCATCACCGAATTGGCCATCGCCGGGTAGATCGCGCCGAGTCCGTCCTGGCCGTTCAGCCGCTCGATGACGAAGCTTTCTGCTTTTCGCAACGCATTGCGGCGGACCGCGCGGGGAAAGCCGGGTTCGACCCGGCGCAGCAGCGTATCGACGACCTTGAAGAACCGGCCCCAGGCGGAGCGGTAGGGCCCTCGGATCCAGTCGCGCACCTCCCCCGGCGGGGTGCGGAACAACTCCGCGATGCCGATACCGCCTGGATTGCGGGCCTGCGGCTTCAGCGCCATCAGCACCAGCAGCGGCACGATGACGGTGCGCGACCAATAGCTGATTTTCGACAGATGGAACGGAAACCAGCGCGGCAGCTGCATGATTTCCACCGGCATCACCGGCACCGCGCGCCAGGGCAGCTGGCCAAACAGCGCCAGCTGGATGCGGGTGAAGACATTGCTGCGCTCCGCCCCGCCGGCCGCCAGGATCGCGGCGCGCGCGCGCGCCATGTGCGCAGCGTCCGGGTGATCGCCGATCGCTTTCAGCGCGAAATAGGCCTTCACGCTGGCCGAAAGGTTGAATGCGCCGTCGTGAAATAGCGGCCAGCCGCCATGCGAACCCTGGATCCCCCGCAGATAAACGCCGATCTTGGCCTGCAATTCGGGATCGATCCGGTCCAGATAATGTTCCAGTAACACATATTCAGCCGGAATGGTGGCATCCGCCTCGAGTTCGAACACCCAGTGCCCGTCCGCGAGCTGACGCCCGCTTAGGGCGGCGCCGGCACGCGAAACCGCGGCGACGAGCTGCTCGTCGTCAGGATGGAGGCCAGAAGAGGCGTTGTCGTAGGGCATGCCACCGGTTTGCTGATCAGGCGGTGCGCATTTGCTGCACCGCACTCCGACCGGACCTGATGGCACCTTCGATCGTTGCGGGCAAGCCTGTCGCGGTCCAGTCGCCGGCCAGCACCAGGTTGGACAGGCCGATCCGCGCCGGCGGACGACGCCGCTCCTGCGCTGCGGTGGCAGAGAAGGTGGCACGTTTTTCCTTAACAGCGCGCCATGCCGGCATCGGCTCGGCCAATCGCAGCGCAGCGCGGACATCCGGCCAGATGGCGGCGGCGAGCGCCTCCGCCGGTTTGTCGGCGATGGCGCCGGCGGCGCTGATGGTGACCGAGACATGGCCCGGCTTGACGAAAACCCATTGTGCCATGCCGCCGATCAGGCCGAGGAAGCCGGCCCCGCCAGTGGCTGCCACGGCGGTGGCCTCGGCAGTCGCGTCGGTGCGGTAATGCAGGTTAACGATCGCCTCGAACGCGTCGGGCGTGGTCAGGCCGGGCAGCAGATCGGCGGCTACCCACGGGGGGACGGCCAGCACGATGTCGTCCGCCGGTCCGACCGCGATGACGCCTTCCGGTGTGCGCAGCGCCGCAACCCGGCCCGCGTCGATGTCGAGGCCGGCAATACGCCGGCCGAGCCGGATTTCCGCGCCATGCATCTCCAGCCAGGCCAGCGCCGGATCGATCAGCGTTTCCGACCAACCCTGCAGCGGCAGCAGCGGAATGCAGGCGCCGCCGCCCCGGAGCAAGGTTTCGCGCACCACCGCGCCCAGCAGCCGTGCCAGCCCGTGCTCCGGCCCGGTGTTCAGTGCCGCGATCGCCAGCGGCTCGATCAGCCGCGTGTATAGCGGCCCCTGGTGCAGGAAATCCGCCACGGTGCGGTCGTCGGCGATGCGGGGCAGGCTCAACAGCCGCAGATAATCGGTCGCAATGGTGCCGGGCACCCGGCGCGCGCGGCGGAAGATCCAGGAGGGAATGCGCCCGCGGTTCGGCCGCACGGTCCAGCGCGCCCCAGTGGCCAGATCCATGAACGGGAAATGCGGCTTGCCAGGTCCACCCAGGGAGCCGCGTGAGCCTATCTGGTCCACGAACGCCATCGTGTCGGTATTGCCCGACAACAGCATATGGTTGCCGTTATCGACGCGAATTCCCAATTCCCGGTCCAGATAGGACCGGCAGCGCCCGCCCGCGGCCGGACCCGCCTCGTGCACGGTCACCGCGCGGCCGGAAGCTGTCAGCACGACCGCGGCCGACAGCCCCGCCAGCCCGCCGCCGATGACATGCACCAGGCCGCTCATGCGGGGCCGCTCATTGCTTTCGGATCATTGCAAGGTCCCCGCTCAACCCAGAC
>JAYTXR010000293.1:0-3251 GCA_043742865.1 Acetobacteraceae bacterium
CAAATGACCGACGCATCCGACCGGGCGCTACAATCGGCGCTGATCGGCCGCGAGGTCGGACCGAGCCTGACCGAGGCGGCGGTGCGCGCCCGCTACGACCGCGACATCGCCGGCAAACCGGGCGAGGAGGAGGTGCATGCGCGCCACATCCTGCTCGCCGACGAGGCCGAGGCGAAGAAGGTGGTCGCCGAACTGAAGAAAGGCGCCGATTTTGCCGCCTTGGCCAAGAAGTACAGCACCGATCCCGGCGGCGCCGCCCAGGGCGGCGATCTCGGCTTCTTCCGCCAGGGCGAGATGGTGCCGGAATTCGCCACCGCGGCCTTTGCCATGAAGCCCGGCGAAATCTCCTCGGTGCCGGTGCATACGCAGTTCGGCTGGCACGTGATCAAGCTGGAGGAACGCCGCACCGCGCCGCCGCCGAGCTTCGAGCAGACCCATGACGAATTGCGCCAGAAGATGATCCAGGAGGGGGTGACCGCCGTGATCGCCAAGGCCCGGGCCGAGGTGAAGCTGGAGAAATTCAATGCGGACGGCTCGGTGGTGAAAGTGACCGACACCGCAACGCCTCCCCCGCCCCCAGCGATTACTCCCCCGGCGGCCGCTCCCCCATCGATCTCTCCCCCATCGATCTCTCCCCCGACGGCGGCTCCCCCACCGGCGAAAAAGCCGTAAGCGAGACATCCGACATGGCCACTCCGGTCTCCCCGCTCGCGGTCGTGCTGCCCGCGCTGCCACCGCTGGCCGGGGTCCGGCTGTCGGCCGCCGCCGCCGGTATCCGCTATCAGGGCCGCACCGATGTGGTGCTGGCCGAACTCGCCGCCGGCACCACGGTCGCCGGCGTGTTCACCTCCAACAAATGCCCGGGCGCGCCGATCGACTGGTGCCGCGCGGCGCTGAAGGGCGGCAAGGCCCGCGCAATGGTGGTCAATGCCGGCAACGCCAACGTGTTCACCGGGCGGGCCGGCGCGCTGGCCTGCACCGCCACGGCGCAAGCCGCCGCCAAGCTGCTGGGGTGCCCGACCAAGCAAGTGTTCCTGGCCTCCACCGGCGTGATCGGCGAGGTGATGGCGCACGAAAAGCTGGTCGCTGCCTTGCCCGGCCTGCAGGCCAGCCTGAATGAGGCTGCCTGGGAAGACGCCGCCCGCGGCATCATGACCACCGACACCTTCCCCAAGGGCGCCACCCGCACGGCACAGATCGGCGAGACCGTCGTGCGGATCAGCGGCATCGCCAAGGGGTCTGGCATGATCGCGCCGGACATGGCGACGATGCTGTGCTTCCTGTTCACCGACGCCAAGCTGCCGGCCGATGCGATGCAGACCCTGCTGCGCCGCGGCACCGACCGCAGCTTCAACTGCACCACCGTGGACAGCGACACCTCCACCTCCGACACCGTGCTGCTGTTCGCCACCGGCCAGGCCAGGCACCCGCCCATACCCTCCGGTGATGGCAACAACGCGCGCAACCGCCTGCTGAAGGATTTCGCCCGCGCGCTGGACGAGGTGCTGCTCGATCTGGCGCTGCAGGTGATCCGCGACGGCGAGGGCGCGCAGAAACTGATCCGCATCGATGTCACCGGCGCAACGACCGCAAAATCGGCGAAGCGGATCGCCATGGCCGTTGCCAACTCGCCCTTGGTCAAAACCGCCATCGCCGGCGAGGACGCCAATTGGGGCCGCATCGTCATGGCGGTCGGCAAGGCCGGCGAGCCGGCCGACCGCGACCGCCTGTCGGTCGGCGTCGGCGGCGTCTGGATGGCAAAGGACGGCGCGGTGGTGCCGGATTACGACGAAACCCCGGTGGTCGCCCACATGAAGGGCAACGAGGTGGCGATCGCCATCGATCTCGGCCTCGGCCGCGGCAAAGCGACCGCCTGGACCTGCGACCTGACGCATGGCTACATCGACATCAACGGGTCGTATCGGTCCTGACCGGGGCGCGGCCGGTTTTTTCCGGACCCCGCCAACGCGGCCCGCTGTTTCACGGTTCATTAATCCTAGTCGACTAAAACGAGACGCCAGCCGAATACACCCCATGGATGGCCTTTCGACGAGTAGGCGAAGCCCGATCATGTCCCGTCGTCACGATGTTCTCGAAGCTCCCCCGATCGAACCGCCGATAATCGGCCTGCGTCCGCCGGCTATTGCCGACGAAGATCGCCGCCGGCCCGGACGCCAGCCAATTATTGCGTCGGACCTGTTGACGTTGTTACGTAATCCCACCAATACCCCGACCCCCGATCCTCGCTCGGCGATTCTTGCCCTTGTACTGGCGATCGGAGTGGTGTGTCTGTGCCTCGGATTAGGCGCCGTCCTGCGCGGCGTGCCCTAGACTAAAGTAGCGGGATCGAAAGGGTCAAAATGGGCCACCCCTAGAGCCGCAAAGTGCCGGATGTTCCGCGTAAGGATGACCAACTTGCCCTGGTCGGCGATCGCGGCAATCGCGATGTCGGCGAAGCCGGGATGTTGTCCCTTGGCTATTGCCCGGTCGGCGAGTTGTCCCGCCAAGCGCGCGGCCCGCGCATCCAAAGGCAGGATGCGCGGGCCGTAGTCGCGCAAGATGTCGGTAAGCCATCGAGATAAGGCCGCAGCCCGATGGACGCCGCCGTTGCGGTGAAGCTTGCAGATCCCCTGCTCGATCTCCGCGATCGCGACCGAGGGCAGGAATATTTCGTGCGTCTTGCCGAGAAGCCACTCGCCAACATCCTGGGTGACGGGCGGCTTTCCAGGGGCGAAAGCGGAAATGACGCTGGTATCGAGCAGGTAGCCCGGCATCAAAATTCGGCAGCCGGGAGCGGCGTCTGGTCGCGATCGTAGGCAAGCCGTTCCGGTGCGTTGAGCAGGTAGTCGGCGAGGCTTGGCCGCTGGGTTGCATAGAATTTTTCGGCCTGTGCCATCGGCATCAGCACCGCGGCGGGACGCCCATGTTTGGTGATGATGCTGGCCTCGCCTCGCTCCGCGGCCTCGATGAGGGCAGAAAAATTTGCCTTCGCGTCGCGTAACTGGATGGTCCGCATACGAGCCTCCTGTGACCACAAGAGGTCATAATAGACATGCCCTCGCGCCGCCGCAACTGGCCAATTGGTGAAGGAAGTAAGGCCAGGGGGCGCTGCCCTCTCTGATTGACCTTTGGGACCCGGCGAGGTCCTGGACGGCCTCCTTGCTCCCTCAACTAAAAGTATGGGGTTCTAAGGGCTTGCCCTTAGCGGGGTTCAGGGGCAGCGCCCCTGGCCTTACTTCCTTACCCAATTG
>JAYTXR010000294.1:0-22335 GCA_043742865.1 Acetobacteraceae bacterium
ATGCCTGGGCTTGTCCCAGGCATCCACGGCTTTCTCGGCAGGCCGGTAAGCCGTGGATGGCCGGCACAGGGCCGACCATGACGGGCGTACGTGGGTCAGCCATTTCGCCGGTCGGTATAAGCTTTGGACCTGCTGCACCTCAAGGTGTTTTCGGAGGGACATTTAGAAAAACGGGAGGCTCCGAACAGGATGCGCGTTTACTTGCTCCCGAACGGGAAAATGATCTTCCAGTCGTTCTTCATGTCGACGACGCTCCAACCCTTCGCCTGGGCTTCGTCCGGCGCCTTATCCAGACGGCCGATGGAGGACTGACGATCGCAGGCCCATTCGCGCACCCGATCGGTGTGATGAACCATCCCCATGAAGCTGGCGCCGCCGCCAGCTGCCGTCCATTGCAGGGCGTCAAGAGCGCGGAAAAAGCGAGGCGTCGATTGACCCGCGCCGTTACGACGCTGGCAAGAAGATCAAGCGTAAGAACCGTCATGCCCTGATAAACCCGCAACACCTGGTGCTGCTTGAAGCCGATCCCTGGCGAGGGCGCTAAATCTGCTCGCTCTGCATGAACTCGATGACCTCGCCGTCGGGGCCGGTCACGAAGGCGATGCGGACTTCGATCAGCGGGTTCTGGCCGAGCACGGCAATGCGGGGCGCCACGCGCGGCTCGGCGCCGGCGGCCAGGGCGCGGGCGTAGGCGGCGTCGGTGTCGGCCACGCGCAGGCAGAAATGCAGCAGCGCGCCCTCGGTCCGGGCCTCGTTCGGCTCGCGGCGGCGGCCTTCGGACTGCACGTCGGAGCCCTGGCCGAACACCTCGATATAGCGGCCGTCGCCGGCGTCGAGGAAGGCGGCGCGGTCGATGCGGCCGGGGATGGCGAATTCATGGCGCAGCGTGAAACCAAGCCCCTCGGTGTAGAATTGCATCGTGCGGTCGAAATCGGTGGCGCGCAGGGCGATGTGGTGAAAGCCCGTCGCGGTGCTGGGTGGTTGCATCCGCGCATGAAACGCGCGCGCGGCGTTCCGGTCAATTGCGGATCACCAGACCATCTGTGCATGGCTCGGGTGTTTCTTGCGCGGGCGCTGGCGGGTCAGGTTCCACTCGGTCACCGCCATGAAGCGGGGGGCGAGGAACTTGTAGCTGCGGTTCAGCAGTGGCCAGAAACCGTCATCGAGCATGCCGACGACCGGGTCCCAGTCGGCCAGCAGCGGGTCCCAGGCGCGCTGGTTGCGGTACAGCCAGTCGCGGTTGGAGCGGATGAAGATGCGCTGGCTGTCGGTGTTGCGCAGCGCCGACATCACTTCGCCGGTTTGCGCGTCCAATTCGTCGAACCGCTTGGCGATCTGTTTCAGCCCCGTGGCGGAGAGGCGGCGCACCTGGGTCAGGGTTTCCAGCCGCCCTGGGCTGCCGCGCAGGCTGGCGGTGCCGGGATCGAGCCTGCCGGGATCGAGCTTGCCGGGCTCGAGCTTGCCGGGCTCGAGTTTGACCGTCACCGAGCGGACCCGGCGCAGCAGCCGGTCGCGCAAGGCTTCGATATAGGCCAGCTCGCGGGCTAAATCCTCGACCCGGGCCACCACGTCGGTGGGCCCCGGCAAACCCAGCGCCAGCGCCGTCTGGACGAACGCCGCCTGCACCTGGTGGCGCAGCTGCGGGTCGTCGCCCGCTGCCAGCAGCGCCGCGCCGTCCAGTGCGGGCTGTTCGTTGGCGGAATTGGCGTTGAGCCACTGCACCAGCTGCAGGCGCAGGCGGGTGGCGGCGACTTGCAGATGGACAGGATCGGGCGCCCAGCTCGCCTCCCCGGTGCACACTTCCGGCGGCAGGGTTTCGCCGATCCGCAGGCCGGCGACGTAGTCCAGCGATTCCGCGATCAACCCGAGCATGCGGCCATCGGGGCTGTCGTCCTCGATGCTGTATTGGTTCTGCAACGCGCGCAGCGGGATCACCGCGTCGCGATCGCCCAGGCGGACCACCATCGCCGGCGTGCCGTCCGCTTCCGAGCGGCGGAACAGCGGCGTGCCGAACTGGGTGAACAGGCGATGATGCAGGGCGCAGGTTGCCGGCGCGTCGGGCGGAAACGGATCGGGGGGCATGCGGTGATCCAACTACGTGGCGATCGGGGAACGTGGTTTCGCCCCGCGATCAGCGCAGGACCGCGTGAATGGAGCGTTAAGAAATGGAACTTTTGTTGAGACGAAGCCGCGAAGAAAGCCCGATGTCGCATGCGGCGGGACAGGGTTTTGTGCCATTTTTTGCCGGCTTGCAGGCAGCGTTGGTCCGGAAAGGACGGATTTGCAGGCCGGCGCTCTATTGTCCTGGCGAGAATTTCGGGCCATGTGCGTCCGATGAACCCAGATACTGGCCAGCTGATCCCGCGTATCGACGCCGAAATCCTGCGCCTGACCGCGGCGTGCGGCCCGGACAAATCCATCTGTCCGAGCGAGGTGGCGCGCGCGCTGGACCCGGAGTGGCAGAAACTTTCCTCCGCCGTGCGCCGCGCCGCGATCCGCCTGGCTGAGGCCGGCACGATCGACATCCTGCGCAAGGGCCGGCGGGTGGCGCCGGCCGGGGTGAAGGGCGTGATCCGGCTGCGGATTGCTGGCCGACCATGAGGCCGATCATGAGGCCGACTGGGAGCCTGGCCCGGTGAATCCCCTGGCCTGGTTGGTCGGTCTGCTGCTGCCCGCCTGTGGCTTTGCCGGTGCGGGCGGCGTGCAGGTGCCCCAGCCGATGGATTTCGCTCATATCGAATTTCCGTCCACGCCGAACGCGGCGCTGGCGGGGCCAGCCGGCATGCAGCCGGCTCCGCATGTCGTCACCCCGGTGTATCCGGTGGCGGCCCCGGTGCTGCAGGCGGCCCTGCGCGAGGTTGCCGCGGGGCAGCGGGGCGTGTTCCCGCTGGCGGCCTACCCCGAGCGGGGACAGATGTTCTGGGTGGTGCGCAGCGCCGTTTTCAATTTCCCCGATGTGGTCGCTGCCGAGGTCCGTCCGGTAACGCCGGGGGAGAGTTCCATGGTGCTGTATTCGCGCAGTCTGTACGGCTCGTCGGATCTGGGAGTGAACCGCCAGCGCCTGGTTGCCTGGATCGCGGCACTGGATCGCCGGCTGGCCGGCGCGCCGCTAAATTAGTTGCAGATAGGATAATCCGCACATGCCTTCAGTAGGCTCGTTCCTCCGGGATGCGTGGCGTCTCGCGGTTCCGTACTACAACTCCGAGGAGAAATGGCGCGCGCGGGGTCTTTTGCTCGTCATCATCGCGCTGAACCTAAGTTTGGTCGGCATGAGCGTGGTGCTGAGCTACTGGCACCGGGAATTCTACAACGCGCTGCAGAACAAGGACTGGACCTCGTTCATCCAGCTGCTGTTCAGCTGGCGCAGCAACGACACCGGCTTCATGCCGGGCTTTGTCGGCCTGGTGGCGGTGTATATCCTGGTGGCGGTCGGCCGCAGATACCTGACCCAGTTGCTGGAGATACGATGGCGCAGCTGGATGACCGGGCGGTTCCTGAACGAATGGCTCTCCGACCGCGCCTATTACCGGATTTCGTTGATCGCCGGCCAGATCGGCGAGCACGGGCCGACCGGCACCGAAAACCCCGATCAGCGCATCGCCGACGATCTGCAATCCTTTGTCGACAACACGCTCTCGCTCGGGATAGGGCTGCTGTCAAACATTGTTTCGTTGGCAAGTTTTGTCGGTATCCTCTGGGGGCTGTCGGGCGCGATCACGGTGTTTGGCGTCAGCATCCCCGGCTACATGGTCTGGGTGGCGCTGGCCTATGCGATCCTGGGCACCTGGCTGACGCATCTGGTCGGGCGTCCGCTGGTCGGGCTGAACTTTCGCAAGGAGCGGGTGGAGGCGGATTTCCGCTACGCGCTGGTGCGGTTGCGCGAGAACATGGAGGGCATCGCGCTGTATGGCGGAGAGGCGCAGGAGAAGGGCAATCTGCTGCACCGCTTCGGCTCCGTGATCGGCAATTTCCGCGCCATCATGGTCCGCGCGCTGTACCTGAACTCGCTGACCGCCGGATATGGCCAGGTGGCGTCGATTTTCCCGATCGTGGTGGCGGCACCGCGTTATTTCGCCGGGCAGATGCAACTGGGCGAGCTGATGCAGACCGCCGGCGCGTTCTCGCGGGTGCAGGATGCGATGTCCTGGTTCGTGGACGTCTATAGCTCGCTGGCCAGCTGGCGGGCCACCACGCAGCGTCTGACGACGTTCGATCAGGCGATCGTCCTGGCCCGCGCGGCGTCCGGGCAGGGCCTGTTCGTGACCGAAGCGACCGATGGCAAGGTGTCCCTGCGCGATCTGACCTTGCAGCTGCCGGACGGAACCAGGCTGCTGACCGAGGCCGATCTGACGCTCGTTCCGGGAAATTCGGTGGTGATTTCCGGGCGCTCGGGGTCGGGCAAGTCCACGCTGCTGCGCGCCATCGCCGGCATCTGGCCATTCGGCAGCGGGCAGATCTCCCGTCCCATCGGACCCGGCGCCGGCAAATGCCTGTTCCTGCCGCAGCTGCCGTATATTCCGCTGGGCGATCTGCGCCATGCGGTCAGTTATCCGGCGCCGGTGACGGCCTATTCGCACGAGCAGGTCGCAGCAGCGCTGGAGGCGGTCGGGCTGGCCGATCTGGTGGCGCAGATGGATGTCGACCGGCCCTGGGCGCAGCGTCTGTCGGGCGGCGAGCAGCAGCGGCTGGCGGTGGCGCGCGTGCTGCTGGCCAAACCCGACTGGTTGTTCCTGGACGAGGCGACCGCGAGCCTGGACCCGGAGGGCGAGGCCGCGCTGTACGGCGTGCTGAAGCAGCTTCTGCCGGCAACGACGATCGTGTCGATTGCCCACCGCACCAATGTGGCGGGGTTCCATGAACAAAGGCTGGTGCTGGAGCGGCGCGATGGCGGCGCGGGCCGGCTGGTGGCGGGCGAAGTGGCGGCGGCGGAATAAAGCCGGACGGATTGTTGCGCCCCGAGCAGGTTGGTGCAATATGACGCCATGAGCATGCCGTCCAATCGGGAACGGTCCTGGATCGCCGAGCGGATATTGGTTCTCTCGCCGCTCGGCGGCGACGCGGAGATGATCTTGCCGCTGCTGCGCCAGGCCGGAATCACCGCCGAACGCTGCTCGGGCCTGACCGAACTGATCGTCGAACTGGAGCATGGCGCCGGGGCGGCGGTGATTTCCCAGAAAGCGGTTCTCACCGCCGATTTGCACCCGCTCGCCGCCTGGACGGACGCCCAACCGCCGTGGTCGGACCTGCCGCTGATCGTGCTGACGGACCGCGGCGCCAGCCCTGAGCGCGATCCCGGCGCATTCGGGTTGATGCAGACGCTCGGCAACGTCACCTTGCTGGAGCGGCCGTTCCACCCCGCCAGCTTCGTTTCGATTGCAGAGTCCGCGCTGCGCAGCCGTCGCCGGCAATACCAGGCGCGGGCGCAGCTGGCAGAGCTGGAGCGCCGCGAGCAGGCGCTGCTCGACAGCGAGAAGCATTTTATCACCCTGGCGAACAACATTCCCGTGCTCATCTGGACCGCGCAGGCCGACGGACGGATCTTTTGGTATAATTCCCGTTGGTACGAATACACCGGCACGACTCCGGAACAGATCCAGGAGGGCGGGTGGCAGTCGGTGCATGATCCGGCGAGATTGCCGGCGGTGCTGGAGACGTGGCAAGCCTCCATTCGCGAGGGGCAGTATTTCGAGATAGATTTCCCGCTGCGCGGCGCCGATGGCGTCCTTCGCGAGTTCCAGACCCGCGTCGTGCCGGTCCGGGATGAAAGCGGGCAGGTCGTCCGCTGGTTCGGGACCAGTGTCGACATCTCGGCCGAGCGAGCGGCGGAAGCAGAAGCCCGCGCCAGCGAGGAGCGCCTGCGCAACCTGAACGAAATGCTGGAACAGCAAGTGACCGAACGCACCGCTCAGCTGCGCAGGAATGAGGCGCGGCTGCGGGCGATCTTCGAAACCAGCTATCAGCTGCAGGCGCTGCTGGCGATCGACGGCACGCTGCTCGAAACAAATGCGACCTCTCTCGCCGTGATCGGCGCGCGGCTCGACGACGTGCTTGGCAAACCGTTCTGGGAAACGCCCTGGTTCAGCGCCACGCCCGGCCTGTCCGAAATTGTGCGGGCGAGCGTGGCAGTGGCGGCCAGCGGCGAGAGCGTACGCCAGGAGGTCGCGGTAAAGATGCCCTCGGGCCTGCGCAGCTTTGACTTGTCGATCCGTCCCATTCGCGACGAACAGGGCCAGATCGTGGCCATCTTGCCAGAGGCGGCCGATATCACCGAACGCCGTCAGGCCGAGGAGGCGCTGCGGCAATCGCAGAAGATGGAAGCGATCGGCCAGCTCACCGGCGGGATCGCGCACGACTTCAACAACATGCTGCAAAGCATCGCCAGCGGCGTGGAACTGATGCGTCGGCGCATCCTGCAGGGTCGCGCCGAGGAGGCCGAGCGATATGTGGAGGCCGCACGCCAGAGCATCGACCGGGCGGCAGCATTGACCCACCGGCTGCTTGCCTTCTCGCGGCGCCAGGTACTGGCGCCGAAATGCGTGGAGCTGGACGCCCTGATCCGCGGCATGGTCGGGCTGATACGCCAGACGGTAGGCCCCGAAATCGCGGTTGAACTGCACCTGCTGGACGGTGCCTGGCCGGTCCGTTGCGACCCGAACCAGTTGGAGAATGCGCTGCTCAATCTGGCAATCAACGCACGCGACGCGATGTTGCCGGCCGGGGGAAAACTGCGGCTGACGACGCAACACGTGTCTTTGGGGGAAGCCGAGCTCATCGGATGGAGCCATGCCTTGCCGGGTGATTACGTCAGCGTGTCGGTGACCGACACCGGCACGGGGATGGCCCCCGACGTGCTGGAGCGGGCGTTCGAGCCGTTCTTCACGACCAAGACTCTGGGCCAAGGTACCGGTCTTGGCCTGAGCCAGGTGTTTGGCTTCGTCAACCAATCGAACGGCGCGGTGCGCCTGCAAACCGAAAGCGGGCGCGGCACCACGGCGCAGCTTTACCTTCCCCGCTATCGCGAGCCGCGACCGGCGGGGCAAACCACCGCCGAACCAGCCCGATCGGATCCCGAGATCCTGATGGCTGCCACGGTGTTGTTGGTGGAGGACGAGGCGGATATCCGTGCTCTCGTCGCGGAGGCACTGCGTGACCTCGGCTGCAGCGTGATCGAAGCGGAGGATGGACCCGCCGGGCTGAAAATCATGCGGGATCTGCTTGCCACCAGCCGGGGCAGTGTCGATATGCTGGTGGCCGATATTGGTTTGCCCGGCGGCGTGAATGGCCGCCAGTTGGCCGACGCGGCGCGTGAATGGGTGCCTGGTCTGCCGGTGCTGCTGATCACCGGCTATGCGGGCGATACCGTCGGCCCGGACGCGCAATTGCCAGTCGGCCTGACATTGCTGACCAAGCCGTTCTCCCTCGCGGCGCTGACGGCGCGGGTGGAGGCGATATTGCTGGACTGGGGCGCGCGCGACGTCCCGCAAAATTCATAGTCCGGACGCTGCAGAGCCCTATCCATCGCGTTGCTTCAAATCGACCGAACCACTCACCGTTCAGAAAAGCAGCCTGGGCTCCCCCTCCGCTGGCATTCCGACCGGCCGAAGCCGGCCGGCCATCCCGGTTCCAGACATCCCGGGCTATCCCAAATGCCCGCTCAGGATGCCCAGCACCCCCGCCCCATAGCGCTGCAGCTTCGAGGCGCCGACCCCCTTGATCTGGCCCAGCTCATCCAGGCTGGCCGGGCGGACCGCGGCGATCTCGCGCAATACCGTGTCGTGGAAGATCACATAGGGCGGCACCGATTGCGCCTTGGCCTGGGTGGCGCGCCAGTCGCGCAGCGCATCGAACAGGGTCTCGCGCAGCGTGTCGAAGACGGTTTCCGACCCTGCGCTGGGCTCCGCTGCCGCAGGCGCGGTCGCCCGGTCGCCCCGGCGGCGCGGCGCGGGAGATGCCGCTTCTTCCTGGCGCAACATGACCTGCGTTTCGCCGCGCAGGATCGGGCGGGCCTTGTCGGTGACCAAGGCGAGACTGGCATACTCGCCGCTTTCGGTTCGCAGCGCCCCATGCGCGATCACCTGGCGGATGACGGCGCGCCAATACCCTTCGGACTGCTCGGCGCCGATGCCGAAGGTCGGGAGTTTGTCGTGCCCGTGGCGGGCCACCATGTCAGTCACTTTACCGCGCAGCACCGAGACGATGTGCAGGGCGCCGAACATCTGCCCGGTGCGGTAGACCGCGGAGAGCAGTTTTTGCGCCGCCACGGTGCCATCGAACAGCGACACCGGCCGGGCGCAGTTGTCGCAATGGCCGCAATTATTGGGTAGATCCTCGCCGAAACAGCTGAGCAGGGATTTGGTGCGACAGGCGACGGTCTCGGTCAGCGTGATCATCGCCTCCAGTCGGTCGCGCATCACCCGTTTCTGCGCCTCGGGCGCCACCGATTGGGTCAGCCAGTGGCGGGCGCGGGCGATGTCCTGGCCACCATAAAGCAGCAGCGTGTGGGCGGGGTCGCCGTCGCGCCCGGCGCGGCCGATCTGCTGGTAATAGGCTTCCGGGCTGTCGGGCATGTCCAGATGCACGACGAAGCGCACGTCCGGGCGGTCGATGCCCATGCCGAAGGCGATGGTGGCGACCATCACCACCGCCTCGCCGGAGCGAAACCGCGTCAGCGAGGCGCGTTTTTCCGCCGGCTCGAGGCCGGCGTGGAAGGCGATTGCCTGAAGGCCTTTTTCCCGCAGCTTCTGCGCGGTGCGGTCGGTCTTGGCGCGGCTGTTGCAATAGACGATGCCGCACTCGCCGCGATGCTGTCCCAGGAAGGCCAGCAGTTCCGCGGTTTCTCCGACTTTGGCCTGGGCGGCGATGTCCAGATTGGGGCGGTGGAAGCTGGCTACGAATATTTCCGCGGTGTCCATGCCCAGCGACTGGACGATGTCGAGCCGCGTGCGCGGGTCGGCGGTGGCGGTCAGGGCGATGCGCGGCACGCCGGGGAACAGCCGCGGCAGACAGGCGAGCTCGCGGTACTCCGGGCGGAACTCGTGGCCCCATTGGGAAACGCAATGGGCCTCGTCGATGGCGATCAGCGCGATCCGCAGCCGCGACAGCCGCTCCTGCGTGCCCTCGGTGAGCAGCCGTTCGGGGGAGACATAGAGCAGGTCGAGCCGGCCCTCGTTCAGCTCGCGAGCCACCGCGCGGGCCTCCGCCGGATCGAGCTCGGAATGCAGCGCGCCGGCGGCGACCCCGACCTGGCGCAAAGCCGCCACCTGATCGTCCATCAGCGCGATCAGCGGGGAGATGACGATCGCGGTGCCGGGGCGGCACAGCGCCGGGACCTGATAGCAGATACTCTTGCCGCCGCCGGTGGGCATCAGCACCAGCGCGTCGCCGCCGGCGATCACGTGCGCGACGGCATCCTGCTGCAGGCCGCGAAAGGCGGGAAAGCCGAAGACCTGGCGGAGCACCTCGCCCGGCGCGGCGGTCGCCGGCTGGCGGATCTGATCCAGCACCGGGGCCGCCGTTTGCTTTCTATTTAGGGTCGATGGAGATCTCGACGCGGCGGCTTTCCAGCGGCGAATCGAGGAAGGAGGTCGCTCCCTTCGGCAGCATCCTGATGCGGGTTTGCGGCACTCCCTTGGCTGCCAGCTGATCCGCGACGATTTGGGTCCGAAGATCCGCCAGCAGCCTATTGGCGCGCTTGCTGCCGATTGTGCTGGCATAGCCGGCAACGGTCACGACATCGCGCGGATGGTCTGTGGCCCATTTGGCGGCCTCATCGAGCGACTTGACGGTGCTGTCGTCGATCTCGGCCGACCAGGAGGGGAAATACACCACCAACTTGTGGTGCTGCCCGGCCGGGGCGGCGAGCGAAGCGGTGGACAGGCCCAGTCCAAGCGCCATCAGCAGAACCAGAAAACCACGCATGCGAATCCTCCCGAGCAAAACAAAATTCCTGCATCACGCAATGCCGGCCCCCGCGCGCCGCGTCAATGTTCAAGCGATCGCCCCGGCTTCCGGCGACAACCCCTGCTTCAAGCAATAGCTTGGCCGATGCGATGTTGGGCCTTGACCGGCGGGGCAGGGGGGTGCAATTTAAGCGCGTTGAATTTGCGCCTTTCCGGGCGCTTTTGTCGTTGATGTCTGCGTTTGACGGGATCCTACCATGGCCAAAAGCAACACGGTTCAGATCAAGCTGGTGTCGACTGCCGACACCGGTTATTTCTATGTCACCAAAAAGAATGCCCGCGCGCAGACCGGCAAGCTGGAATTGCGGAAATACGATCCGGTCGTGCGCAAGCACGTCGCGTTCAAGGAAGCCAAAATCAAATAGCGGCGTTCATCCGATTGCCGGCTACACGCTCTCAGCGCATTCGATACGGTTGCGCCCGCCGCGCTTGGCCTCATATAGCGACCGATCCGCCGCATGCAGCAGAGCCTCGGCGGTGACATCCGCCCGGTTGCAGCAAGCGACACCGATGCTGATGGTAAGCTGGCGCCGACAGCCCGGCGGGCCGTTCATTGCCCGACCTTCTGACATCGGTCCTTTCAGCATCGGGCCTTCGAACATAGGGCCTTCGAGCCTCAGGGCCTCGACCGCGATCCGCAGGCGTTCGGCGGCGATCATCGCTTCGGCCTCGTTGGCGCCTGGCATCGCCACCACGAATTCCTCGCCGCCGTAGCGGGCCAGCGAATCGAACGCACGGGTGTTCGTTCGCAGCACGGCCGCGATCTGGCGCAGCGCCATATCACCGACGGCGTGGCCGAACTCATCGTTCACCGATTTGAAATTGTCCACATCCAGCATCAGCACCGCAACGCTGCCGGGCCGTCGCGCGGCGAGCAAATGCTGCAAGTGGCGGATCAGATAGCGGCGGTTGTAGAGGCCGGTCAGCGCATCGGTCAGCGCCATTTCCAGCGCGTGGCCAAGATCTTCCCGCAGACGGTCCTGGTAGAATTTCCGCCGCAGCTGGTTGCGGGCGCGGGCGCGCAGCTCGTTCACATCCATCGGGCGCAGCAGCCAGTCATTGGCGCCGAGGTCGAAGCCACGCAGAAGCCGGGCGTTCATCTCGGCCTCGCCGATCACCAGCAGGGGGATCTCATGCGTCGCATCCGCCGCCCGCAGCCGGGATGCCAGCATCAGCGGGTCGCCGGCGGTCATCGACAGGCTGAGCACGATCAGGTCGAAGCGGCGGCTGGCGGTCATGGACAGGGCCGAGTCGACATCCCGCGCGCGGATGGCGATGACACCTTCCAGCCCCAGCGCGTCCTGCACGGCCTGCGCGCCGGCATCCCAGTCATCGACCACCAGCACCCGCGCGCCGGCGATCAGCGGTACCGACGGAACGGCCATGCCGAGGCCGAGCGCGCGGGCGGTATCCCCGCGCGCGCGCCATTCGTCCAGCAGGCGCTTCAGGCGGACCAGGCTGCGCACCCGCGCCATCAGGGTTTCCAAATCCACCGGCTTGGTCAGAAAATCGTCGGCGCCGGCCTCCAGGCCACGCACCCGCTCGGCCGGCTCTCCCAATGCGGTGACCATGACCACCGGAATATGCATCGTCGACGGGTCGTCTTTCAGCCGGCGGCAGCACTCATAGCCGTCGATCCCCGGCATCATCACGTCCAGCAGGATCAGGTCCGGCTGCCAGGATTGAGCCAAAGCGAGCGCCTCGTGGCCGTCCAGCGCCGAGGTGACCTGGTAGTATTCCGTGGTCAGCTTGGCTTCCAGCAGCCGCGTATTGGCCGGCACGTCGTCGACTATGAGGATCCGGGCGGTCATGGGCGGTGTTGGCCTTCCGTCGGCTCAGAGAATGAACGGTGGCGGAGTGGGGAGGTTCCACACTGCACGGGAAGCCTTTTCAGGCCAGATACCTAATAGACCCGGTAGACCTATAGCCCGGGTCGGTGGGACGCGGAAATCGGTCGGAAGGCTTTCGAGATCATGATGTTTGCTGTACCGCTGATCGTGGGTTGATATAGGCAGCAAGAGTGACAGAATTATGTCGAGTACAATAAAAAACGGACGCTCCCGACCGGCGAACGCGCCGGCAGATACCGGGGGGAAAACAGCCCCTTTGGGCGCTGTATTGCCAATTTCTTCTTCACCCGCCTCCAATCGCGCGATGTTCTTTCGCCGTTGGCTGGCTAATCCGCTGCAGATGGGCTCGATCGTGCCGTCCTCGCCGACACTTTGCGCCCGTGTGGTGGCGCAGACGCGGCTGGGGCCGGATGAGGCGGTGCTGGAGCTGGGGGCCGGCACCGGGGTTATCTCCCGCGCCCTGCTGGCCGCCGGCATCCCGGCGGAGCGGCTGATCGTGGTGGAGATCGTGCCCGACATGGCCGAGCATCTGCGCCGCGTGCTGCCCGGCGTGCGGGTGGTGCAGGGCGATGCCCGGGCGCTGCCCGAATTGATCCCGCCGCAGTGGCATGGCCGGATCGGCACGGTGATCTGCGGCATCCCGCTGGTTCTGCTGGCGCTGCCCGAACAGCGCCGCTTCATCGAGGCGATCGAGGCGGTGGCCCCGCGGCGCGGCTTCCTGCATTACAGCTATTGCGCCACCTCCCCGTTGCCGGCGCGCAAGCACAGGCTGGCGGCCAAGCGCGAGGCCTGGACGCCGAGGAATTTCCCGCCCGCCAGCGTCTGGCGCTATACCCCCGCCGCCTGATGCCCCGCTGCCTGGTGTTACGGCAATGACCTGGTCGATCCTGGTTCGCGATCCCGCCACCGGCGCGCTGGGTGCCGCGGTGGCGACGCGGTTTTTCGCCGTCGGCGCGCTCTGCATCCATGTCGAGGGCGGCGTGGCGGCGCTGGCTACCCAGGCGCTGATCAACCCGATATATGCGGTGCAGGGGATGCCAAAACTGCGCGCCGGCGAGCCGCCCGCGCAGGTGGCCGCCGCATTGCTGGCCGCGGATGCCGGACGGGAACATCGCCAGCTGCATATCATCGACGCGGGCGGACGGATCGCCCAGCATACCGGGGCGGAGTGCGTGTCGTGGTGCGGTTCGGTGCGCGGCGCGGATGTGTCGGTGGCCGGCAACCTGCTGGCCGGGCCTGACGTGGTGGCGGCAACGCTGGCTGCTTTTCAGGCAGCTGGCGGGGAACTGGCCGAGCGCCTGCTGACCGCGCTGGAAGCCGGACAGGCGGCCGGCGGGGACAAGCGCGGCAGGCAATCTGCGGCGCTGAAGATCTGCACCGCCGACCCGTATCCCGACCTCGATATCCGGACCGATGACCATCCAGATCCGCTGGCCGAGCTGCGCCGGCTGCACCGGGTCAGCCAGGAGCGTTTTGCGGTGTTCCGCCGCTTCCTGCCCGGCGCCCACAGCCCGTGCGGCGTGTTCGACCGCAGGGTGATAGACGCCGCCATCGCGCGGGACGGCAGGGCGCCGGGTTGAGCGGTGCTCCGCGCGGATGTTAATCTGCCGGAGACAGACGGACCGAATGACGCCATTAAACGGAGAAAATTGCCATGCTGTGCCAGACCTGCGGTAATCCGGAAGCCCATCAGAACCACCCGCCGCTTGGGCGCCGGCGATTTATTGGGTTTGCCACCGCCGGGCTTGCTTTGCCCGGGTTCGTATTGCCGGGGCTTGGGATGCCGGGGCTTGGGATGCGGGCGGCTGTTGCCAAGGAAGCCAAATCACCGGCGAAGCCGGCCAACGAGTTGTCGCCCGACGGGGCGTTGCAGGAATTGATGCAGGGCAACGGCCGGTACGTGCAGGGTCTGACCCGACGGCATGATTTCCGGTCCGAGCGGGCGGCGCTGGCAGGCGGGCAGAACCCCTATGCGGGGATCCTGAGCTGCGCGGATTCCAGGGTCGCTCCGGAATTCGCCTTCGATAGTTTCCGGGGAGACCTGTTTGTGGTACGCGTGGCCGGAAACTTCCTGAACAACGATAATCTGGCGAGTTTTGAATATGCGGTGGCGGTGCTGAACACAAAGTTGCTGATGGTGCTCGGCCATTCCTCCTGCGGCGCCGTCAGCGCGACCATCCGATCCATCGACAGCAACACCACGTTGCCGGGGCATCTGCCATCCCTGGTGGCGAGTCTGGCGCCGGCGGTGCAGGCGGCGAGGGCCCAGAGCGGCGATCTTTTGGCCAATGCCATCAAGGCGAATGTTCGGATCAATGTGGAACGGCTGAAAACCGCGACGCCGATTTTGAGCGAGGCAGTAGCGAACAACAAGCTGAAAGTGGTCGGGGGATACTATAATCTGAACAGCGGGTCGATTGATTTGATCACGTAACTAAGCGCCGGGAGAAGGATGGCAAAGCCATCCCTCTCTGGGTTCATCCCGCCGTCCTCAGTTCACCTCGGTCTTCAGCACCAGTCGCCCGGTGACGCGGCCGTCGCGCAATGCCATCAGCGCGGCGTTGGCGTCGCGCTGCGGCACGGTAGCGACCGGCAGGGCTTCCAGCTTGCCGTCCTGCGCCAGCTGCACCAGCTCGCGCAGCTCCTTGACGTTGCCGACATAGCTGCCGCGGACCGTCAAAGCGCGCATCGCCATGACCGGTAGCGGCAGCATCAGCTCGCCGCCGAACAGGCCGACCTGCACCAGCTTGCCGCCCTTGCGCAGGGCGCCGAAGGCGAATTTCGCCGTGGCGGTGCCGTTGACCAGGTCGATCACCGCCTCCACCGGTCCGCCGGCGGCGGCGATGATGCGCTGCGTCGCGCCGTCGCCGCTGGCGTTCACGGTTTTGGTTGCCCCGGCTTTGGTGGCCGCCGCCAGCTTGTCGTCGGCGACGTCCACCGCAACGATGTGGCGATGGCCCAAGGCCTTCAGGATGGCGATGGCGTTCAGGCCGAGGCCGCCGGCGCCGACCACGACGATCGGCTCGTCCGGTGGCATCGGCATCACCTTCTTAATGGCAGAAAACACCGTGATGCCGGAGCAGGCATAGGTCGCCGCCACCGCCGGATCGAGCGTGCCGGGATCGACCAGATGGCGGGGATGCGGGGCCACCACATGCGATCCGTAGCCGCCGTTCTGGTAAACGCCGAGGGCGGCGCCGACCTGGCACATGTTGTCCTCGTCGGCCAGACATTTTTCGCAATGACCGCAGCCGAGCCACGGGTAGACGATGCGCAGATCGCCCTCGGCCGCGCCCAAACCGTGCGCGTCCGGGCCGAGCTTGCGCACCCGCCCGACGATCTCGTGGCCCATCGCCAGCGGCAGTTTTACTCCACGATCAGCCAGCGACATCTTCTGGCCGCCGCCGACGTCGTAATAGCCGTCCCAGATATGCAGGTCCGAATGGCAGACGCCGCAATGGGTGACCTCGATTAGCACCTGCGTGCCGGTCGGCACCGGCGTCGGCAGCTCGATCTCCTGCAGCGGTTTTCCGTTTTCGACCACGGCGTAGGCGCGCATTTATTTGTCTCCGGTTGTTGGTTTCAGCTCAGGCTTTCAGTATTTCGGGATTGGTGACGCGCACCGGCTTGCCATCCAGGAAAGCCAGCGCGTTCTCCAGGCTTTGCGGATAGAACCCGTCCCAGGTTTCCTGCACGCCGTAACCCAGATGCGGCATCAGCACGGTGTTCGGCGCGTGGCGCAACGGATCGTCGGCAGGCAGCGGCTCGCGGTCGAACACGTCGAGGGCGGCGACGATGCGGTGTTCGTTCAGCGCCGCCAGCAGGGCGGCGGCATCGACAATCGGCCCGCGCGAGGTGTTGATCAGGATCGCCCCCGGCTTCATCTGCGCGATATCGGCAGCACCCACCAGCCCGCGCGAACGCTCCGAAAGCACCAGATGGATGGAGATGGCGTCCGAGCGCGACATCAACTGGTCCTTGGACACCAGCGTGACCCCGCATTCGGCGGCGCGCTCGGCGGTCAGGTTGGTGCTCCAGGCGATCACCTCCATCCGCAGCGCGCGGCAATAGCTCGCCATGTAGCCGCCAAGGCGGCCGAGGCCCATCAGGCCCATGGTCTTGCCGGCCAGGCCGATGCCGACCGGAACCTGCTGCTGGAATTTGCCGGCGCGGATATTGGCGTCGCCGCGGGGAATGCCGCGCGAAGCGGCCAGCAATAGCCCGAGCGCCAGTTCGGCGGTGGCGCTGTCGGCATAGCCGGCGCCCTGGGTGTTGCACACCGGGATACCCCGCGCGGTGCAGGCGGCGGTATCCAGCGAGGCGTTGCGCGCGCCGGTCATGCCGAGCATTTGCAGTTTTGGCAGCCGGTTGATCAGGCTGGCCGGCAACGGCGTGCGCTCGCGCATCGACAGTACGATTTCGTAGTTCGCCAGCTTTTCGACCGCGTCGTTCTCGTCGGCGAACGCGTCCTGGAAGAAGGTGACCTGCGCCCTGGCCTCCAGCTTTGCCCAATCGGCATTGGCGCGGGCGATCCCCTGCCAGTCATCGAGCACCGCCACCTTGAGCGTGTTGGACATTGTTTCCTCCCCGAATTCGGGCGCAGGGTGGAACGCCGTCCACTGCCGCGCAAGGGACGGAAGACCCCCACCCCGGCCCTCCCCACGAGGGGCCCCCTCGTGGGGAGGGCCGGGGTGGCGGGCCGCCCCTTGTGGGGAGGGGGAAGAAGGTGAGGTCCAGGGAAAACCTTCCCCGGAAACGCCTAGCTAGGTTTTGTTGCCGCCGAGACCGGCGAATTTCCGGTTGAACTTGGCGACCTGGCCGCCGGTATCCATCATGCGCTGCACGCCGGTCCAGGCCGGGTGCGATTTGGGATCGATATCAAGCCGCAGCGTGTCGCCCGCCTTGCCCATGCAGGACCGCGTCTTGAATTCGGTACCATCGGTCATGATGATATTGATTTCGTGATATTCTGGGTGAATGCCCGGCTTCATGGCTCTGCTCCTGTTGGCGCCACCGATCCCGACCGGAGGCACAGGCCGCGTCCTATAGCGCCGCCGGCGGCAAGCCGCAACAGGGGGAAGAATGGAGGTCCGGGCCGGAATCGAACCGGCATTCGAGGATTTGCAGTCCTCTGCATCACCACTCTGCCACCGGACCTTCACGGCTGTGTCTTGCCCTAAAACGCGGCCGATTGGCAATCCGGTAATATGGCTATGCTCCCATCCGTCCGGCGCGGCGTCGCTGGCGAACCGCGGCGAGTGCCCTTATAAGAATATTCTCCAGGACCAACGCGAGCCATATATGACCGACACGATTGCCCCCGTCCTTCTTGATGTCCCCGCCTCTGTTGATCGGCCCGCCCTTTTCAATCCTGGGGAAACGCTCGATTTCGCCGATGCCCGGATCCGGATGGTCGACAGCCAGGTTCGGCCCAACAAGGTCACCGATCCGCGCATCCTGGCCGCGATGCGGCGGATCCGGCGGGAACGCTTCCTGCCGGTCGCGCTGGCGGCGCGGGCCTATGGCGACCAGGACGTGCCGCTCGGCGATGGCCGGGTGCTGAGCGAGCCGATGACGATCGCGCGCCTGATCCAGCTGGCCGGGCCGGTGGCCGGGCAGAACGCCCTGGTGGTGGCGGCCGGCACCGGCTACGGCGCGGCGGTGCTGGCCGGTTGCGGCGTTCGCGTGATCGCGCTGGAGGAAGTCCCCGCCTTGCTCGGCCTGGCGCGCACCGCTCTGGCGAGCGAGGCGCCGGGGGTCACGCTGGTGTCCGGCAAGCTCGCTGCCGGCTGGGCCGATGGGGCGCCGTACGATCTGATCCTGATCGAGGGCGCGGTGCGCGAAATTCCGCCCGCCATCGCGGCGCAGTTGCGGGCCGGGACCGGCCGCCTGGTCACGGTGCTGCGGACCGAACGCCATGGCGGCCAAGCGGTGCTGGCGGAGGCGGGCGCTGGCGGCCTGCGGGCCCAGCCGGCCTTCGATTGCGCGACGCAGCTGATCCCGGCACTGCTGCCGGCACCCGGCTTTGTGTTCGGATAGCCGCATGCGGTGGCATCGCGGTTGGATGACGGGATTGGCTGTGGCGATCGCTGCCGCCGCTCCGGCGGGGAACCCCGCCCAGGGCCAATCCGGGAGCCAATCCGGGAGCCAATCTGGACGCGCGCCGCCGGCCGCGGTCAGTTTCGGTACCATCCGCACCCTGACCGACGCACTGGCCGCGTCCTATGCCAATAACCCGGCGTTGCAGGCGGAGCGGGCCAGGCTGCGGGCGACCGATGAGGGCGTGCCGCAGGCGCTGGCGGGCTGGCGGCCCCAGGTGTCGCTGTCCGGCACCGCGGGCTATGGCGACGGCTACAGCCGGCAATACATCTCCGGCGGGTCCACCACGGGGGCCAACGGCGCCATTCTGCCGCTTCCCGGCCGCCAGAGCGATGCGCGGACCTTGCGCGATATCGGCACCGCCTCGGCGCTGGTGACCCAGCCGATCTATACGGGCGGCAGGTCCAAGGCCGGTCTCAACAAGGCCGACAACGCGGTGATGGCCGAGCGGGCCCGGCTGATCGTCGCCGAGCAGACCGCGATGACCGACACCGTTTCCGCCTATGTCAACCTGATCCAGGCGCGGCAGACCCTGGGACTGCGGGTCAACAACGAACAGGTGCTGGCCCGCCAGCTGCAGGCCACCAATGACCGTTTCCGTGTCGGCGAGATCACCCGCACCGATGTCGCCCAGGCCGAGGCGGCGCTGGCCGGGGCCACGGCGGACCGCGAGCGGGCGCTCGGCGATGTGCAGATCGCCCGCGCGGCGTTCCAGCGCGCGGTGGGCGTTCTGCCGCCGGCCGATCTGGTCGAACCCCAGCCGCTGAAGCTGCCGATCCGCAACGAGACCGACGCGGCGACCTTGGCGCGCAATAACAACCCCAGCGTCGTCGCGGCACGGTTCGACGACGCGGCGGCCAAGGACAATGTCGATCTTCAGTTCAGCGTCCTGTTGCCCTCGGTCTCGCTGCAGGGACAGGTTTTCCAGCAGGCGAACCAGAGCAGCGCGCATAACAACACCAACGGCTATCAGGTCGGTGCGGTGCTGACCGTGCCGCTGTACCAGGGCGGGGCCGAATATTCCGCGGTCCGCCAGGCGCGCCAGCAGCAGCAGGCGACGCAGCGCAACGTCGACGATGCCAAACGCACCGCCCAGCAGCAGGCCGTGCAGGCCTGGGAGACGCTGGTTTCCAACCGCGCCCAGTCGGAAAGCACCAGGGTGCAGATCCGCGCCAACCAGATCGCGCTGGAAGGCGTGCAGCGCGAGGCGATCGTCGGCAGCCGCACCACGCTCGATGTGCTGAACGCCCAGCTGTTGCTGCTGCAATCGCAGCTGTTGCTGGTGCAGAACCTGGCCGCGGTGGTGAACCAGTCCTACACCGTGGCCGCCGCGGTCGGGCGGCTGACCGCGAAGGATCTGAGCCTGCCGGTCGCCTATTACGACGAGACCGCCTATTACAACGCCGTACGCAACAAATGGATCGGCACCGGCGATCAGGCCGTCGACCAGCCGGGCCGATGATGCCTCCCCGATTACCAGCAACGGAATCGTTGATCCGATGACCGAGCCTTCCAAGGATGCCGCGAATGGCCCCGTGCCCGGCAATGCCGGCGATCCGTCGATGGAGGACATTCTCGCCTCGATCCGCCGGATCCTCAGCGAGGAGGAGCCGGCCTCCCATCCGCCGCCGGAAAAACACGGAGGAGACGATGATGTTCTCATGCTGGAGGCCTCGATGATGGTGGACGATCCCGACCCTTTCCCGGCCCCGCCGTCCGGCCGGCTTGGCGAACCCGAAGCGGCGCCGTACCGCCCGGCGCAGCCATATTCGGAGCCGCCGGCGGTCGCGCCCATCCGTTCGCCCATAGGTTCGCCGCGTGAGCTGGTGGCGCCGGAAGCGGCGGCCGCGGCGGCGTCCTCGGTCGGCTCGCTGGTCCGCTCGATCGCGGCGGAGCGGTCGATGCAGGTCCATTCCGGCGGCCCGACGATCGAGGATGTGGTGCGCACCGAGCTGCGCCCGCTGCTGAAGCAATGGCTGGACCAGAACCTGCCGCCGATGGTGGAGCGTCTGGTCCGCGCCGAGCTGGAACGCGTGATCGGCCGCGCCAGCCCCTGATTTTCAAGCCGCCAACTGGCGCCTTCCGGATATCCGACATGTTGAACAGGACGCACGCGCCGGCTTCGAGCGAAACCCCTTTGTATGAGGGCTGGGAGCAATCCGGCGCCTTCGCCGCCGACCCCGGCTCGGACGCCGCGCCGTTCACCATCATGATCCCGCCGCCGAACGTCACCGGCAGCCTCCATATGGGCCACGCGCTGACCTTCACGCTGCAGGACATTCTGATCCGCTGGCGGCGGATGCAGGGGCGGGACGCGCTGTGGCAGCCCGGCACCGATCACGCCGGCATCGCCACGCAGATGGTGGTGGAGCGGCTGCTCGGCGAGCAGGGCATCTCCCGCCAGGCTCTGGGGCGCGAGGCGTTCATCGAGCGGGTGTGGCAATGGAAGGCCGAATCGGGTGGCACCATCACCCGCCAGCTACGCCGGCTCGGCGCCTCGCTGGACTGGCCGCGCGAGCGGTTCACCATGGATGACGGCCTGTCGGCGGCGGTGCGGGAGGTGTTCGTCACGCTGTTCCGCCAGGGGCTGATCTATCGCGACAAGCGGCTGGTGAACTGGGACCCGAAATTCCAGTCGGCTATTTCCGACCTCGAGGTCGAGAACCGCGAGCTGAAAGGCAGTCTTTGGTATATCGACTACCCGATCGACGGCGAGCCGGGTGCGTTCATCACGGTCGCCACCACGCGTCCCGAGACCATGCTGGGGGATACCGCGGTGGCGGTGCATCCGGAAAATCCCGCCTTGGCGCATTGGATCGGCAAGCACGCCATCCTGCCGCTGGTGGGCCGGCTGATCCCGATCGTGGCCGACAGCTATGCCGATCCCGACAAGGGCACCGGCGCGGTCAAGATCACCCCGGCGCATGATTTCAACGATTTCGCCGTCGGCCAGCGCCATGATCTGCCGATGCCCTCGGTGCTGGACCGCGAGGCGCGGGTGACCCTGGCGGAAATCCGCGACGATCTGCGCAGCGTCGCCATCGACCCCATCGCTGCCCGCAACCACCCGGAAACCGGCGAGCCGGTATGGCCGGAAATCCGCCAGATCGCCGATCCCGGTTTCGTGCGGACCTTGGAGGGGGTGGAGCGGTTCGCCGCGCGAAAGGCCATCGTCGCCGAGCTGCAACGGCTCGGGCTGCTGGCGAAAATCGAGCCGCACATAAATCAGGTGCCGCATGGCGACCGCTCCGGCGTGCCGATCGAGCCGTTGCTGACGGTGCAATGGTATTGCAACGCCGGCGAACTGGCGAAACCCGCGATCGCAGCCGTGGAGCAGGGCCGTACCACATTCGTGCCGCAGCAATGGGAGAACACGTTCTTCGCCTGGATGCGCGATATTCAGCCCTGGTGCATCAGCCGCCAGCTTTGGTGGGGCCACCGCATTCCAGCTTGGTATGGCCCGGATGGCGCGGTGTTCGTCGAAGTCGACGAAGCGCAGGCCCAGACGGCTGCCGATGCCCATTACGGTGCCCCCACCACCATCACGCGCGACGACGACGTGCTGGACACCTGGTTCAGTTCAGCGCTGTGGCCGTTCTCCACCTTGGGCTGGCCGGAGCAGACGCCCGAGTTGGCGCAATACTACCCTGGCGATGTGCTGGTCACCGGGTTTGACATCATCTTCTTCTGGGTTGCCCGGATGATGATGATGGGCCTGCACTTCATGGGCGATGTGCCGTTCCGCACCGTCTACATCCATGGCCTCGTCCGCGACGAGAAAGGCCAGAAGATGAGCAAGTCCAAGGGCAACGTCATCGACCCGCTGGCGCTTATCGACCAGTTCGGTGCCGATGCGCTGCGCTTCGCCATCACCCGCCTGACCGGCCCCGGCCGCGACGTGAAACTGGGACCGGCCGCTGTCGAGACCAGCCGCAGCTTCGTCACCAAGCTCTGGAATGCCGCGCGGTTCTGCGAAATGAACGAGATCCGCCCTGATCCGACCTTTACGGCGGACAAGGCCACTTTGCCGCTGACACGCTGGATCCTGGCCACCGCGTCGGACGCCATTGCCGAAGCCACAGCGGCGCTGGACGCCTATCGCTTCGACGATTACGCCACCGCCTGCTACCGCTTCACCTGGAACGCCTACTGCGACTGGTTCCTCGAATTTGCCAAACCCGCCCTCGCTCAATCCACAGGGGCCCAACCCGAAACCGCCGAAGCCCAGGAAATCAAGAAAACCGCCGCCCACGTCCTCGGCCTGATCCTCAGAATGCTCACCCCTGCGCCCCCTACGTCACCGAGGAACTCTGGGCCGAATTCGGCTACGGCCCCGCCTGCACCCTCATCGCAGCCCCCTGGCCCGAACCCTTCGAAACCCCGAACGCCCAAGAAGCGCGCGCCGAACTTGACTGGGTCGTCCGCCT
>JAYTXR010000295.1:0-6702 GCA_043742865.1 Acetobacteraceae bacterium
GGGTCGTAACGGATCGATAGATAGGCCAGGCGCTTGATTTCCTTGCGGCCGCGGGTGACCGATTCCAGAATCAATCCACAGGAAACCGCCAGGAACGACAGCAGCACCAGTCCCGTGGTCAGCACTGCGGTCGGCAGGCGCCGCACCAGCCCGGTCTGCCAATATTCCCACACCACTGGCAGGCCCAGCGCCAGCGCCACCAGCGCCAGCAAGGCCGCGCAGGCGCAGAAGAATGGCAACGGGCGTTCTTCTTTTACCAGGGTCACGATGGTGCGCAGGATCAGCAGCCCGTCTGAATAGGTCCGCAGCTTCGACAGGCTGCCGGCGGGGCGGTCCTTATAGGCGGTCCGCACCTCGCCCACCGGCATGTTCAGATCGAGCGCGTGCACCGTGAACTCGGTCTCAGTCTCAAAACCGCCGGCCAGCGCGGGGAAGCTTTTGACGAAGCGGCGGCTGAAGACGCGGTAGCCGGACAGCATGTCCGATATCCGGTCGCCGAACACCGCCCGGACCAGGCCGGTGAGCATCAGGTTGCCAAAGCGATGGCCGGGCCGGTAGGCCGCGGTGATGTCGGTAACCCGCGCGCCGACTACCATATCCAGACGTTCGTCCGTCAACAGGCGAAGCATCGTCGGGGCGGCGGTGGCGTCATAGGTGTCGTCACCGTCCACCAGAACATAGATGTCCGCTTCCACGTCCGCGAAGGCACGGCGGATGACGTGGCCCTTGCCTTGCAGCGTTTCGCGCCGAACCACCGCACCGCTGGCGCGTGCCGCCTCGGCGGTGCCGTCGCGCGAATTGTTGTCATAGACATAGATCGTCGCGTCCGGCAGCGCGCGGCGGAAATCGGCGATCACCTTGGGAACCGCGACGACCTCGTTGTAGCACGGGATCAGCACCGCTATCCGGACGCCGGATTGGAGCAAGCTGAAGGAGGATGGTTGCGGGACGTTGTCGTCCATGCGTTTGGCTTTCCAGGGATAGGGTCACGGCTGCAACCGCTTGCGTTCACGATAACGCACTCTTACGGGAATGTTTGCTCGACCGCACGCCCCGTTTTGTGGCCTTGGTCCGGCGTACAACTTCCGGTAAACTGGCGTCGATGTTCCGAATGATCCCATGACGAGCCAGCCCTTCGCCTTTACCGCGCGCGCGAAGCTCAGTGCGGTCGTGATATCGTATAACCGCTCCGCCATCATTGCCACCTGTCTTCGGGCACTGGCCTTCGCCGACGAAATCATCCTTGTCGACAAATCCTCGACCGACGATACGGTGAAGCGGGCGGCGGGCTTGGTGGACCGGGTCATTACGGTGCCCTGGAGCCCGACGGTTGAGGATACCAGGGCCTTCGCCATGACCCAGTGCATGCATGACTGGATATTGTTCCTCGACGATGACGAATGCCTGAGCCCGCAGGCGGTGATGTTCATCGACAACGAGTTGCGCGCGCCACGCGCCGATATCTACTTATTGCCGCTGCGTCACTATATTCTTGGCGTGCATGACGAGGGCGCCTATTATTGGCCCGAGCATCATATCCGGCTGTTTCTTCGTGGTACGGTTGGGTTCAGCACCCGGGTGCATGGGGGCATCGTCCTGCTGTCGGATCGCCGCTATACCGTGCCGGCGGACATCGGGGTGTGTTTGCATCATTTGTCTCACACCGACGTGGCGCAATGGGTCGAGAAAACCAATCGCTATACCTCGCGGCCCGATCGGGTGCGTAAGGATGACGGGGGGGCCGACTTGGTTGCCTTCGCCCATTCGCGGATCGATGAATGGCAGCTGCGGGGTCGGCCGACCGGCCCGGACGGATACCCTGCCGCAGTGGCATTGTTGCTGTCGATCTACGAAATAATCGATCGGCTCAAGGTGTGGGAGGAGGAGCGGGGGTTAGACGGGGCGGCCCGCTTTCAGCAGCTCTGCCGCGAGTTCGAGGCCGACTATGCCAGCATGTTGGGACACCTGGCGCGTCCGCGGCCAGCGCGTGGCACACCGCAGGCGATTTTCAAAATCGATGCTGGGGCCGCGGTTTCCGCTGCGCCGTTGGCGACGCCGCCGGCCGCCGATACTGGCAACCGGATGAGCGAAGTGCGGGCCGCCGCGGATGCGGTCCGTCGCCGTCTGGAGGAAGAACTCGCGGCAGCCGATAGCCTCGTTCAAGCCGCCAAGCGCGCGGCACTGGTCAGTGCGCAGGCGCTGGCCTTGGTGGAACGCCGGCTGGATGCCATCGAGACCAGTACTTTGTGGCGGGCGACTGCCCCGTTGCGCGCCGTGGGAAGTCGAAACCCCGGTCTGGCCCGACGCCTTTCCTGGGCGTTGAAGCTAATCCATCGGGCGGTCACGCTGAAGCCGCGGGCCGGCTCCGCGCCGACGGTGCCGCAGCAGTCCGCTACGTCGATCCCGCTCCCCTCGAAACCGACGATTATTGCCAGATGAAATCCTCGCCGAGGAAATTTGAGCCGCGATGCTGCCGATAGCCCTTGGCCTGGACACTTGGCCCATCGTGTTGGCCGGTGCCGGCCGCGCCGTGGTGCAGAGGCTGACGCTGTTGGACGAGGCGGGTGCGGTGCATCTGACGGTTTTTTGTGCCACGCCGGATCCGGCGTTCCGTGCCGCCGCCGGCACGCGATTGCGCGAGCGCTTGCCAAGCCTGGACGAGATCGCCCAAGCGCGGCTGGTGCTGCTGGGCGGCCTGGGGGCTGCCGACACGATCCGGCTGGCCCAGGCCGCGCGCGAACACCGCGCCCTGCTGAACGTCGAGGACGATCCGCCCTGGTGCGATTTCCACATGCCCTCGATCGTCCGGCGCGGCGGGCTGGTGCTGGCGGTCTCCACCGGCGGCGCCAGCCCTGCGCTCGCGGTGCGTATCAGCGCCTGGCTGGGCCGGCGTTTCGGTCCGCAATGGGCCGGACGGCTGGAGCAGGCTGCGGCGCTGCGTCGCGATCTGCGTGCCGCCGGCGCCCCGCCGGCGCAAGTGACGGCGGAAGTCAGTGCGCTATGCGACCGGGAAGCCTGGCTGGAGGATAATGGCGTCAGATAGCCGGGACGGGCCGTAGGGCGGCGTGGCTTTCCAGCGCCTCGGGCTCTTCGTCGATCTGCAGCGCGTCGTTGAACTTGTTGAAGAAGCCGCACAGGGTCAGGCGCAGCGTCAGTTCGACGATCCGCGCCTCGGTGAAATGCGCCGCGAGCCGCTGGAACAGCCCATCGCGCAGCTTATGCGGGTCGGTCCAGGCGGCGATCGAGTACTCCACCACCAGCTTGTCGATCTCGGTCAGTTCCGGATGGTCCCGGTAGTCCAGCAGGCGCTCGATGCCGGCGGCGGTGATCCCCTCGGGGATCAGGAAAGGGCTGTGATGGGCCACGCAATAATCGCATTCGTTGAGCTTGGAGACAACGAGGATCGCCAGTTCCAGGCTTCGTTTGGGCAGCGTCGCGGCCTCGCGCAATTCCATCAGCATGGCCATCAGATGCCGCAGCGCCGCCGGCACATGGGCGATCACCGCGACCTGGTTGCGGAACGGGCCATAGGCGCTGGCGAACCGCTCGTAGATGTCGGCGAGGTCCGGCGGCAGCTCTGACGGTAAAATGTTACGCACACGGGCCATCTGGGTGATTTCCTCGGTTCGGGCACCCCGATTGGCGCCGGTGGCCATGGCGGCGTCAAGCCTGAGCGGCGTTTTTCTGGGGTGGGGCGAAATGTGTTAGGGTGACGCAGTCCGGTCTCTGGCGGATGGCTTCGGAAAGTAGATCACATGCTCGTGGCACTTCGTTTGGTAATTTTAACGATTTCGCTGTGCACCGGTGCCTATTCCGCCGGCGCGCTGGCGGCCGGGGAACCCCCGGCCGCTGCCGGCAAGACCCTGGAAAGCGAGGACCGGGCGATCGCCAACAGCCTCGCCGCGATGGTGCGTGCGGGACGGAACGTGATCTCCAGCAGCCAGGCCCGGATCAATGATCCGAACATCGGCGACAAAGGCCTCGATGGTAAATCCGTGCTGACCCAGTCGATCGCGCTCTATACCCAGGCCACCGGCAGCGATCCGCGCCAGACCGGCGCCGCCTCCCGCCCTGGGCGGCTGCTGCGGGCGGAGATGGACGCGATCACGGAGGTGATGGACGCCAACCAGGCCGCCATCAACGCTCAGGGAACCGGCTTCAAGGGTTTCATCCCGGCGGTGTTCGGCCGTCTGGTCAGCGAGGCGTTCAGCCGCCGCGCGATCGGCGAGGCGGAGATGAAAATCACCGCCCCGGTAGAACTGGTGCGCAACCGCCGCGCCCTGCCGGATGCGTGGGAGCAAAGTGTGATCGCCGATAAATTCCTCCGCGCCGATTGGCCCAAGGGGGAGCCCTTCGCCGGCATCAGCGATATGCGCGGCCGTCCGGCCTTCCGCATCGCGGTGCCGGAGTATTACGCCGCCTCCTGTCTGACCTGCCATGGCCAGCCGAAAGGCTCGCTGGATATCACCGGCTACCCGCGCGAAGGGGCGGCCGAGGGCGATCTGGGCGGCGTGATCAGCATCGTGCTGGTGCATTAGGCGGAAGGCCGCTTCCGTGCTCTCGCGCGTATCGATCCGCACCCGGCTGGTGCTGCTGTCGATCATCCTGTTGATGGTGACCATCGGCACGAACCTGTATCTGACCCGCATTTTGGAGCGCGCCTCGCAAGCCGCGCTGGAATCGGACCGGTTGATCCGGCTGATCGAAAGTGGCAACGAGGTGCGCACCGCGATCGAGGAGCTGCGCTACTGGCAGGCCGATCTCGCGGTCAGCCTGTTGACCCTGTCGGAACGCAACGCGCAGACGGCGAGAAAGCGCGTTGCCGACACGATCGCACGGCTGTCGATCGAACGCCCGGCCGTGGCGCAGCGTCTGCGCACCGAGGTCGCGGCCTACGATCAGGCCGCAATGCAGGCGGTGGACGCCTACACCAATGACCGCCGGGTTATCGGCAATGCGTTGTTCGGCCAGGCCCGCCAGCACGTGCTGCGGATCGACGAGCTGCTCGCTGGCCTGGATACCGAGCTGAACGCCAAGGGCATGATGGCCCGCGACGACGTGCTGGCCAATGCGAGCCGGGCAACGCGCGTCACCATCGCGGTGGTGGCCGGCGCCATTTTGCTCGGCCTGCTGCTGACCGTGGTGATCCTGCGCTCCATCCTGCAGCCGCTGCGCGCGCTGGTGACCGCGATCGAGGCAATCCGCGGCGGCGATCTGACCGCGTCCATTCCGCCGCGTAGCCATGACGAGATCGGCGAGATGAGCCGCGCGCTGGGGCTGTTTCGCGACAGTCTGGGCGAACGCGAGCACCTGGCACATGAGGCCGAACATCAGCGCCGAACCCTGCAGGACGCCATCGCCTGCATCAACGAAGGGTTCGTGCTGTATGATGCCGACGACCTGCTGGTGCTGCGCAATGCCAAATACCTCGAGCTTTACCCAGGGCTCGCCGATGGGATCCAGCCCGGCACGCCGTTCCGCCGCATCCTGGAGCTCGCGGTGGAACGCGGCCTGGTCGAGCTCGGCGATCAGCCGCCGGCCGATTGGATCGCCGAGCGGCTGCACCATCGCGCGGCACCGGTGGGCACGCTGGAATATCGTTTTGGCGAACGCTGGGTGCGGATCGGCGAACGGCGCACTTATGACGGCGGCGCCGTGGCGGTCTACACCGACATCACCGAATTGAAGCAGCGCCAGAGGTCACTGGAACTGGCGATGGCGAATGCCGAGCGCGCCAACCAGGTGAAATCGGAATTTTTGGCCAATATGAGCCACGAATTGCGCACGCCGCTGAACGCCATTATCGGCTTTTCGGAAATCATCTCCGGTCAGTTCTTCGGCGAAGTAGGCAATGCGCGCTACCTGGATTATTCCTATGACATCCTGCGCAGCGGCCGCCACTTGCTGACGGTGATCAACGACGTGCTGGACCTGTCCAAGAGCGAGGCGGGCAAGATGATCCTGTCCATGGGGCAGCTCGACATGCGCACTGTGCTGACGGATTGCGTCGCCATGGTGCGCGAACAATGCAGCGAAGCTGGTCATACGCTGGTGGTGCCGGACCTGAACCGCGAATATCCCTTCAACGGCGATGCCGCCAAGCTGCGCCAGATCTTCCTCAACCTGCTGTCCAATGCCATCAAGTTCACCGAAGCCGGCGGCACCATTTCGCTGGGCATCCAGGAGTCGGCCGAGGCCGTCGCCGTCACCGTCAGCGATACCGGCATCGGCATGAATCCGGAGGATGTGGAAATCGCGTTCAAGCCCTTCGCCCAGGTGGATAACCGGCTGGAGCGCCGCTATGAGGGCACGGGGCTGGGCCTGCCGCTGACCAAGGCGCTGGTGGACCTGCACAAGGGCAGCATCGTGATCGACAGCGCCCGCGGCAAGGGCACGCGCATCACCGTCAGTTTTCCGCGTGCGATTTCGGAAGAGCTGCAGGAAGCGGTCTGATCATCGCTCCGGTTTTCGTCTGCGCTCCTAGCGCGGCGTTGCCGTCAGTCCCGCGATATGTTCCTTCGCCGTCTGGATGGCGCGGACAAAACCCACCGGGTCAGCAATGTTGGGCGTGCTCACCGAATCCACGCCGGTGCCTTCGATCTTGACGGTGCCATAGCCCAGCAGCCGGCCCAGGATGGACTGGGTGACCTTCACGCCTTCGATGTTGGGCAGGGCGATCTCATTGGTCTTCATCGACAGCAG
>JAYTXR010000296.1:0-3921 GCA_043742865.1 Acetobacteraceae bacterium
GCGACGCTGTGGCGCCGCAGCGCGTCCGCGACGGCCTCGATGATCGCGGCGTTGGCGAGCATGCCGGTCTTGACCGCATCCGCGCCGATGTCGCCGAGCACCGCATCGATCTGCTGCACGACGAGCTCCGGCGGCATCGCCAGCCAGTTGGCGACGCCGAGCGTGTTCTGCGCCGTGACGGCGGTGATCGCAGATGTGCCGTACACGCCGTATGCCGCGAAGGTCTTGAGATCGGCCTGGATGCCGGCGCCGCCGCCGGAATCGGAGCCGGCGACGATCAGCACGCGACCCTGCATCGGCCTAGATCCCGGGCTTAACTTTGGGGTTCGGTGACGCGCGCGATCGCGGCGATAGTCTCGCACAGGCCGTCCACCAGCCGGTGCACCAGGGCCTCGTCCTCGGATTCCGCCATCACCCGCACCAGCGGCTCGGTGCCGCTTTCGCGGATCAGCAGCCGGCCGGAGCCGCGCAGCGCTGCCTCGGCCGCCGCGATCGCGTCGCGCACCCGGCCATCGCGCAACGGCGAGGCGCCGGAAAACCGCACGCTGCGCAGCCGCTGCGGCAGCGGCGTGAACACCCGGCAGGCCTCGCTGGCGGATTTATTTTCCTCGACCAGCACCGCCAGCACCTGGAGTGCTGCGAGCAGGCCATCGCCGGTGGTGGCGAAATCGGACAGCACCATGTGGCCGGACTGTTCGCCGCCGACATTGATGCCGCGCGCGCGCATCTGCTCGACCACGTAGCGGTCGCCCACCTGGGTGCGGTGCAGTTCCACACCCTGCGCCGCGAGGAAGCGCTCCAGGCCGAGATTGGACATCACGGTCGCCACGATGCCGCCGCCGACCAGCTGGCCGCTACGCGCCCAGGAGCGGGCGATCAGCGCCAGCAGCTGATCGCCATCGACCAGTTCGCCATGCTCATCGGCCATCAGCACGCGGTCCGCATCGCCATCGAGCGCGATGCCGAGATCGGCCCGGTGCTCCAGCACTTGGGCGCATAAATATTCCGGCACCGTCGAACCGCAGCCCTGGTTGATGTTGAACCCGTCCGGGTTGACGCCGAGCGGCACCAGGGTGGCGCCCAGCTCCCACAACACCGCCGGCGCCACGCGATAGGCCGCGCCATGGGCGCAATCGATGACGATCTTCATGCCGTCCAGCCGCTTGCCTCGCGGAAAACTGGCCTTCGCCGCCTCGATATAGCGTCCGCCAGCATCCTCCAGCCGCGTGGCGCGGCCTAGTTCGCGGGGTCCCGCCATGTCGGCGCTGAGATCGGAGGTCATCATCGCCTCGATCCGAAGTTCGGTCTCGTCGGACAGCTTGAACCCGTCCGGTCCGAACAGCTTGATGCCGTTATCCTCAAACGAGTTATGCGAGGCGGAGATCATCACGCCGATATCGGCCCGCAGGCTGCGTGTCAGCATCGCGATCGCCGGCGTCGGCAGCGGACCCACCAGCGTCACGTCCATGCCGGCGCCGATGAAGCCCGCGGTCAGCGCCGGTTCGATCAGATAGCCGGACAGCCTGGTATCCTTGCCGATCAGCACGCGATGGCGATGGGTGCCGCGGGTGAACAGCAGGCCCGCCGCCTGGCCGAGCCGCAGAGCGGTCTCCGCCGTCATCGGGTCGACATTGGCCTTGCCCCGGATACCATCGGTGCCAAACAGTCGCCTGGTGTGGTTCATGGGCTTGTGTGGTTCATGATCGGAACGTCCAGGTTGCCGCGGCCGAAGCGCCGTTGCGGTTCGTGTGAGATAACAGAAGGTTTACCCCCAATTGGTTTACTCCAGCCGGGGGCCGGCAGGGAAGCAAGCAGACCCGCAGATCAACCCAGTGCCGCCTGCAATCGCACCGCCTGCGTCGTTTCCGCCACATCGTGCACGCGCAGGATGCAGGCGCCGCGGGTGACGGCAAACAGCGCAGCGGCCAGCGACCCCGACAGGCGCGACCTTGGGTCTTCTACGCCAGATATCTTACCGATGAATGATTTACGCGACACGCCAACCAGAATCGGCAAACCCAGATTGAGCAGAATGGGTAGCCTGTTCAACAGTTCCAGGTTATGTGTGGCGGATTTCGCAAAGCCGATGCCGGGATCGATGGCAATCCGATGGCGTGCGATGCCGGCTTGCAACGCCGCTTCCACCCGGATTGCCAGTTCATGGGTCACGTCCACCGCCACATCCCGGTAGCGCGCGTGAAGGTGCATGGTGGCGGGTTCGCCGCGCATATGCATCAGCACCACATCGGCGCCGCGCGCCGCCACCAGCCGCGCCGAATCCGGGTCATGGGTCAGTGCCGAGACGTCGTTGACGATGGCCGCCCCGGCATCCAGCGCCGCCGCCATCGTGGCGGCGTTGCGGGTATCGACCGAGACGCGCAGCCCGGCAGCGGCCAATCCCCGGATCACCTCCACGACCCGCGTCTGCTCCTCGGCCGGGCTTACCAGGGCAGCACCAGGCCGGGTCGATTCGCCGCCGACATCGATGATATCGGCCCCGGCTTGCGCCATCGCCAGCCCGGCGGCGATGGAGCGGGCGGGATCGACCTGCCGGCCGCCATCGCTGAAGCTGTCGGGCGTCACGTTTAGGATGCCCATAACCGCCGGGCGGTCCCAGGTCAGCCCCGACCAGGGCGCCAACGGCACGGACAGCGTCTCCGGCTGGCCATCCGGAGGAAGATCTACCGCGCGCATCAACGGTCCGACCATGTCGCCGATCCGCCGTGCCAGGGTGAACGCCCCGCCACGTAACGCCAAAGCCAGGCCCGATGCCACCGCAAGCTGAGCGGTATTTCCGCTCAGCAATCCGAGCGGCTCGATCAGCCGCATCGACTCCGGCTTAGCGGTCAGCCCGGTTGGGGCGCCGCACCCAGCCCACCCGCCGGGGGCGCGGCCGGACGGCCGGAATTCGGCACCGAGGCACGGCGGGTTTCCGGCGCCGGCTCATCCACCACTTTGCGAATGACCGGCTCGCCGCGGAGCACGGTGCGGATTTCGTCGCCCGACAGCGTCTCGTATTCCAACAGGCCGCGCGCGACGCGGTGCAGTTCCTCGACATTCTCGCTGAGCAGGCGCCGAGCGGAGGCATAGGCATGATCGATGATCGACTTGATCTCGCCATCGATTTCCCGCGCCGTGGCTTCCGACACGTTCTTCGCCTGGGTAACCGAGTGGCCGAGGAACACCTCCTGGCTGTTATCGCCATAGGCGATCATGCCGAGCTTGTCGCTCATGCCCCATTCGGTGATCATCCGCCGCGCCTGGTCGGTGGCCATCTTGATGTCGCCGGCGGCGCCGTTGGAGACCTTGTCGGCACCGAAGATGACTTCCTCGGCGGCACGGCCGCCCATCGCCATCTTCAGTTCCGCCAGCAGCTTGGACTTCGACTTGGAATAGCGGTCGCCCTCCGGCAGGCTCATGACCAACCCGAGCGCGCGGCCGCGAGGAATTATCGTCGCCTTGTGCACCGGGTCGCATTCGGGTTCGTGCATGGCGCATAGCGCGTGGCCGGCCTCGTGATAGGCGGTCATGCGCTTTTCCGCCTCCGACATCACCAGCGATCGGCGCTCGGTGCCCATCATCACCTTGTCCTTGGCGAATTCGAACTCGTGCATGGCGACGACGCGCTTGCCCAGACGGGCCGCCAGCAGCGCCGCCTCGTTGACCAGGTTCGCGAGGTCCGCGCCGGAAAATCCGGGCGTGCCGCGGGCGATGGTCTTCGGATCGACATCGGAGGCCAGCGGCACCTTGCGCATGTGCACGCGCAGGATCTTCTCGCGCCCGTTCACATCCGGATTCGGCACCACCACCTGGCGATCGAATCGGCCCGGGCGCAGCAAAGCGGGGTCCAGCACATCCGGCCGGTTGGTGGCGGCGATCAGGATGACGCCTTCGTTGGACTCGAAGCCGTCCATCTCCACC
>JAYTXR010000297.1:0-7336 GCA_043742865.1 Acetobacteraceae bacterium
GGCCGTAGCGGTTCAGCAGCTCCTGCGGGCTGCCGCGATCCACGATGCGGCCACGCTTGAGCATCAGCACGTGGCTGCACAGCCGCTCCACTTCAGCCATGTTGTGCGAGGCCAGCAAAATCGTGCAGCCGCTGGCGGCGCGGTAGCGCTCCAGCCAGCCGCGCACCAGATCGCCGGTGTCGGGATCGAGGCTGGCGGTGGGCTCGTCCAGCAGCAGCACGTCCGGGCGGTTGATCAGCGCCTTGGCCAGCGCCACCCGGGTCCGCTGCCCGGCCGAGAGCTGCCCGGCGGGGCGGTGCAGGAACTCGCCGAGGTCGAGTTCTTCGGTCAATTCCCCGATCCGCCGCTCCAGGTTCGCCACGTCATAGAGGTGCCCATACACGCGCAAATTCTCCGCCACCGACAGCCGGCTGGGCAGGGCGACATACGGCGAGGAGAAATTCATCCGCGCCAGGGCGGCGAACCGGTCGGTCGCCATGTCGTGGCCGAGCACGCGGATCGAGCCGGCGGTCGGGATCAGGATGCCCAGCAGCATGGCGATGGTCGTGGTCTTGCCGGCCCCGTTGCCGCCGAGCAGGCCGAGCGTGCTGGCGGGAGCGGCGGAGAAGGAAATGTCGTCCACCGCCAGCGTGGCGCCGTAACGCTTGGTGAGGCCCTGAACCTGGATCGCATTCATGCGTGCAGATAGTCCGCCTCGGCCTCGCTCGCCAAGGGGGGAGCTTGTGAATAGCGGGGGCTTGGAGCGCAGCGCCGGGCGGACTAAGCATCGCGCGATGATCGAATTCGTCCCGGCGCCCGCCACCCTTCCGCCGCAAACCCGGGTCTATGCGGTCGGCGACGTGCATGGTTGCCTGGATCAGCTGACCGCACTGCACGCCGCCATCGCCGCCGACCTCGCGGCCCGTCCGGTCGCCGATCCGCTGTTGCTGCATATCGGCGACTATATCGACCGCGGCCCCGACAGCGCCCAGGTGATCGCCTGGCTGCACGGCCCCAGCCCCGTGCCCGGCGCTCGCCGGGTCCATCTGTTGGGCAATCACGAGGAGATGTTGTTGGCCGCGTTGGACGCCGAGGACGCCACCCCGGCCGCCAACTGGCTGCAAAACGGCGGCCGCGAGACCCTGGCTAGCTGGAGCATCGGCCAAAAATTGCCGCATACCGCCTGGTTGGAACGACTTCCGCCGGCCGACGTTGCCTTTCTGCGCGGCCTGTCGCTCGTCCACCGTGAGGGCGGCTATTTGTTTGCACATGCCGGCATCCGCCCCGGCATCCCATTGGAAAACCAGCAAAGGCGCGACCTGGTGTGGATCCGTGAGCCGTTTCTGTCGTTCAGGGGCGATCTTGGCGCCGTGGTCGTGCACGGCCACACGCCGCACCCGGCCCCGGTCGTCCGCCCCAACCGCATCGGCATCGACACCGGCGCCGTCTATGGCGGCCAGCTTACCTGCGCGGTGCTGGAAACCGACCGCCTCGGTTTCCTTTCCACGTGATCCCTGGTCGGGTTCTTGCAACCGGCGCGCCGGCGGGTTAGGGCGTTAAAATGAATCGCATTGTGCCTGACCGGGATGCGCCGGACCTGATCGCCGCCATTCGCCGGCTGTCGCGCGCCGCGGTTACCGTCATCGGCGATGCCATGCTGGACCGCTACATCTACGGCACGGTCGAGCGCGTCAGCACCGAGGCGCCGGTCCAGGTGCTGGTGGAGCAGCGCGAGGTCGCCACCCCCGGCGGTGCCGGCAACGTGGTCCGCAACCTGACCGCGCTGGGTGCGGCCGTCGCCTTCGTGTCCATCGTCGGCGACGACCAGGCCGGTTCGGACCTGACCAGCCTGATCGGCGGCCAGCCCGGCGTGGAGCCCTGGCTGCTGGTGCAGGGATCGCGAACCACCACGGTCAAGACCCGCTACATCGCCGACGGCCAGCAATTGCTGCGCGCCGACCGCGAGGAGACCGCGCCGGTTCATCCCAAGTTGCTGGAGCGCATGCTGCGCATCGCCGGCGACGCCATGGCCGCCACCAGCGTCACCGTGCTGTCCGACTACGGCAAAGGCATGCTGGCCGGCGCGGTTCCGGCCCAGCTGATCTCACTGGCGCGCAAATCCGGCCGCAGGGTTATCGTCGATTCCCGCGCCGCCGATTACGCCGCCTTCGCAGGGGCCGATATGATAACCCCGAACCGGCGCGAACTGGCCGCCGCCACCGCGATGCCGGTGGGCTCGGAGGTCCAGATCATCGCCGCCGCCCAGGCGCTGCAAACCCGCCACGGCTTTGCCGCGGTGCTGGTCACCCGCGGCCCCGACGGCATGACCCTGCTGGCCGGCGGCAACATCCACCATTTTCCTGCCGAGGCCGCGGTGGTGGTCGACCTGTCCGGCGTCGGCGACACCGTGATCGCCACGCTGGCCGCTGGCCTCGCCGCCGGGCTCGAGTTGCCGGTCGCGGCCCGGCTGTCCAACCTCGCCGCCGGCATCGTGGTCGGCAAACCCGGCATCATGACCGCGACATTGGACGAGTTGCTCAGCGAGCTGGTGCCCGGGCACACGATCGCCGCGGGCCGTTGACAGGCGATCCCCCTCTCCATTGATACTTCGCGCGATCAAAGCAACGGGGTCGCGGCGGGTCCAGCCGGCAAGCGCCAGATCGTCAGGCGCGCCGCACCCTGCGCCCGGTCGGCCAGCAATTCCGCCGGCAGCGACAAATCCTCGTCCCGCCCGGTTTCCGCCACCACCACAGCCCCCGCCGCGATCCACCCCATGCCCGACAGTACCGCCAAGGCGCGGGGAACCAGGTTCTGGCCATAGGGCGGATCGAAAAACACCAGCCCGCACGGCGAGCCACGCCTGGCTGACAGCGCATCGGCCGGCAGCACCGCACAGACATCGCCGGCGCCGCAGGCGGCGATGTTGGCGCGCAAGGCGGTCAGCGCGGCCCGGTCGCGTTCGATGAAGCAGGCTCTCGCCGCCCCCCGCGACAGCGCCTCCAGCCCGAGCGCGCCGGTGCCGGCGAACGCATCGAGCACCTGCGCGCCCTCGATCAACCCGCGCCCGCCCCAGGGCGCGTGCAGCAACCGATCGAACAGCGCCTGGCGCACCCGGTCCGCGGTCGGCCGGGTGGTTTCTCCCGGCGGCGCCGTCAGCGCGCGGCCGCGCCAGATCCCGGCGACGATGCGCATGACGGTTCAGCCAGCCAGCGCGAGGGGAGACGAAGGGTTGTCGATCATGGTCGCTCATGGATAGTGGCAGCCCACGCGATTGTCATGGCGCGGTTGTCATCGCGCATCTGGCATGCCGGCAGTGGCGCGGACGGTTCTTTACCTGCCGGGATACCAGACCTACCATTCAGTCTGAAATCAGTCCCAGGAGGACACCATGTCCGACAGTCCCACCCTTGTCATCCGTGGCGGCACGATCGTCGATGGATCGGGCGGCGCGCCCTACCAGGCGGATCTTGCCATCGCCGACGGCAAGATTCTGGAAATCGGCCAGATCGCTCGCCGCGGCGACACCGAGATCGACGCCACCGGCAAGCTGGTCACCCCCGGCTTCATCGATGTGCACACCCATTACGACGCCCAGGTCACCTGGGGAAACCACATCACCCCGACCTCCTGGAACGGCGTCACCACCGCGCTGATCGGCAATTGCGGCGTCGGCTTCGCCCCCTGCAAGCCCGAGCAGCGGCACATGCTGGTGGAGATGATGGAGGGGGTGGAGGACATCCCCGAAGTGGTGTTGACCGCCGGGCTGCCGTGGAACTGGGAGACGTTTCCGCAATTCCTCGACGCGCTGGACGCCCGGCAATACGACCTCGACGTCGCCACCCAGGTGCCGCACGCCGCCGTTCGGGTCTATGTCATGGGCCAGCGCGGTGCGGACCGGGAACCGGCGACCGAGGCGGATCGCAACGAGATGGCCCGGCTGTCGGCCGAGGGCATCCGCGCCGGCGCCTTGGGGTTTTCCACCTCCCGCACCATCGCCCACAAAACGCTGGCCGGGGCGCATACCCCCACGCTGCACGCCGCCGAGATCGAGCTGTCCACCATCGGGCGGGCCTTGGGCGAGGTCGGCAAAGGCTGGATGCAGGTGATCTCGGATTTCGACGAGCCCGATGACGAGTTCGCCATCCTGCGCCGCATCGCCACCGCTTCCGGCCGGCCGATGACCGTGTCGCTGCTGCAGCGCGAGTCCCGCCCCTGGCTGTGGCGCAAGATCCTGGACAACATCGAGGACGCCAACGCCGCCGGCAACCAGGTGATCGGCCAGGTCATGGCGCGCCCGATCGGCGTAATGCTCGGCTTCGAGATTTCGCAGAACCCGTTCATGCTGTGCCCGTCGTTCCAGGCGATCGCGCATCTGGGGTTCGCCGAGAAGATGGCAATCCTGCGCCAGCCGGAATTCCGCGCCAGATTGCTGACCGAGGAATTCCCCGATGCGACCATCAGCCATCGCACCCGGACCTGGGAAAAGATCTTCCAGCTGAACGACCCGGTAAACTACGAGCCGGGCCCGGAGCTGAGCTGTGCGGCCCAGGCGGCCGCGATGGGCGTCGATCCGAAGGCTCTGTGTTACGACTGGCTGCTGGCCAATGGCGGCAAAGCGGTGCTGTACCGCCCGCTGATCAACTACGCCGACGGCACGCTGGATGCGGTGCAACAGATGATGCAGCACCCGAACACCATCCTGGGCCTGGGCGATGGCGGCGCGCATGTCTCCATCATCTGCGACGCCAGTTCCCACACCTACATGGTCACCCACTGGACCCGCGACCGCACTCGGGGGGAAAAACTGCCGATCGAGTGGGTGATCAAGCGCATCACCCGCGACAACGCGCTGGCCATCGGGCTGTCGGACCGGGGTCTTCTGCAGCCCGGGCTGAAGGCCGATATCAACGTGATCGACCACGCCAAATTGCGCGTGCGCGCGCCGGAAGTCCGCTACGATTTGCCCGCCGGCGGACGCCGGCTGGTGCAGACCACCGAGGGCTACGTTGCCACCATTCTCTCCGGCAAGCCGGTGTATTTGAACGGGCAGCCCACCGGCGCGCTTCCGGGGCGGCTGGTGCGCGGGACGCGCTAGAGCATGACAGCTTCAGACAGGCGAAGCTACCATGCTCTAGATCTTTGTTTTGACGAGCAATTTTATCGCTCGGTTAAAGCAACCTCAAACGATATTGCTCTAGAAGCATGCGGCTAAAGCTGCCCGCGCTGGCGGTGCTGCTCAGCCTTGCCGGCCTGCTGCCGTTCATCGCCTGCGCGTTGTTCGCGGTTTCGGTGCGCGAGCCGATCGGGACCGTTTGGCTACGCGCGCTGATCTTCTACGGCGCGTTGATCCTGTCGTTCCTCGGCGGCGTGCATTGGGGCCTGGCGCTGGCCGAGTGGCGGATCGATCCTGCTTCCGAACAGGACGGCACCGAACATCACCGAGTGCGATTCGGGCTCGGCGTGGTGCCGTCGCTGATCGGCTGGGCGGCGCTGCTGTCCACGCTGCTGCTGTCGCCAGAGGTGGCGCTGGCGATCCTGATCACCGGCTTCATCGCCACGGTGCTGGGGGAGGCGCGGCTGAAAGGCGGCGAATTGCTGCCCGGCGGCTATCTGTGGCTGCGCTGGGCGATGACCGTGGTGGTGGTGGTGATCCTGGTCACGGTGCTGGTACTGCGGCTCAGCGGCGTGCTGGTGGTGCCGTCCTGAGAGCCGCACCGAGGCCCATCCAGATCCTCTCGGCCCGAGCCGAAAACAGGAACGAAGCCGATGGCACGCGAGCCGATGACGCGAGAGGAAATCAGGGCCAGCTGCCCGGCGGACCACGCCAAGGTCGCAGCGACGACAGAAGCGGATATTCGTTGGCACCAAATCGAGGATGGGGAGGACCCCGACGCACCTTCCCCGCCATTCCGTCCGATGCCGAACGTGCGCGCCATTCGGACACAGCTTCGGATGACGCAGGAAGGCTTCGCCAAGGCGATCGGCGTGCCGGTGGCGACGGTGCGCAATTGGGAGCAATCGCGCACCAGCCTGGACCCGGCGGTTCGGTCCCTGCTGCGGGTCGGTCGAACGCGAGCCCGACGCGGCGCTGCGGACGCTGGCGGAGTAGCCGCCCTCGACCTTCTTAAGCGGTTCGTCGACGTGCCGTAGAAGGTGCTTTATGCAAATTCGGCTAAGCAAGCATCGGCCGCTCAATGCCAAGGCGGCGAGCCACTTCAACAACCCAGTTTTCGATGAACCCTTGAAATTCTGCTGCGTTCGCGCGAAAGCCCGCATCCTCGTGCTCACTCTCCTCGCCAGTCAGGCGCGTCGATTTTAGGACGACGCCTCGACCATCTTGCATTGAAACATGATAAGATCGGTTCAGAACGGGCTGCCTTCTCCTTGTCGGATGAATGATAAGATGATTACGAACGTCGCGGATGCCAGACGGCTCAAGGCAAATTTTCTTTTTACTGAATAATTCTTGATTAACATCCCTTGTTATGTCAAAAATTCGGAATGAAAATAAATAAAATGCCTCGGCATAGAGTTGGCATTTGAACATTGCTGTCCGGATGGTTAGCGCCATATCTGGGGACCAGGAGATTGCCCCGACAAGTTTCCCTACAACATCCTCGGATTCTAAGATTTGGCCGCGAAGATAGTCGAGCTGGCCTAACCGTGACATTGCCTCCTTTACCAATCGCGCGGGAATGCCTTCGGGAGAAATTCCACTGCCGGCTATGAGAGCCCCCATGGGAAGATAAAATCGGCTGAAAGCACCGTCTTTCGAACTGATCAGTTGCGAGACCTCGATCATGTTGTCAGCCTCGAAATCGTGCTGTTGTGGACGTTGTAGCTCCGGGCGATGTCCCGCAGCGTTTCCTTGCCGCTCTCGCGCCGCCGGAGCGCCTCCTTCTGCTGATCCGGGGTGAGCTTTGGCTTCCGCCCCATCTTCACGCCGCGCGCCACGGCGCGAGCGCGTCCTTCTCCCGTGCGGGCGCGGATTAGCTCGCGTTCGAACTCGGCAAGGCCGCCGAGCACGGTCAGCATCAGGCGGTCGTGTGCGGTCGTGGTGTCGGCCCAGATGTCACCGAGGGATCGGAAACCAGCCTTCTTGCTCGCGATGGCGGCCAGGGTGTTCAACAAATCACGGGTTGAACGGGCCAGGCGGTCGAGCCTGGTCACCATAAGCACGTCGTCGTCTTCAAGCTGGTCGATCGCCTTGCGAAGCTGCGCGCGGTCGGTCTTGGCTCCGCTCGCCCCTTCGCGGAACACCTTCCTGCATCCAGCCTTGGTGAGCTGGCGCACCTGGGAATCCACACTCTGACCGTCTGTCGATACCCGTGCATAGCCGTAAATCATGCCGCTATTA
>JAYTXR010000298.1:0-10033 GCA_043742865.1 Acetobacteraceae bacterium
TCCAGCGCATAGACCGCACAGGCGGTGGCCGAGACGAACAGCAGCAGCAGGAACACAGCCGACAGCGCGTCCAGCGTCAGCACCATCTCGCGGCCAGGCGGGCCGAGCGGCAGGGCCAGGCTGTTCGCGCCGGCGCCGGACGCCAGCGCCGCGAAAGCAGCGATCATGCCGGCCGCGCAGAATGCGACGGTCGCCGCCATGATCAGGCTGGCGGCCGCCTTAGGGGCAATCGCTGCAAGTACGCCCAGCACGAACAAGGCGCCGACAACGAGCGTCAGGACCTGCAGGACCAGGTCGTTCACCGAATCGGCTCAGGTTGGAGATGGATCACCCGCTATCCATAGCAGCCGCTTGCGTGGCCTCGAAGCCCGGCTACAGCATCGCCAAACTTTGCTTGCGCCGCGGCGGCGGAAACGCGGCATCTATCTCGGCCAGGTCCTGGACGGTCAGGGCAATATCGCGGGCCGCCGCGTTCTGGCGCACATGGTCGGGGTCCGTCGCTTTCGGAATAACGATCATGTTCGGGTGCCGCAGCCCCCAGGCCAGCGCGATCTGCGCCGGATTGGCGCCATGCCGGGCGGCGATGGAAGCCAGCACCGGGGCCTGCAACAGCTGGCCGCCCTGCCCGATCGGCGTATAGGCCATCAGCGCGATCCGCCGGTCGGTGCACCAGGGCATCAGGTCATGCTCGATGCCGCGGTGTTCGGGGTTGTATAACACCTGATCCACCGCGCAGTTGGTCCCCTCCGCCACGCGGCCAAGCTCTGCCATCGCCGATTCGTCCAGATTGGAGACGCCCCAGGCGCCGATTTTGCCCTGGCGCACCAGGTTTTCGAAGCCGTCCACCGTTTCCCCCAGCGGAACGCTGCCCCGCCAATGCAGCAAATATAGGTCGATCCGGTCTGTCTTCAGCCGTTGCAGGCTGCGCTCGCAGGCCTTCGCCACGCCGGTGCGCGAGGCGTTATGCGGATAGACCTTGCTGACCAGAAAGACCTGGTCGCGCTGTCCGGCGATCGCCTCGGCGACCACCTTCTCCGCGCCACCATCGGCGTACATCTCCGCGGTGTCGATCAGGCTCATGCCGAGCTCGATGCCCAGCCGCAGCGCGGCGGCCTCGCTGGCAGCCGGCGCGCGGCCTTCGCCCATGAACCAGGTCCCCTGCCCCAGCGCCGGGACATCCTTGCCGCCGGGCAGTCGGACGGCCCGCGTCATGTTGCGCCGGGCTGTGCGAATGCCTCGGCGATCCGCAACACCCGGAGAAAATTGCCGCCCCATAACGCCGCTATTTCGGTCGGGTTATAGCCGCGCCGGACCAACTCGACCGTCAGGTTGGCGCTGTCGCCGGCATCGCGCCAGCCGGAGAACCCACCGCCGCCGTCGAAATCCGAGCCGATGCCGACATGACCGATGCCGATGCGCTGCACCGCATAGTCGATATGATCGATAAAATCGCCCACCTTGACCTGATCGGCTTTGCCTCCGGGGCGCAAAAATCCCGGCACCGCGGTGATCTGGATCACCCCGCCGGTGTCGCGCAGCGCGTCCAGCTGGCCGTCATCCATGTTGCGCGGATGGTCGCACAGCGCGCGCACGCAGGAATGGGTGGACACCACCGGCGTGCGCGACACCTGAGAAGCCTGCAACATCGCCTCGTGCGAGACATGGGCGACATCGACCAGCATGCCCAGCCGGTTCAGCTCCGCGATCGCCTCCCGCCCGAGCGGGCTGAGGCCGCCATGCTCGATCGGGGCATCGCCGAGATCGGCGCGCGGTATGGCGCTGTCGGCCAGGGCGTTGTGACCGTTATGGGTCAGGGTCAGGTAGCGCGCGCCGAGCGCGCGGAAACGGGCCAGCCGGGACAGGTCGGTGCCGATCGCGAAACCGTTCTCCACCGCCAGCGCCACGCTCAGGGAGCCCTTCTGACGCGCCGCCGAAATGTCGTCGGCGGTCACCGACACGGTCGCGGTGATGCCGTTTTCGGTCCGCCCCAGCGCGCGCAGCGATTGCAGCATGGCCATCGCCCGCTCGAACGCGGCCGCCTCGCTTTCCGGGCTGCGCCGCGCCTGCGGCACATAGGCGACAAAAAACCCGCACGACACGCCGCCGCGCCGCATTTTCGGCAGATCCACCCGGCGGGTGGATTCCGAAAAAGCGTCCGGCCCGGTCGGCCAGGGGATGTCGATATGAGTATCGACCGTCAGCAGCGATCGGTGCAGCGTCAGCGCCGCCGCATTTTCCAGATTTCCCGAGGACGGATTGTCTTGCATGTCATTCATCTGGGTACGCTCCCCGTCCGCGCTCGCGTCGTCAAGAGCTACTAATGGCGGAGGCTGCTATGGCAGGGGAATGAAATCGCTCGCCGCCGGATTTTGTCTCGCTATCGCGCCGCTGACGGCACTCGCCCAACCGAATCCAGCCCGCAACGGCGAGGAGATCGGTTCCTGGATCGTCAATTGTTCCGATGGCGGCAAGGCAGAACCGCTGGAGTGCCAGCTTCGCCATCGCGTCTGGATCATCCCGCCCGGCGGCACGCGGCCATCGGTCGATCTGGAAGTGGCGGCCCGCCATGGCAGTCTGGCGCCGATCCTGGCCGTTCACGGATTGACGGTCCCGGAGCCGGCCGGCGCAATGCTGGCGCTGAGCACCGACGCCACCGTTCAATTCGACGCCGATTTGCCGATCCAGCTGCCCTGCGGCTTCGCGCGGGGCACGATCGCCTGCGCCCCGAGCCGCGCCGATGCGGCGCAGGCGACGCAGCGTCTGCGCCTGGCCAAGACCGTCACCGTCCGTCTGCATCTGGTCGCTCCCGCCAGTCCGGGGCTGGCGGTGCCGGTCCCCGATCAAACCCGCAGCCTGGAGCTTCATCGCACCGCCGATGCGATGAACCGGATCCAGCCGGCCGGCGCGACGGCAGATCAGGGGGAGGATTTGGCCGATATCCTCGACTGGCTGGCGCAAAAATTCGGCTTTCCCGGCGGGTCGCAGGAATTCCTGCGCTGGCTGCTCGGTCAGGCCGCCGCGCTCGGCAAGGCGTAACGCGCCTGTGGCGGCGCACCCGCTTCGTCGCGCGCGATCCTCGCCGAGACGCTGCTCTCGCCCTTGATCACGAATTCGGCCAGATGCATCAGATGCTCGGCGGTGAACGGATAGCCGAGCCGCAGCGCATCATCGGCCAGCGCGGTCAGGCGTTGGAACAAATCCTCATAGGTCGCGGGAATCGCACGGCGGCGGCGCCCGCTCTTGATCGGAAACAGGGTCTTGGGCGGGGCCAGGGTCTTGGTTTGGGATAGGGTCTTGGTTTGGGACAACGGAACCTCCATCGGAGCGGCCGGCCGGTATTGGCCAGGAGTGGACCTTGAAGCGCAGACCCTTGCATGCCGGTTAACGGAATTCGGCCCCCCTCTGGCCGCGGCGGAATTTCCCGCGCACGATCCGCTTCCTTCTTCCGGCGTGAGACGATGACCGAGCAGCGATTGATGACACGGGGATTGATGACACGGGAATTGATGACACGGGGATTTAGCCATTGGGGCCGGGTTGCAATGACGCTGGGGATCGGCTCCTGGCTGATCGCGGGTTGCACGTTGGGACCTGATTACAGCTCTCCCGACATCGCCACCCCCACCTCCTGGTTCGCCTGGCGTGGCAAGGCGGCCGGCCCGCCGGCAACGCCCAGCCGCACCGTCGCCGAGCCGATCGATCCGGCCTGGTGGGGGCTGTTCGACGATCCCCAGCTGACCGCGCTGGTCGGGCGCGTGGCCGGCGCCAATCTCGATGTCCGGCTGGCCGCGATCCGCATCGACGAGTCCCGCGCTGAGCGCGGCATCGTCGCCTCGGCGCAGTTCCCGACGATCAACGGCAATGCCAGCTATGTCCGCCAACAGGCGTCCAACCGGGGCATCTTTACCCGGCTCGGCTCCAATGCGGCCGGCGCCACCGTCGCCAATGGCACCCCGGGCGGGGCCGGGGGCATCAACCACGTGCAGCTTGAACCGTTCGAGGCCTATCAGTACGGGCTGGATGCGTCCTGGGAGCTGGATCTGTGGGGCAAGGTACGCCGTGCCGTCGAATCCTCCGATGCCTCGATTACTTCCAGCGAGGAAGCGCTGCGCGGGGTGCTGCTGTCCAGCCTGGCGGAGGTCGCGCGCGACTACATGGAGTTGCGAGGCGCCCAGCTGCGGCTGGCCATCGCGCACGACAATTTGAAAACCGCGCGCCAGAGCCAGGGGATTGTCGCCCAGCGCGCCGCCGGCGGGCTGGCGACGGACCTGGACGCGGCCAACGCCGCAGCCCAGGTCAGCACCGTCGCCGCCGACATCCCGCGCATCGAGCAGGAGGAGGCGCATCTAATGAACGCGCTGGGCCTGCTGCTGGGCGAGCCGCCGCAGGCGCTGCGCGCCGACCTGGAGACCGCCAAACCGATCCCACCGGTACCACCCACGGTGCCGGTGGGGTTTCCGTCCGAACTGGCAGCGCGTCGGCCCGATATCCGCCAGGCCGACGCCAATCTGCACGCGGCCAGCGCCGATATCGGCGTGGCGGAGGCAAATTTCTATCCCAGCCTGACCCTGAACGGCAGCGTCGGCATCCAGACCCTGCGCACCCAAAGCCTGTGGAACCTGAACGCGCTGCAATATGCGTTCGGGCCGGCCCTGGCGATCCCGATCTTCGAGGGCGGCCGGCTGAAATCCCAGCTGGCGCTGCGCAACGCGCAGCAACGCGAGGCGGCGGTGAAATACCAGCAGACCGTGCTGACCGCCTGGACCGAGGTGGACGACGCGCTGACCGCCTACACGGCCGAACAACGCCGGCGCCAACAGCTGATCGAGGCAGTGAGGCAGAACCGCCGCGCGCTGTCGCTGGCGCAGAGCCGCTACCAGGCGGGCGTGTCCGATTTCATCGAGGTGCTGGACGCCCAGCGCAGCCAACTGGCGACCGAACAGCTGCTGGCGATCAGCACGGCGAACGTGTCGGGCAATCTGGTGGCGCTGTACAAGGCGTTGGGCGGCGGCTGGGAGCCGGATTTACCGCTGACGGGCGGGAACGCGACGGGCAAGTAGTCGGCTAAATCCCGACATCGATCATCATGGGCAGCGTCTGCTCCATGGTCAGCGCGGCGGCGGTGGTGAGTTTGGGACCGATCATGCGGGCTGGCACACCGGCAGCGGTGGTGAAAGGCTCTATCGGGGTCAGCACCACGGCGCCGGCGCCGATCTTCGCCCCCTCGCCGACCTCGATGTTGCCCAGCACCGTCGAGCCGGCGCCGAGCAGCACGCCGCGACGGATTTTCGGGTGGCGGTCACCGCATTGCTTGCCGGTGCCGCCCAGGGTGACGCCGTGCAGGATCGACACGTCGTCTTCCACCACCGCGGTCTCGCCGATCACCAGCGCGGTGGCGTGATCGATCAGAATGCCGCGGCCCATTCGCGCGGCCGGGTGGATATCGACGCCGAACACTTCGGAAATTCGGCTTTGCAGATGCCGCGCCAGATGGGTCTTGTCCATCTGCCAGAGCCGGTGGCTGACACGATAGGCCTGCAGCGACTGGTAACCCTTGAAATACAGCATCGGGGTTAGCAAATCCGGACAGGCGGGATCCCGATCCCGGATTGCGGCCAAATCATAAGCCGCGGCATCGATGATCGCCGGCTCTTCCTCCAGCACGTCACGGATCAAATCCGACAACATCCAGCTATCCAGGGTCGGCACCGCCAGGCGCAAGGCGATCACCGCGGTCAGCGCCTCGGCGAAGCATCCGTGCCGCAGTATCTGCTCGTCGATCAGCCGGGCAAGCGCCGGTTCGCGTGAGGCGACCGATGCGGCCTCGTGACGCATGGTGGACCACACTGTCTCAACCAGCGGCGACGGTTCGTGTTCCGGCGTGCAGAGAACAAGCCTGTGATGGCGCATGGACGGCGGCGCTCCCCTGGGAGGATAATTACCATTTTGAACATGGGCCGGCACCGTGCGCCACGCAACCGCCGCAATGGCGGCGTTGCCATGCGGGAACCGGCGTTCAGGCGACCTTGGCTTTCGCCGCCTCGATCACCCGCCAGATCACCTCCGGGGTGGCGGGCATGTCGATGTGGCGGACGCCGTATTCGGCCAGCGCGTCCACCAGCGCGTTCATTACCGCCGGCAGCGCCCCGGCGCAGCCGGCCTCGCCGCAGCCTTTGGCGCCCAGCAGATTGGTCCTGGCCGGCACGTTATGGCTGTCGAAGCCGATCCACGGCAGGTCGTCGGCCCGCGGCATCGCATAGTCCATGTACGAACCGGTCAGGATCTGGCCGTCCTCATCATAGACCACGCGTTCGCGCAGCGCCTGGCCGATGCCCTGGGCGATGCCGCCATGCGCCTGGCCCTCGACTAGCATCGGATTGATGACCACGCCGAAATCATTGACCATCGCGTAGGCGACCACGGCCACCATGCCGGTTTCGGGGTCGATTTCCACCTCGGCGATGTGGCAGCCATTCGGGAACGCCCAGGGCGAGCCCTTGAAGATATGCGCGACATCCAGCGTGGCGGGCACTCCCGGCGGCAGGCGCATGCCATTCCGCAGCTTCGCCGACAGCTCCAGGATGCCGATGCCGCGATCGGTGCCGGCGATGGTGAAGCGCCCGGCCCCGAATTCGATATCGGCCACCGCCGCCTCCAGAACATGGGCGGCGATCTTGCAGCCGTTTTCCACCACGATCTGGCTGGCCTCGATGATCGCAGCCCCCGAAGTCATGATCGATTTGGAGCCCCCGGTGCCGCCGCCGGCGATCAGCTCGTCGCTGTCGCCTTGCAGCAGGCGGATTTTCTCGAACGGCACACCCAGTTCGCGCGCCAGCACCTGGGCGAACGGCGTGGCGTGTCCCTGGCCGTAATCCAGCGTGCCGGTGATGATGGTCACATCGCCATCGGGCTCGAACCGGATGCCGCCCATTTCATTGGTAGGTGCCGCGGTGACTTCGAGGTATTGCCCGATGCCGCGTCCGCGCAGTTTCCCCCGCTTGCGGCTGTCGATCTTGCGCGCCGGAAAATTATCCCAGTCCGCCAGCGTCAGCGCCTTGTCCATCAGGCCGGGGAAATCGCCGCTGTCGTAATCGTTGCGGGTGGGTGTGGTGTACGGCATCTGTTCGGCGCGGATGTGGTTGCGCCGGCGCAGCTCCAGCTTGTCAATGCCCATCTCCAGCGCCGCCAGGTCGATCAGCCGCTCCATGTAGTAATTCGCCTCCGGCCGCCCGGCGCCGCGATAGGCCCCGACCGGCGTGGTGTTGGTGAACACCACTTTCGTGGAGATATCGATCAGCGGCGTGCGATAGACGCTGATCGAATTCTTCACCACGTTCTGCGTTGGCGGAATGATGGTGCCGTTCGACAGATAGGCGCCGATATTGCCGTAACCGGTGGTGCGCAGCGCCAGGAAGGTTCCGTCCGCATCCAAGGCGAGTTCCAGCGTCATGTCATGGTCTCGGCCGTGGCTGTCGGACAGAAAGCTGTCGGACCGCTCATCGGTCCATTTCACCGGCCGGCCTAGCGCCCGCGCGGCGAACAGCACGCAGATATATTCGGGGTAGCAGGACGCCTTCATGCCGAACGACCCGCCGACATTGCCGATCAGCACGCGCACCTGGTCGCTCTCCACGCCCAGCACCGAACGCAGCATATCGCGCATGCCGAACGCGCCCTGGCAGCCCAGCCGCAGCACGAAGCGACCGTCCTCAATGTTTGCCAGCGCCGAACGCGGCTCCATCGGCGCCACCACGATGCGGTTGTTGCGCGGGCTGAGTTTGGTCAGATGCGCCGCCTTGGCAAATGCCTGCGCAACTTTTTCCGGCTCGCCGTAATGGAAATCAAGGATCACGTTGCCAGCGACGCCCTCATGCACCAGCGGCGCCCCTGGCGCGGCGCCGGCCGTGGCGTCGGTGATGGCTGGCAGCGTCTCGACATCCACCAACACGCTCTCCGCGGCGTCCCTGGCCTGCTTGGCGGTTTCGGCCACCACGAACGCCACGGGGTCGCCGACATAGCGCAGCTTGTCCTGCGTCAGCACCGGCTGGTCGGGTTTTTTCATCTCCGATCCGTCGCGGTTCTTCGCACTCATGCCCTTCGGCATCAGCCCGATGCCGGCAGCGGTCAGGTCCGCCCCGGTATAGATGCCGATCACGCCCGGCATCGCGCGCGCATCCTCCACGTCGATGCCCTGGATGCGGCCATGCGCCACGCGGGACCGGACGACCACGCCATAGGCCTGTCCCGGCAGGTTTATATCGTCGGTGTAACGGCCTCGCCCCTGCAGTAATACGGGATCCTCCTTGCGGGGAACCGGCTGGCCGACGGCGAACTTCATCGCCGACGGATCGATCGCGTCGAATGGAGCGTTCATGCTGTGCCTCGTTTTATCCCCCGAACATGGCGTCTGCGTTGCTGCAAGGCAAGTTGCGCGGTAGTCAGATCACCCCCTTGTCGCGCAATGCCGCCAGCTTCGCATCGTCCAGCCCCAATGCCTGCTTCAGCACTTCATCGGTGTGCTGGCCGAGAACCGGCGGCGGCAGGCGGTAATCGGCAGGGGTTTCGGACAGGCGGACCGGATTGGCGATCACCTTGACCGTCTCACCCAGCGGCAACGAGGCGTGTGCCATCTCGACCACCACTCCGCGGGCAAGCAGATGCGGATCGGCAAAAACCTGCTTCAGCGTGTTGATCGGGCCGCAGCCGATCTTCAGCTGCTCCAGCCGGTCCACCCACCAGGGGGTCGGATGGGTCTGCATCGTCGGCGTCAGCGTGTCGGTGACTAGCTGGCGGTTCGCCACCCGGGCGGCGTTGGTGGCAAAGCGCGGGTCGGCCAGCAGATGCGTCAGATCAAACGCCTCGCAGAAGCGCTTGAAGGTGGGGTCGTTGCCGATCGACAGCACCATATAGCCGTCCGCGGTCGGGAACACCTGGTAGGGCACGATGTTCGGATGCTGGTTGCCCAGGCGCACCGGGTCCTCCCCGGTCGCCAGGTAGTTCATGCCCTGGTTGGCCAGCCAGGCCACATGGGTGTCGAGCATGCCGATGTCGATCTGCTGGCCTATGCCGGTGGCGTCGCGATGGCGGATGGCGGCGAGGATGCCGATGCAGCCATAAAGCCCAGCGAACAGATCGGCGACGGGGACCCCGACCTTCTGCGGCTGGCCGTCCGGCTCGCCGGTCAGGCTCATCACCCCGCCCATGCCCTGGATCAGGCTGTCATAGCCCGGGCGTGGCGCGTACGGGCCGGTCTGGCCGAAGCCGGTGATCGAGCAATAGATCAGTTTGGGGAATTTCGCGTGCAGCTGCGCATAGCCGAGGCCGTATTTGGCCAGCGCGCCGACCTTGAAATTCTCCACCAGGATGTCGCAATCGGCGATCAGCGCCAGCGCCAGTTCCTGGCCCTCCTTCTGGGCGATATCCAGCGTGACCGAGCGCTTGTTGCGGTTCACGCCGACAAAATAGGCGCTTTCCTGCGTGCCGGGCATGACCGGCGGCGCAAAGCCCCTTGTGTCGTCGCCGGAGCCGGGCTTCTCGATCTTGATCACGTCGGCGCCGAGATCGCCGAGCATCTGCGAACAGGTGGGTCCGGCCAGCACACGGGTGAGATCGAATACGCGCAGGCCCTGGAGGGGACCGGTGGGGGTGCTCATTGCGAGGGGCTCCTGATAAATCCTGCATTGGTTATAGGTCTGCCGCCCTGGGCGGCAAAATACCGCGGCTGGCTCGGCGCCGTCCCTTGAAAAAGCCGCGGGATTTTCCAAATCTCGGGGATCGGGATGCCCGGATGGGGTTCCGATACGCGACCGGGCCGGCCCATTCGGGCGGTCCATACAATCGAACCTTGCCCCCGAGGAGGTTTTCCATGAGTCATTTCGACCTTTCCCCGCTATTGCGCACCGCCATTGGTTTCGACCGCCTGGCGCGACAGGCCAGCAACGCCGGCGCCGCCGAGGCGCAGGGCTATCCGCCTTACAACATCGAGAAGATCAACGAGGAGTCGTATCGCCTGACCATGGCGGTGGCCGGTTTC
>JAYTXR010000299.1:0-19159 GCA_043742865.1 Acetobacteraceae bacterium
TCTATCGTTCCCCCAGCCCATCCCACGGGGTAGAGGCCCTTGGCCACACATCGATGGAACGACGAGTATGGCCAATGCGCGGCATCCGTCACCAGCCCGCGCTTCACGGGATTGAAATGAATGTAGTCCAGATGCACGCCGTAATCCCGATCGTCCTGGATCGTATGCTCCCAGAACCGTCGCTGCCAAATCCCCCGCTCGCCTTTGCTGACCCGGCTCGCGGAGCGATGTTCTCCTTGCGGCAGGCGCTTGGAAAATGCTGTCTTGATCGCCTGCCACCGCTTGGAAAAATCGCTATCACCTTCCGGCAATGTCCATAGACAATGCATATGCTCGGGCAACACCACCCAGGCATCGATATGGAATGGAGCGCTCGCGCGCAGCTGTCTTACCGCGTCGCGCAACGTATCGATGTGGCGGACAAGCAGGTCGCTGCGCCGGTCCGCCAGATTGACGGTGAAAAAGTAGGTGCCGCCAGGAACACGGTTACGCCGATAATCCGTCATCGCATGGTTTTGGCCGTTGCCGTCAGTTTGGGCAAGCCGGATGCGTGTGGTGATGGGTAGCGCGTCGCTCATCCATCCTACGCTTGCTGGCCTGCTCTGTCGAAGCGGAAAAGGCCGGAGTGGCTGACGGAATACGGCATCTCCGACGCCGACGCGCAGGAAGTGACGGTCCTCGACAGGGCGCTGCTCGAGCTATACGGGGCGCTGGATAACGACTTACGAATGCTCTCCGGCATTGGGATTCGGACGGCATACGACATCGCGTCCGAGCTCCTTGGAATCGATTCCGAATTGACGATCGCCGTCAAGATGGACGCCCTGGTGACCAACAACAAGATCAGCGCGCTCGACAGGAGCCGACTCGAAACCATGGTGGACGTCGGGAGCGCATCGGCACACCGGGGTTGGCGACCGCAGCCCAGCGACCTCGCGACGATGATGAATGTCCTGGAACATTTTGTATACGAGGCATTTGTCGCACCCGCGCGGAAAGCCAAGATCAATGAGGATGCAGACAGGGTTAAGAAGACGGTGCCCCCGCGGAGGCCCCGGAAGCCCAAGGCGGCGGCAAAGGATGCGTGAAGCCCTGCGCAGAAGGTCCTGACGCCAGGCCGGCGGCACTAGAACATTCGGATGGCGGGTCGTAATGAGCTTAGGACACTGTAGGACTTCAAAATCTTTCAGGAAATCAAGCCGACTGGAAGATGGGGAGGGTCCGTATACTGACTTTGTTTGTTCAAAAGCGGACTGTCCGGTTTCGGCCAATCTCGGACCAGGGGCCAGCGGCAGCCAAGGACCACTTTGGGTCAGAAGCCGACTTCAAATCCACGTCTGGCTTGTTTGTCCGGCGAGCAACCAGAGGCAAATTTGTCCACTATGCCGGCACCGGCGCATCCTTGTGCAGCAACCCCTCGTGGCGCAGTTCGTCCCACAGGGCCGTCGGTATCCTGCGGGCCAGCAGTTCCATATTTTCGGAAAATTCCGCCGCATTGCGCGGCCCCGGAATGATCGCCGCGACCGCCGGATGTGCCAGTGGGAATTGCAGCGCCGCCGCCGCCAGCGGCACCGCGTGCCGGTCGCAGATGGCCCTGATCGCTTGCACCCGCGCCACCACATCGGCCGGGGCGGTGGCGTAGTTCCAGGTCTCTCGCCCCGCCAATATGCCCGAATTCAACGGCCCGCCGACGATAATGGACGTGCCCCGCGCCACGCATTGCGGCAATAGATCCTCCAGCGGCGGCTGCTCCAGCAAGGTGTAGCGCCCGGCCAGCAGGAAGGCGTCCCAGTCGCCGAAACCCAACGCCTCCAGGCAGACCTCGCGCTCGTTGACGCCGAGGCCGATGGCGCTGATGGCGCCGGTGCGGCGCAGTTCCTCCAGCGCCCGATAGCCGCTGTCGCGCAGCGAGCGCATCAGCTCCGGATGCGCCGCGGCGCCGTGCTGGTAGCGGCCGATATCATGCACCAGCAGGATGTCGATATGGGCCAGGCCCAACCGCTGAAAACTATCCTCGAACGATCGCATGATGCCGTCATGGGAGTAATCATAGACCACCTCGAACGGCATCGGCCGGCCCCAGGCCTCCATCGGGTCGGTCCAGGCGGTGCGCGGGCGCAGCAGGCGCCCCACCTTGGTCGACAGCACCCAATCGCCGCGCCGGCGTTCGCGCAGCGCGTCGCCCACGGCCCGTTCCGCCGCACCCACGCCGTAGAACGGCGCGGTATCGAAATAGCGCACCCCGGCATCCCAGGCGGTGCGCACGATGGCGTCGCGCTCCGCAATGGAGATCGCCACCCGGCTGCCGCCCAGCGTCGCGGTGCCCAGGCCCAGCGTGGTCACCTCCAGCGCGGTGCGGCCGATGCGGCGCGTTTCAAGCGTCATGCCAAATTCTCCTTCAATCGGCGCAGTATCGCCACCGCCGGCCGGGCTGTCGATGGCGCCCGGCTTCCTGGATGGCTAATCTCCGGGCCCGCAGCAACCAGGAAAAATCCATGCAGATCGGCTTCAACCTGCCGAATACCGGGCCGCTATCGGCGCCGGCGGTAATGACCGAAATCGCCCAACAGGGCGAGGCTTTGGGCTTTGACTACCTGACCATCACCGACCACGTGGTGCTGCCGAACCTGGCCGTGCCCGGCTATCCGTATTCGGAATCCGGCGAGTTCTCCTCCGCCTCGCCGATGCAGCGCCACGAGCAGCTGACCATGGCGGCCTATGTGGCGGCCAAGACGCAGCACATCCGCCTGGTTCTGGCGGTGCTGGTGGTGCCGCATCGCCAGCCGGTGCTGGCGGCCAAGATGCTGGCGACGATCGATGTGCTGTCCGGCGGGCGGCTGGTGGTGGGCATCGGCGCCGGCTGGCTGAAGGCGGAATTCGACGCGGTCGTCGCCACCCCGTTCGCCGAGCGCGGCAAGGTGACCGACGAATACCTGGACGCATTCCGCGAGCTCTGGACCCAGCCCGAACCGGTTTTCAGCGGGAAATACAGCGCGTTCCAAAACATCGTGCTGGAACCGAAGCCGGTGCAAAAGCCCTACCCGCCGATCTGGGTCGGCGGCGAAAGCGCGCCTTCCCTGCGCCGCGCCGCCAGGATCGGCGATGCCTGGTACCCGATCGGCACCAACAAGGACGCGATGCTCGACACGCTGGCGCTCTACGAAGCCGGCCTGGCGCGGCTGCGCCGGCTGACCGTCGAGGCCGGCCGCGCCGAGCTTGCGGTCGCCCCGACCTACCGGGTGAAGCGCTACGGCGCCGGCGTGCCGCCCCGCGGCAGCGACGGCGGAAGGCGACTGTTCTCCGGCACCGATGCGGATGTGCTGGGCGATCTGCGGGCGCTGCGCGACCTTGGCGTGCAGGCCATCGACATCGATTTCGAGCGGCCCAGTGCGGGCGAATTGCTGGCGGAAATGCGCCGGTTCAAGCAGGAGATACTAGTGAAACTCTGACAAAACCCTGGCATTGTGCGCCGCCGCGAGATTTTCCTTGTGGCGAATCAGAATCGCGTGTCAGCTTCGGCTTTCAACAACTGAAAGGAGGTGATCCAGTGTCTCATTGTTCATCGCGCCAGCTCGAGGGCATGGCCTGGGTCTCTGGCTCCACTTCCGGGGTGTCAGAGTAGGCTTTCTCCGCGCGCTACAGCCGCGAGACAATGCGAAGGCCCCGGGCAACCGGGGCCTTCACTTGTTTTGCGCCACTCGAAAGATAATCGACAAATTATTGGCCGGCATTGGCACGATTTCGGGCACGCCGAAGCCCGCAGTCTTCGCTTCGGCCGCCACCGCTTCCAAATCGCGAATTCCCCATTGCGGATCGCGACCGCGCAGGTCCAGATCGAACGCCGCGTTGCTGGAAGCGGTGTGCGCGCCGGCGCGTCGGAACGGGCCATACAGGAACAGCAGGCCCCCTGGCTGAAGCGCCCGCGCGGCATGGCGGATCAACCCGCGCGCCGCCGCCCAGGGGGCGATGTGGATCATGTTCAGGCAAAGCACCGCGTCCGCCGTTATCGCCGGCCAGGCTGCGGCCATGGCGTCCAGCGCCAGGGCCGGGCGGATATTTTCCAATCCCGCATCGGCCGCCCAGGCGTCGATGCTGGCGCGGCGCTCCGGATCGGGGTCGCTCGGTTGGAACAGCAGGGCGGGCAGCGCGGCGGCGAAATGCACAATGTGCTCGCCGCTGCCGCTGGCGATTTCCAGCACCCGCCCGCAAGGCGGCAACAGCGGGCGCAGCACCGCCAGGATCGCATCGCGATTGCGCAACGCCGCCGGCGCGTGCCGGCGCGGATCGGTCATGACGCAGGCCGTCGAAACTTCCGGTAGATCCGCTGGACGAACTGCCCGGACCGATGGGCGAGCCATTCGGTCACCACCGCCCGCGTCTCCGCCGGCAGAATCCCCATCGGCGCGGCGGCTCCAGGCATCGTGGTTCTCCCTCTGCGTCAGCCGAACTGTTAGCAGTACCGGCGTAAGGCTTTCCACCGGCCCGGTTCCGCGCCATGATCCGTTTCACGGGAATGAAACGCTGCGGCCTGAATGGCCGATCCACCTCACACGGGAGCAGAACCTCATGAATGCCCCACGCAACACCCAATACCGCCACCTGCAGGCGCACCGGATCGCCGGCTCCGCTGGTGCGATCATCGAGGGCGTCGATCTGTCGCGGGAGCTTTCGGACGATGTGCTGAACGAGATCCGCGCCGCGCTGCTGGATAATTGTGTGATTTTCTTCCGCGACCAGAAAATCACCCCGGCGCAGCAACTGGCCTTCGCCAAACGCTGGGGCGATATCCATCTGCATCCGTTCATGGAAGGCATGCCGGACTACCCGGAAATCCTGGAGATCGTGAAGCTGCCGACCGACAAGAAGAATTTCGGCGGCTCCTGGCACACCGACCAGATGTTCTCCCCCGCGCCGGCGATGGGAACCATCCTGTACGCGCTGGAGGTGCCGTCCGCCGGCGGCGACACGATGTTCACCAACCAGTATCTGGCCTATGAGAGCCTGTCGGAAGCCATGCGCAAGATGCTGGACGGGCTGCAAACGGTCTGCGTCGGCGATAATTTCAAGCAGCATGGCGGACAATCCCGCAAAGACCGGTATTCCGACGCCATGAGCCAAATGAAGGTGCGCGACCCCGGCAACGTGCAAACCACCAGCGTGCATCCTTTGGTGCGCACCCATCCGGAAACCGGCCGCCGCGCGCTGTATATCGGCGCCCATGTGCAGCGCTTCGACGGCATGACCGACGAGGAAAGCCAGCCGCTGATGGATTTTCTGATGCAACACAGCACCCGGCCGGAATTCACCTGCCGGTTTCGCTGGGAAACCGGATCGCTGGCATTTTGGGATAATCGCTGCGTGCAGCATTTCGCGGTCAACGACTATCCCGCCGAAACCCGGATCATGCACCGGATCACGGTGCAGGGTGACGTGCCTCACTGATGCTGTGGGGTAATGGGGGGAAGGAAAGGAAGGCCAGGGGCGCTGCCCCTGGATCCCGCTAAGGGCAAGCCCTTAGAACCCCATACAATGGAAGGTTTCCAAAGGCTCGCCTTTGGCGGGGGTCCAAGGGGCAGAGCCCCTGGCCTTCATTTTTTCCTCCCACTGCCCCCTAGCGCAGCAGCATGGGCACCACTGAGGCCACCAGCAGCACGGCCATTGTCAGGTTGAACACCCGAAGCCGGTGCGGAGCGTTCAGAATGCGGGCGGTGCCGCTGCCGAGCATCGCCCAGGGCAGGATGCAGGGGATGGCGACGATGGCGAATACGCCGGCGATGCGGCCGGCCTCCAGCGCCAGCGGGCGGCCGGGGACGACGAATTCGCTGGCGGCACCCAGCGCGATCATCCAGGCTTTTGGGTTCACCCATTGGAACAAGGCGGCAGAGAGGAAGCCCATCGGGGGGCGCCTGCCCTGCTGTGTGGGCGGCGGGGCGGTGGCAATTTTCCAGGCAAGATAAAGCAGCCACGCCGCGCCGACCCATTGCAGGATCGGGTGCAGCAACGGCACGGCCATCACCACACCGCCCAGCCCGCCGGCGACGATGGCCAGCATCGCGGTAAACCCGACCGCGATGCCGAGGATATGCGGCACCGTGTCGGTGATGCCGTTATTGGCGGCGGCGGCGGCGACCAGCAGATTATTCGGCCCCGGCGTGATCGTCATCGCCACCGAGAAACCGACCAGCGGCCAGAAATCGCCATTCATCTGGGATGGCGCGAAATCAGCCGGCCGGCCCGCGCGGCCGTGGCGCCCTGGCCATGCACATAGGCCGATTTTCCGTTGATCCAGGTTTCCAGTATGCCGTCGGCCGGTCTTATCGGGTCCTCGTAGGTGGCGGTGTCGCGCACCGTGATGGGGTCGAACAGCACCAGATCGGCATAGGCGCCGGCGCGGATGAAGCCACGGTCGGTCATGCCGAACACTTCCGCGGTGCGCCCGGTCATCTTGCGCACCGCAATTTCCAGGCTGAACAGGCCGAGGTCGCGGGCGTAATGACCGAGCACGCGGGGGAACGTGCCCCACAGCCGCGGGTGCGGATACAAATCATGCGGCAGGCCGTCGCTGCCGATGATGGCGCGGGGATGGGTCAGGATGCGCTGCACATCCGGCTCGTCCATCTGGAACAGGATCGCCCCGGCCGGGCTCAGTTTTTCAGCCGCCTGCTTCAAGCTCAGCCGCCATTCGCCGGCCAGGTCGGCCAGCAATTTCCCCGCCGCCTCCGGATGCGGCACCGACCAGGTGATCCGCACCGGCACGTCCTCGCGCACCCGCTCCGCCATCAGCACGGTGGAGCCGGCATAGTACGGATAGACATCGAAATCCACGCGCTGGTGCTGCGCGGCGCGGTCGATGGCCGGCAGAGTTTCGATGGAGCGGCCGAAATTCTCCGGCATCGAGCATTTATGGTGGCTGATCAGCACCGGCGCACCGACATGGCGGCCGATTTTCAGGGTTTCCTCGATCGAGGCCAGCACGTCGTCGGCCTCGTCGCGCATATGGGTGACGTAGATGCCGCCGGCCTGGCGCAGCGCCTCGGCCACGGCGATGACCTCGGAAGTGGGGGCGTGCATGTTGGGCGGGTAATACAGTCCGGTGGAAAAGCCGGACGCGCCCTCCGCCAGCGCCTGCGCGAGCCGCGCCTGCATTTTTCCGGCCTCCCGGTCGGTCGCGGCGCGCGACGTGTCGCCGGCCATCGCTTCCATCCGCAACGACATATGCCCGATCAGCGCATAGGTGTTGACCGGCGACGGATCGGTTGCCAGGCGTTCGGCGTATTCGGCGAAACTGTCGAAGGTCCAGAAACTTTCGTCGCCGAGCAGATCGAGCGGCGGCGGCGGGCGGGTTTTCATCCGCACCGGGCTGAGGCTGATGCCGCAATTGCCCACCACGACCGTGGTGACGCCCTGCGACATCTTGCACAGCATGCAGGCCGGGCCGCAGAGCACGGCGCGGTCGTCATGGGTATGGGCGTCGATGAAGCCGGGGGCCAGCGCGCGGCCGGTGGCGATGATTTCCCGGTCAGCGCTGGCCGCACCGAGGTCGCCAACCGCGGCGATACGGTCGCCAATGATGCCGACATCGCCGTTGAAGCGGGGCGCGCCGGAGCCATCGAAAATCGTGGCGTCGCGCAGGATCAGGTCACAGCGCAGGGTCATGCACGCAACTCCCTGGTGGCGGGTTCGTCCAGAATGCCGTTGGTATCGGTTGCTACTTTATAAAGCGCGCGCGCGTTTTGCACCGACACCAGCCCGGCGCGTACGTCCTGGGCCACGCGCGACGGGTCGCGTTCGGTGGGCGGCCCCATCCCCCCGCCGCCGGGCAGCATCAGGATAAGGCGCTCGCCGTCCGGGATGATCTGCAGGCCCTTGGTGCGCAGATTCTTGCCGCCCTTTTCGGCCACCACGCCGGGCGCGCCGGGCAGGCCGCCTTCGCGGCCTTTCGGCGCATTGGCAATCCGGTCGAAGCTGGCATTGACGGCGAATTCCAGATCGCCCTTGGCCGCGATTTCCATGATCTGCCCCAAACCGCCGCGGCTGCGCCCGGCGCCGCCGCTGTCAGGGCGCAGTTCCTTGCGCCAGATCAGGATCGGCGCGACGTTTTCCGTGGCCTCCACCGGCATCGTCCGCACGCCGGAGGGGAACGAGGTCGCGTCCAGCCCGTCCAGGCCGGGACGCGCACCGGTGCCGCCGGAGTTGAAGGTGATGATTTCGAAGTCGGGGATGACCGGCTTGTTGCCCCTGGCCTGGCCGGATATGCCCGAGCCGCCGCGCAACGGCGGGTTCCACAGTGAAGAAGACCCCTCGGCGGCGACGCGGGCCGGAATGGTCTGGTGCAGGCAGCCCATCATCAGATCGGGCAACAGATGGCCGATGACGTGGCGCACCGAAACCGGATACGGGTGCGGTGCGTTCAGGATGCAGCCTTCGGGGATCTTCATGCGGAACGGGGTGAGGGAGGCCCAGTTATTGGGTATTTCCGGCGCGATCACCACTTTCAGGCCAAAACAGGCATAGGCGCGGGTATAGGCCGCCGGCACGTTGATCCCGCGGGTGGAAACGCCGGAGGTGCCGGCGTAATCGACCTCGATCGCGTCATCGAGGATGGTCATCCGCGCCTTCAGCGTCACCGGTTCGTCATAGCCGTCCGAACTGATTTCACTGCGATAGACACCGCGGCCGATTTTGGCGATTTCGGCCACCGTGGCGCGATAGGAGGCGTCGAAGATGAAGCCGGCCAGCGGGTCCAGGCTGTCCATGCCGAATTCGTCCATCATCTGCACCAGCCGGCGCGTGCCGGCGTCGTTGCAGGCACACAGCGAGTAGATGTCGCCTTCCAGTTCCACCGGCAGGCGGGAGCCGGCGCGCATGAAATCGAAGAAGGTTTCGTTCGGCTGACCCCGGTCGAAGCATTTTACCCGCGGGATGTACATGCCTTCCTCATAGACCGAGCGGCCTTCCGGCCCCATGCCAAGACCGCCGACATCGATGACATGCGCGGTGTTGGCAAACAGCCCGACTATCTTTCCGCCCCGGAACGCCGGGGTCACGACCGTGAGGTCGTGCAGATGGCCGGTGGCGAGCCACGGGTCGTTGGTGATGTAATGATCGCCTGGCTGCATCGTGTCGGCGGGGAATTTTGCCAGGAAGTGCCCGACACTTTCGGCCATGGAATTGACATGGCCGGGCGTGCCGGTGACCGCCTGTGCCATCATCCGGCCTTGCAGATCAAAAATGCCGGCCGACAGATCGCCGGCTTCGCGCACGGTGGTGGAGAACGCGGTGCGGATCATGATCTGCGCCTGTTCCTCCACCACGGCGATCAATCGGTTCCACATGACCTGGCGGTGGATCTTTTCCAGGGCGTTGATTTCGGGGGACATCAGGGATCTTCCTTGGTCAGTTCGATGTAGCCCAGGCCATTGATGCGGCCGGTCCAGCCGCTGCCGATCAGGGTGGAGGTCTCGTCCTCGGCGATGATGGCGGGGCCGGCGATGCGCGCGCCGGGGGCCAGCGCGGCGCGGTCGTAGATCGCCCAGGATGAAACCTTCCCCGTCACGCTGTCGCGCACGGCCTGGGTGCGGGCCGCGACGGCGGCCGGCGCGCACCGCGCGTCATCACCGGGCGCGGGCAGATCGTCCGTTTGGTCGGAAATCGTGGACACCATGACGGCGTAGCTCATGATTTCCACATCGGAACCCGGCACCGGGCGATCATAGAAGCGGGTGTATTCGCGGTCATAGTCGGCACGGATGGCGGCGACGTCGTCGGGGATCAGCGCGCGGACCGGCAGCTTTACCGGAATTTCATGGCCCTGGCCGACATAGCGCATATAGGCGATCCGGGTCTGCGCGGTGGCGGCGCCAAAACTGCCCTGGGCCACCACGCCGATCGCCTCATTTGCCATTTCGGTCAGCAGGGCGTTCACCGCGGCGACGTCGAAACTGGAAAAGCGCTGATACAGGCTGCGCACAACCTCGTAACCGACGGGGGCGCGTAAAAAACCGATCGCACTGCCGACACCGGCGCCCGAGGGGACCAGAATGCGGACAATGCCGATCTTTTCCGCGACCCGGCAGGCATGCACCGGCCCGCCGCCGCCGAACGCGATCAGGGTGCGGCCTTCATAGGATTTGCCGGACTCGATCGCATGCACCCGGGCGGCGTTGGCCATGGTCTCGTCGACCATCTCTACCACCGCCAAGGCCGCCATCGCCGCGTCCAGGTCGAGCGGCAAGCCGATCTTCGCGGCCAGGGCGGTATCGGCCGCTTGCCGATCCAGCCGCATCGTGCCGCCGGCGAAACCGGCAGGATCATAGCGGCCCAACGCCAGATTGGCGTCCGTCACCGTCGGCAGCGCCCCGCCGCGGCCGTAGCAGGCCGGGCCGGGATTGGCGCCGGCACTTTCGGGGCCGACGCCGATGCGGCCCAGACTGTCGACATGCGCGATCGAACCGCCGCCGGCGCCGATCTCCACCATCTCGATCACCGGAATGCGCAGCGGCAGGCCGGACCCTTTACGGAATCGCCCGATCCGGGCGACCTCGAAACTTCGGGAGGTTTGCGGCTTGAAGTCGTCGATCAGGCAGATTTTTGCCGTCGTGCCGCCCATGTCGAACGAAAGCACGTTGCGGATGGCGCATTGGCGGGCGATGAAAGCGGAAAAAATCGCCCCGCCGGCCGGCCCGCTTTCAACCAGGCGGATCGGGAAGCGGCAGGCGGTCTCGATCGTGGTCAGGCCGCCGCCGGACAGCATCAGGAAGATCGGCGCGGCCAGGCCCATCGTCGCCAGATCGGTTTGGAGGCGGCGCAGATAGCGCGCCATCATCGGCTGCACATAGGCGTTGGCCGCGGTGGTGGAAAAACGCTCCCACTCGCGCATCTCCGGCGAGACTTCCGAGGACAGCGAAATCGGGATTTCCGGCAGTGCGTCGCTGAGGATGTCGCGGATGCGTTGTTCGTGGATCGAATTGACAAAACTGTGCAGCAGGCCGACGGCGATGCTTTCGACCTGCTCGCGGACCAGAAGCGGCACCAAAGCGCGCACCGCGTCCTCGTCCAGGGGGCGCAGGATGTTCCCCTCGTTGTCCAGACGTTCGGGCACCGGCAGGCGCAGATGGCGCGGCACCAGCGGCTCCGGTAGAATGATGTTCAGGTCGTATTGGTCGTAACGGCTCTCATTGCCCATCGCCAGCACGTCGCGAAAACCCTCGGTGGTGACCAAAGCGGTGCGCGCGCCCTTGCGCTCGATGATCGAATTGGTGGCCAGCGTGGTGCCGTGCACGATCAGGACGATATCCGCCGGCGCCAGGCCTGACGCGGTCAGGATGGCAGCCACCCCGGCCAGCACGCCCTGCTCGGGTGCGGCCGGGGTGGTCAGAACCTTGATGGTGGTGCGCTGGACCCCGTGTTCACCGGCGTGCTCGATCGCGAGGTCGGTAAAGGTGCCGCCGATATCAACGGCCAAACGGGCTGACGCCATGCGATGCGAATTCCTGTGCGACGGAAGACCATACAACAGCGTCGGGGAAAAAGTGACAAGGCGGGCCGGCTGACGATAGGTTCCAGCTGGCCCCATCCTGCGAGGTTTCCATGTCCAAACCGACGATCATCGTCACCGTGCGGCTGCCCGAGGCGGTGCGGGACTATGCCGAGCAGCTGTTCGACGTGCGCTACGATACCACCGACGAACTGCGCGACGGACCCGCCGACGCGGCCGGGGCGGCCGGCATTCTGACCTCGACCATAGAACGCTATGACGCTGCCAGGATCATCGCTCTGCCCGATTGCCTGCGCGTGATCGGCACTTTTAGCGCCGGCTTCGATCATATCGACCTGCCAGCGGCCCGTGCCCGCGGCATCGCGGTCTGCAACACGCCCGACGTGCTGTCGGTTGCCACCGCCGAGATCGGCATGCTGCTGATCCTGATGGCGGCGCGCCGCGCCGGCGAGGGCGAGCGGCTGTTGCGGGCCGGAAAATGGCAAGGCTGGCTGCCGGATTTGCTAATCGGCGTGCAGCTGCGGGGCAAGCGGCTGGGCATCTTCGGCATGGGCAGCATCGGGCGGCATCTGGCGCGGATGGCGCGCGGGGCCGGCATGGAAATCCATTACCGCAATCGCCGCCGGCTGGCGCCCGAGCTGGAGGAAGGCGCTGTCTGGCACGACAACGACGAAGGATTTTTGCAGGTTTGCGACCTGCTGAGCCTGAACGCCCCCGGTGGCGCGGATACCCGCCATTGGCTGAACGCCGAGCGCATCGCCCGGTTGCCGCCAGGCGTGATCGTGGTGAACACCGCGCGGGGTAGCCTGGTGGACGACGCGGCGCTGATCGCGGCTCTGAAATCGCGCCATGTCCGCTACGCCGGGTTGGACGTGTTCGATGGCGAGCCGGCTTTCGATCGCGGCTATCTGACGTTGGATAACGTCGTGATGCTGCCGCATATGGGCAGTTCCACGCTGGAGGCGCGCGACGCGATGGGCCGGCTGGCGGTAGACGGGATCGCGGCGGTGCTGGCGGGGGAGCTGCCGTGGAATTTGGTCGGGTGAGTCCGTAAGGAGCAATGCGGAGCGCATCGCACCCTACGGGCTAGACGTGAAAACTTTCGCCGCAGCCGCAGCGGCCCTTCTCGTTCGGGTTGGTGAAGGTGAAGCCGCTGGTCAGGTTCTTTTCCTCGTAATCCATCACCGTGCCGATCAGGAACAGCGAGGCCTTGCGGTCCACCAGCACGGTCAGATCGCGGTCCTTCACCGCCTCATCGGTCGGGCCGGCTTCATCGACCCAGGTCATGTCGTACGACATGCCCGAGCAGCCCTTGGTCTTCACCCCGATGCGCAGCAGCTTGCCTTGCTGGCCGTTGGCCTCGCCCTTGGCATAGAGCTGGGCCAGCCGGTCCGCGGCGGCCTCGGTCAGGGTCATCAGCGGCGGCAGCGCGCGGCGCGGACGAGGCAGGGTGGTTGTCGTGCTCATGGCGATATCGACCTCAGAACATGTTCAACGAAAGGCGGGCTTCTTCACTCATCCGGCTCTGGTCCCAGGGCGGATCCCAGACGGTCTCGACCTCGCAGGACGGCACGCCGGCAACCGCCATGACCGCCTGCTGCACCATCTCCGGCAATTCCTGCGCGCTCGGGCAGTTCGGTGCGGTCAGCGTCATTTCCACCTTCACGCGGCCATCGTCATGGATGTCGATGGCGTAGATCAGGCCGAGTTCATAGATATTCACCGGTATCTCCGGATCATAGACCGTCGCGATCGCGGCGATCACCAGATCCTCGGTCGGCTTCGGCTCGGCCGAGCCATCCGGCGTCCAGGTGCCAGGGGTACCGCCGATATCCGGCGCTGTCAGATCATTCACTGCTGGCCTCCTTCTCGCCGTCCAGCGCCGCCATCAGGGCGTGCCACGGCAGGGTCGCGCATTTCACCCGCGAGGGGTATTCGTGCACGCCCGATAATGGTTTCAACCGTTCCATAGCCGGCGCGTGATCCGGACAGATCCCGGTCCGCAACATCTGCTCGAAGCCGGCGAACAATCCGCGCACCGCATCTTCCCGCAGCCCCGCCACGCTTTCCGCCATCAGATCGGCCGAGGCGATGCTGATCGCGCAGCCGCGCGCCTCGAACCCCGCCTCCGCGATCGTGCCGTCCGGGGCATGGGCCACCCATACCTGAACGCGGTCGCCGCACATCGGGTTGTCGCCCTTGGCGGTCGCGTCGAAGCTTTCGAGCCGGTGCATGTGCGCGGGGTTGCGGCCATGCTGCAAAATCACGTCCTGATAGAGATCGCGCAGATCGTCGAACATCAGGTGAAAAACTCCCGCACCCGCACCAGCGTGTCGGCCAGGAAATCGATCTCCTGCACGCTGGTGTAGATCCCGAAACTGGCCCTGGCCGTGCTGTCCAGGCCCAGCCGGCGCATCAGCGGTTCGGCGCAATGCTGCCCGGCCCGAACCGCGATCCCCTGGCGGTCCAGCAAGGTGGCGATGTCGTGTGCATGAGCCTTATCCAGCGTGAACGACACCACGCCCCCGCGGTCCTGCGCCCGGCCGATCACGTTCACGCCCTCGATGGCGGCGAACCGCGTCAGCGCATGCTCGGTCAGCCGCGCTTCATGCGCCGCGATGGCGTCAAAGCCAATGGCCTGGACCCAGTCGATCGCCGCCTTCAGGCCGATGCCCTCGATGATCGCCGGGGTGCCGGCCTCGAATTTATGCGGAACCTCGGCCCACGTGGTTTTTTCATAGGTTACCGAGGCAATCATGTCGCCGCCGCCCAGGAACGGCGGCATCGCCTCCAGCAGGTCGCGCTTGCCGTACAGCACGCCGATCCCGGTGGGACCGTACAGCTTATGGCCGGTGAAGACATAGAAATCGCAGTCCAGCGCCCGCACGTCCACGCGCCGATGCACCACCGCCTGCGAGCCGTCCAGCAGCACCCTGGCGCCGCGCGCATGCGCCAGCCGCACGATCCGTTCGGCCGGTGTGTAGGTGCCCAGCACGTTGGACATATGCGTCATCGCCACCAGGCCGACGCGGCCATCCGCCAGCTTCGCCTCGTAATCGGCCATGTCCAGTTCGCCGGCATCGGTGATGTCGGCCACCCGCAGCTCGATCCCGTGCGCGTCGCGCAGCATCTGCCAGGGCACGATGTTGGCATGATGCTCCATGCCGGAGATCAGCACCGCCTGGCCGGGCTTGAGCATGGCGCGGCCATAGCTGTGCGCCAGCAGATTGATCGCCCCGGTGGTGTTGCCGGTGAACACGATCTCCGACCGGTCCTCGGCATTCAGCAGCCCCTGGGCGGCATCGCGCGCCGCCTCATAGGCATCGGTGGTGCGCTCGCTCATCCAGTGCAGGCCGCGATGCACGTTGGCGTATTGCGTCTCCATCGCGCCGACCATCGCCTCGATCACCGCGCGCGGCTTTTGCGCCGAGGCGGCGCTGTCCAGGAACACCAGAGGTTTGCCGCGTACCTGCTGCGTCAGGATCGGGAATTGCGCGCGAATGGCGGCGACATCGAGAGGCGGGCGAATATCCACGTTCATGCCACTTCCCTTTCCCACCAATGCGCCACCGAAGCTTCCAGCGCCGCACGAAAATTATCGTCGCTAACCGCATCCAGCGCGTCGGTCAGGAAGGCGCGCACCAGCATCGCCCGTGCCTGCGCCTCCGGTATGCCGCGGGTGCGCAGATAGAAAATTTGCCCGTGGTCCAACTCGCCCACAGTAGCGCCGTGACTGCATTTCACGTCATCGGCAAATATTTCCAGCTCCGGCTTGCAGTCGATCTCCGCTTCTCGGCTCAGCAGCAACGCCTGGTTCATCTGGTAGCCGTCGGTCTTCTGAGCAATCCGCGCGACCTCGATCTTGCCCTGAAACACCCCACGCGAGCGCCCGGCCAGCACGTTCTTGACGGTCTGGCGCGACGCACAGCCCGGCGCGTCATGGCGGACCACGGTGGTGATATCCGCATGCTGCGAACCGCTGAGCAGCTGCGCGCCGTTCAGATGCAGCATCGCCCCGGCGCCGGCCAGCCTTGCATGGATTTCCGACCGCGCCAGCTGCGCGCCGAGGTTGAGCGCGAACCCGTCATAGGTCCCGCGCGCGGCGATTTCGACATACGAGGTGCTGACATGGAACGCCCCGCGCGCCTCGTCCTGCAGGCGCACATGGATCAGATGCGCGGCCTCGCCGACATGGATCTCGCTGACCGCATTATGCAGATAGATGCCCGCGCCGGCGGAGATTTCCAGCACCCGCAGCGCCGCATCCCGGCCCAGCCGGATCCGATGGCGCGGATGAAACGCGATCGTGCGGCCATGCCCTTCGGTGGCCAGGCTGACGATCTGCAGGGTCCCGCCATCGATGCCGTCGGGCACCGTGAGCACGACGCCGTCTTCCGCCAGCATGGTGTTCAGCGCCACCAGATTATCCCGGTCGGGCCGGCTGAGCGTGCCGAAATCCGGCGCCTCGGCAAAACTGTCGATGACGAACTTCGTCGGCAGCACCGACAGATCGGCGCGGAACCGTCCATCCACGAACACCAGCCGCGCCGCGTCGATCAAAGGCAGCCGCGCCATCTGGTCGGCACAATCGTCCAGCCAGGTCAGCGGTTCATGGAACGCCGCTTCGGCCAGCGCGCGCAGCGTGGTGTATTTCCACGCCTCCGCCCGCCGCCCGGACGTGCCGCCGGGAATGCCGTTGGCGCGAAACAATTCCGCCGCTGCCTCGCGCACCGCGAGGTCGCCCGGCAGCTGTGCCTTCAGCCCCGCGAAGCGGGCCAGGAACCCGGCAGCTCCGGCGTTGGAAACCGCGTTCATGCCGAGCGCGTTCATGCCGCCTGGGCCACCACGCCGGCATAGCCATGGGCTTCCAGTTCCAGCGCCAATTCCGGCCCGCCGGAGCGGATGATCCGCCCGCCCGCCAGCACATGCACCCGGTCCGGCACGATGTAGTCCAATAGCCGCTGGTAATGCGTGATGATCAGGGCGGAGAAATCCGGCGCGCGCAGCGCGTTCACCCCATCCGCGACGATCTTCAGCGCGTCGATATCGAGCCCGCTATCGGTCTCGTCCAGGATCGCCATCTGCAGCACCTCGTTGCGCTTCTTCTCGCCGCCGGAAAAGCCGACATTGACGTTTCGCTTCAACATGTCATCGGGCATCGACAGCCGCTTCATCTCGGCCCGCGCCAGCTTGAGGAACTGGATCGCATCCAGTTCCGGCTCGCCCCGGGCGCGCTTCTGCGCGTTCAGCGCGGTGCGCAGGAAATTGGCGTTGTTCACGCCCGGCAGTTCCACCGGATACTGAAACGCCAGAAACAGCCCTGCCGCCGCGCGTGCCTCCGGCTCCATCCCCAGCAAATCCTGGCCATCATACTCGGCGCTGCCGGAAGTCACGCTGTAGTCCTCGCGCCCGGAAAGCACATAGGACAGCGTGGATTTGCCCGACCCGTTGGGGCCCATGATCGCATGCACCTCGCCGGTCGGCACCACCAGGTCGATCCCGTTCAAGATCGGCTTGTCGTCGATCGCAGCGGCCAAACCGCTTATCTTCAGCATTCTATGCGTCCTTAACCAACCGAGCCTTCAAGGCTCACCGCGAGCAGTTTTTGCGCCTCAACCGCGAATTCCATCGGCAATTCCCGCAAGACTTCCTTGCAGAAACCGTTGACGATTAAATTGACAGAATCTTCTTCCGACAGCCCGCGCGAGCGGCAATAGAACAGCTGATCCTCGGAGATTTTTGAGGTGGTCGCCTCATGTTCGATTTTCGCCGTCGGGTTGCGGCTTTCGATATACGGCACCGTATGCGCTCCGCACTGATCGCCGATCAGCAGGCTGTCACATTGGGTATGATTGCGCGCCCCATCGGCCTGGCCCAGAATGCGCACCAGGCCGCGATAGGTGTTGTTGGATTTTCCGGCGCTGATGCCCTTGGAGACGATCGTGCTGCGGCTGCCTTTGCCGATATGGATCATCTTCGTTCCGGTATCGGCCTGCTGGTGGTTGGTGGTGACGGCGACCGAGTAGAACTCGCCCACGCTGTCCTCGCCGGCCAGGATGCAGGACGGATATTTCCAGGTGATCGCCGAGCCGGTTTCCACCTGGGTCCAGGAGATCTTGCTGCGGGCACCCTGGCACAGGCCGCGCTTGGTGACGAAATTATAGATGCCGCCACGGCCCTCGCTATCGCCCGGATACCAGTTCTGCACCGTGCTGTATTTGATTTGTGCATCGTCCATTGCCACCAGCTCCACCACCGCGGCATGCAGTTGGTTCTCGTCGCGCATCGGCGCGGTGCAGCCCTCGAGATAGCTGACATGGCTGCCGGCTTCGGCGATGATCAGCGTGCGTTCGAACTGTCCGGTGTTGCGGGCGTTGATGCGGAAGTAGGTGGACAGCTCCATCGGGCAGCGCACGCCCTTCGGGATGAAGCAGAAACTGCCGTCGGTGAACACCGCGCTGTTCAGCGCGGCGAAGAAATTATCCGCCACCGGCACCACCGTGCCGAGATATTTCCGCACCAGCTCGGGGTGGTTCTGCACCGCCTCGCTGATCGGGCAGAAGATCACGCCGACCTTCTCCAGACTGGCCCGGAACGTGGTGGCTACCGACACGCTGTCGAACACCGCGTCCACCGCGATCTGGCGCCCACCTTCAGCCGGCGTTTCGCCCGCGCCCTCAACTCCGGCCAGGATGGCGCGTTCCTTCAGCGGGATGCCGAGTTTCTCATACATCGCCAGCAATTCGGGATCGACCTCATCGAGGCTTTTCGGGCCGTTCTTCTTCTTCGGCGCGGCGTAATAGTGCAAATCCTGGTAATCGATCGGCGGATGCGCCACCCGCGCCCAGACCGGCTCCTCCATCTTCTGCCAGACCGCGAACGCCGCCAGCCGCCAGGCCAGCAGCCAGTCCGGCTCGTTCTTGCGCTCGGAGATCAGCCGTATCGTGTCCTCGGTCAGGCCCTTCGGGGCCATGTCCATTTCGATATCGGTCTCGAATCCCCATTTGTAGCCGGATCCGGTGACGGCGTTGACGGTGTCGAGGGTCTCGGTGGCAATGGCCATGGTTCGTCCTATTCGACGATTGCGTGAGAAGAATTGACTGCGGGCGAGGGAACCGGCGCACGCGGAATGCGGAAGGCGCGCGGAATGGCCGCCTCCTGCATGTCGGCGAGACTGATGGCGCTGAGGGCGGCGCGGATGGCGGCATTCACCGGGTCCCACCGCCCCGCCATCGAGCAGAAACTCTCCGCCTCGCAGCAGCCGCCCTCCACGCAGGCGGTCAGCGCGATCGGCCCGTCAATGGCTTTTATCACGTCGGCGACCGGGATCTCCGCCAGCGACCGGACCATCCGGTAGCCGCCGCGCGCGCCGCGCTGGGACGCGACCAAGCCGCCGCCGACCAGCGCCTTCAGCACCTTGGCGACCGTCGGCTCCGGCAAGCCGGTAGCCTGTGCGATGCCGGGCGAGGTCTGCACTCCCCCAGCCGCTCCATCCCCCCAGGACAGCCGGACCAGCACCACCACGGCGTAATCGGTCAGCTTGGAAAGCTTCAGCATGACGGAAAAACCCCCTGCCGGCAGGATTGCCGGGCTAATCGGACTGGATGGGTCCTGATTGATGGGAGATGGTCTATCCGCCCAACGCAGTCAAGGGGGTTGGGC
>JAYTXR010000300.1:0-4120 GCA_043742865.1 Acetobacteraceae bacterium
ATGGAGATCGACGCGCTGCTCGGCGCGGTGGTAGAATTTGGCGGCGTGGTCGGCCAGTCCATGCCGATCTGCCGCGCGGTGCTGTCGCTGCTGCGCGAACGCGCCCGGCTGGCCCGGCTATACTGACGCCGCACTGACGCCGCGCCTGAGGCAGCGTGTTCCTAGAACCTGTTAGCGCGAACCGGATTTGGTGATAAACTCCGGTCTTACAGGTCTGTCCAGGATGGTTTTTTTGCGAGGCTGCGTAGTTTTCTTTGCCCTGCTGGCCTTGGCGCTCGCGCCCTCCGCCGTGGCGCAGATCGCGCTGCCGGGTCTGGTCCCGCCGATCCAGCAGTTAATGCCGCGCCCATCCCCTGGTGTCGCACCCGGGCTTGCCCCACCCGAGCCAGCGCCGCGCGCCGTCGGCGGCGGGATCACGCATGCGATCATTTCCGTGTCCGTCGACGGAGTGACCGCCTACCCGGAAACCGAGATCGCCCGGTTCACCGACGGACTGAGCGGACCCGCGGTCGCGCAGGACCGGATCGAGGCCGCGCGGGCCGGCATCGTCGATCTGTATCGCCATGACGGCTTTGTCTACACCGTCGTCAACGTGGTCATCTCGCACGGGTCACTGCGCTTCCTGGTCATCGAGGGCCGGATCGCCAACGTGAAGCTGGACGGCGATATCGGTCCGGCCGGCACCCAGGTGCTGAGGCTGCTGAGCCATCTGACCGAGCAGCGTCCGATCGACACCGCGACTTTGGAACGCTGGTTGCTGCTGGCCGCCGACGTGCCGGGCGTGACGCTGCGCTCCACGCTGGCACCGTCGGCCGAGGAGCCGGGCGCGCTGACCCTGGTCGCCAAGGTCTCGCGCACCCGGTTTTCCGGATTGCTGACTGCCGATAACCGGGCCTTCCCGCAAACCGGTCCGGAACAGGCGTTGGCGGTGGCGGATTTCAATTCGTTCAGCGAGTTCGGCGAACGGACGGAGATTTCGCTGTACCGCGCGATCAACGGCACCCAGATTTTCGGCCAGGCGTTCAGTGAATTCTATCTCGGGGGGTCCGGGTTGAAGGGCAAACTCTATGCCGGCGCCGGCGACTCCATGCCTAGCGGCTTCCTGCGTCAGCTGGGCTACGAGGGCATCAGCCGCATCTACGGCTTTCAGGTCAGCTACCCGCTGGTCCGGGTGCGCCAGCAATCGCTGAATGTTCTGGCCAGCCTGGACGCGATCGACTCCGAGACAAATACCCAGCAGGGTGCCGGCGCGCCGGTCACGCGCAGTAGTTCCGATGCGCTGCGGGTGATGCGGCTCGGCGGCGACTATGCCCGGCTGGATACGCTGCTCGGTTCGGAAATGAGCGCCACCAACACCGCCAATGCGCGGTTCTCCAAGGGTCTGGTGGCCTTCGGCGCCACCCCCAGCGACAACGCGCTCGCCTCCCGGCTCGGCGCGAAGACGAATTTTGCCAAGATCAACGGCGAGATCGGCCGCAACCAGTCGCTGTTCGAGGCATGGGATGGCGCCAGCGTCGCTGTGCAGCTGAGCGCGGGGGGGCAATATAGCCCCGACGTGCTGCCCTCGGTGGAGCAGTTTTATCTTGGCGGGCCGCATTTCAACCGCGGCTATTACTGGGGCCAGGTGACTGGCGACCGCGCGCTGACCGCGACGGTGGAGTGGCAGCTGAACACGCCTCTGCCGGTCCCGGACATTGTGCCCTGGGAGTTGAACGCGCAATTCTACACCTTCTATGATTGGGGGGAGACCTGGCAGAGCCGTGTCTCCGACGCCAATGTCACGCTACGCTCGGCCGGCCTCGGCGCCCGGCTGTTCCTGAGCCGGAGCATCGAGTTCGATGTCGAGGGTGCCTACCGGATGAACCGCTATCCGAACGGCAGCGGGCCGGGGATTTCGCCGTTGCATGCGGGCGTGTTCTACTGGACGTTCCTGGCGCGTTTTTAACCGAAGGATCGCGCTTTTTTTTTATACTTTGTTCAGGGTTTATGCTTCGTTGCCGGGATCGGAGCGTTGGCGTCGGACCGCCCGGTCTGATCGAGCGTGAACGCGGAGACGGCTTGGATGAAGCGACCTCGAAATTCCGATTATGTGGCAAGCTGGGTGCGCTGTGACCGCCGCGCGCTGTTGCGTGGTACGGCGTTGCAGGCGGCCGCCATGATGGTGCTGGTTCCCGCCACCCTGGCGGCGCCGGCGCCGAATGCCAGTCCGCAGGGCGGGCAGGTCGTCGGCGGCCAGATCAGCATCGCCCGTCCGAACGCGCAAAACACCACGGTCAACCAGGCCACCCAGCGCGGCGCGGTGAACTGGCAGAGCTTCGATGTCGGCGCGCAGCATACCGTCACGTTCAACCAGCCCTCCGCCCAGGCGGTCACCTTGAACCGGGTGGTTGGGCCGGACCCGTCGCAGATCGCCGGGCGGATCAATGCCAACGGCCAGATCGTGCTGATAAACCAGTCCGGCGTGGCTTTCAGCCGGGGCGCGCAGGTCAACGCCGCCGGCCTGGTGGTCTCCGCCGCGGCCATTAGTCCCGAAAACACTCGGAAATTCATCGCTGATGGCGGCAAGCTGGTGTTCGATCAGGCGGCGCGGCCGGGCGCGCAGATCGTCAACGACGGCAATATCACGGTGGCGGATGGCGGGCTCGCGGCGCTGGTGGCGCCGGCGGTGGCCAACCGGGGCGTCATTCAGGCCAAACTGGGCAAGGTGATCCTGGCCGGAGCGCGGACGCACACGATCGACCTCTACGGCGATGGGCTGCTGTCGATCGACGTGACCGGGCAGGTCCGTGAGGCGCCAGCCGGCCCCGACGGCAAGCCGGTCGTCGCGCTGGTCACCAATACCGGCACCATCGTCGCCGACGGCGGCAAGGTGCTGCTGACCGCCAGCGCCGTGGACGGCATCGTGCAGACCCTGGTCTCCGCCGGCGGCAGGATCCGGGCGGATAGCGTGGGGGAACAGGCTGGCACGGTGGTGGTGCGGGGCCGCGGCGGCGATGTCCGGGTGGCCGGAGACATCTCGGTCGCCGGCATTGCTGCGGGCACCAAGGGCGGGCAGGTGGAAGTCAACGCCACCGGTGCGGTAACGATCGCCGCCGGCGCGCGGATCGACGTCTCTGGCCAGGACGGCGGCGGCCTGGTGGCGGTCGGCACCACGCTGGCGCGCGCCAAGGGCGGGGTGTCGGTCGGGACGAAACGAACGGCTGCGAGGACGGCGATCGAGGCCAGCGTGAAGATCTCCGCCAGCGCGTCGGCAATCGGCGACGGCGGCCAGATCACGGTACTGAGCACCGAGGCTACCCGCTTTGGCGGCATCATCGAGGCCAAAGGGGGCCCGCAAGGTGGCGATGGCGGTGTCGTGGAGCTGTCGGGAAAATCCGCCTTCGCGCTGACCGGCAGGACCGATTTGTCGGCGCCTGGCGGGCGCGTCGGCACGCTGCTGATCGACCCCACCGACTTGGTGCTCAGCAACGTCGCGCCAAGCGGCCCGGCGAGCTTCATCGATTTGGCGGTGCTGAACGCCTCCCTCGCCAATGTGGTGCTGCAGGCGAGCCACGATCTGTCCGTGGTATATGCCAGCGGACAGGCCAACGCCCTTAATCTCGGCATCTTCACGCTGACCCTGCTGGCCGGCCACGATCTGTCGATCGACCGCGGCATGACCGTGACCACGAAGGCGCTGACGCTGGCTTCGGGCTATGATTTCGTGATCTCGAAAGTGTCGCATAGCGGCGCGCTGACGCTCGGATCGACGATCGGCGCCGGCTCGGCGTCGGCTGGATTGACCCAGATCACCGCTGGCACAGTCATCTTGCAGGGCGGCCTGGGCGGCGTCAGTCTGTCCGATAGCAGGATCGGCACCGGGTCAGCGCCGGTGACGAAGTTCGATACCAGCGCTGCCGGCGGCGGCGTGCTGCAATTGGCGGCCGGCGCGATCTTCGCGACCAAGCTCACCAGCACCGACGGTGTCGCGGGAGGCGCGAATTTTGCCGGCACCGCCAATCAGATCGCCACGCTGGGCAGCTTCAGCGCGCATGGCCTGACGCTGAACGACGGCGCGGCGCTGACCGTCGCCGGGGCGGTGACCGGCGGGGCAGGCGCGACGATCCTGGACAATGCCGGG
>JAYTXR010000301.1:0-1539 GCA_043742865.1 Acetobacteraceae bacterium
GCAACAACGAGACGCTGAGCGCCAGTTCCGGTGGCACGCCGAAGGCGGCGCCGAGGCCGACATACCCGGCCTCTTGCACGCCGGCGCCGCCCGGCACCAGGAATGCCGCCGCCAGCACGGCGTCCAGCAACGCCTCGAGCGCCATCACCGGCACGATCTGGCCGTGCCAGCCGAGAAGCCGCAAGCTGATCCAGGTGCCAAGGCCGGTCACGAACCAGCCGGCCAGATGCAAGACCAAGGCGCCGATCAGCGGCCAGCGGGGCGCGCTGATGCGGGCGAGTTCGGCCTGCAACCGATCGAGCCCACCCTCGGTGCGGAACCACTCGCCCAGCAGGCGGGAGCCAAGGCCGCGCAGCATTGTCCGGATATGCCGCCGCAGCGCCGCGGCGAGGGCGACCCCCAGCACCACGGCAGCCAGCGCTAGCAGCAGGGGCGCCGCCATCGCTGAGTCCGGTTGCAATAAGACCAATACGGCCACGCCGAACAGCGCGAACAGTAATTGCGCGGCGACCTCCATCGTCACGTCCACCACCGTGCCGGCCGCCGCCACCGGCCAGTCCACGCCCTGCAGCGTCAATGCCCGCGCGCCCAGCACGTAGCCGCCCACGGGTGAAAACGGCAGGCAAGTAGTGGCCGCATCCCGCACCGCGCGGCCCCGGATCATGACCGCGACGGCCATGCCCGGCATGACTCGCGACCATGCGAGGCCCAGCAGCACGATGGTCAGCACCTGCCATCCCGTCAGTAGTGCCAGTCCCTGCCAGCCCACGGAGATGGCGGTTCCCAGCACCGCGCCCACGTCGAACCACAGCACCAGGCCAAGCGACGCCGCGAGCCCGGCCAGCGCCAAACCGAGGGATAACTTCTTCATGACCCGCTGCCCACTACACCAGCGGGCCCCGTCCAGGCTATAGAGGCCCGCCGCGTCAGGAGATCACCGTTGCCGTCCACCGAACCGCCGTCTGGAGCACCAACGGCCCGGATCCCGCCGCTGGCAATGCGGCCGCGCACGCTGTTCTACCCGCCGCTCGAGGCCTTGCCGGCGCCACCTGATAAAGCGGTTGCCCTCGAAACGGGCGCGGCACCCATAATGGCAATCGAACTGACGGCCGCGCCCCCGCCCGTGCCGCCCCCGCTCCCTGCCCGCGCACGGAAGCCTGTGCAGCGCAATGGACGCCCCTTGTTCGAGCAAGAACCCATACCGGCGCCGGAGTTTGCTCCGCCCGCCGAAGAAGTGCCGTGGCCGCGCCGCCTCCAGACCGCTCACAAGCCGCCCGAACCAGCGCCGGATTCAAAGCCCGAGCCGGAAAGCTCTCCGGGCTGGACCAGCCTTGGCCTGTGGACGGATAAGCCCGTGCCGCTTTACCGGACCGTCTCAGAGCCGGCGCCGGCTCCTGCCCAGGCTCCCCTCCCGGCCAGCAAAACGCCGGCCGTTGTCATGTCGTCGGGCTTGCGCACCGGGGACACGCTGCTGACCGGAGCCACTGGCTTCGTGGGCTCCGCCGTTGCACGGGCCCTGCTGGCGCGCGGGCATTCCAT
>JAYTXR010000302.1:0-4787 GCA_043742865.1 Acetobacteraceae bacterium
ATACCGCAGCGCGAGCCATATTTTCTGCCATTTTGGCAGGCTGACGCGCAACGATGGATCGGCCCAGCCGGCCGTCTTCAGTCGGCCCAGGATGGCGCCATAGGTGGCGCCCATCAGCCGCGCCGGCTTCATCGCGCGCCGGTCGCAGCGTGCCATGGCCGCATCGGCGTCGAGGAAATATCTTTCCGCCATTGCCGCGACCCGCAAGCAGACGCGGCCCAGGGCTGGATGGCCTAAAGCGGCGCCTGGCTGGGCCGGCACGCCTTCGGCCGCCAGGTATTCGCGTGGCAGATAGAGCCGGTCCCGGCCGGCATCCTCGGCGACATCGCGCAGAATATTTGTCAGCTGCAGCGCGCGCCCGAGCGCATGGGCCACGCGGTCCGCTTCAGCCGAGGCATCGCCAAAAGCCCGCACCGATAGCCGCCCGACCGAGGCGGCGACCCGGTCGCAGTATAGATCGAGTTTCTGCAGATCGGGCGCGACGATGACCTCCTCGGCGTCCATCTGCATGCCGTCGATCATGTCGAGGAAATCCTGTCGGCGCAGCGCGAATTTCTGGGTCGCCAGCCATAATACCCGGGTGACCGGACCATCCGTCTGGTCGCGATACAGTCCGTCGATGCGGTCCCGCCAGGCGGCCAGCTGGGGCAGCTTGTCGGCGAAAGTAATGTCGTCGTCGGCGATGTCGTCGACGATGCGGCAGAACGCGTAGATCGCATACATCGCGTGCCGGCGGTCTGGCGGCAGCATTGCCATGCCGCGATAGAACGACGTGCCGGCGGTGCGGACGATGGCTTGCACCGCGTCCAGATCGGCCGGATCCGCGCCCAGCGGCGTCGCGCCCGCGCTCACGGCAGGAACCGCAGCGCGGCCAGCGCGCTGGCAATGCCGTCGCCTTTGGTCAGCTTGACCCGTCCGGCGATTGGATCCGCGCCGCGCAGCCGTCGCGCCAGCCGGTGCGCGAGCCCGACGATGATGGCGGTCTCCAGCCGCAGCCGCCGGCCCGCGATGCGGCGCGGCAGCTCCAGCGCCGTTCGGTTCAGCGCGTCCACGTGATCGAGCAGGGTGTCGAACAGCCGTCGCAACCCCGGCGTTTCGGCTTTTCCGCGCAGGTCTTCGATGCCGGTGCCGAAGCGGTCCATCCAATCCGATGGAAGATAGCAGCGGTCCAGTTCCGCGAGGTCGCGGGCGCCGTCCTGCAAATGATTGAGCACCTGCAGGGAGGCGCAAAGCGCGTCGGAGGCGGCATGGGTCGCCGGGTCCTCGCCGTGCACATCCAGCACATAGCGCCCGACCGGCATCGCCGAATGACGGCAATAATCGAGCAGCTCGTCCCAGCTGGCGTAGCGCGTCTTCACCGCGTCCTGACGGAACGCGACCAACAGGTCGGTCGCATGCACCGGGGAAACGCCGGTTTCGGTCAGGCTGGCGCGCAGCCGGCTGGCGCTGGGCGAGCCAATGTCTCGTTGCCCGAGCAGCACGGCCTGCATCGCATCGAGGCGGTCGATCTTGTCGCGCGGCCCCAGGGTCGGGCTATCGGCGATATCGTCGGCGTTGCGCGCGAAGGAGTAATAGGCGTGCACATGGGTGCGCAGATCGGCCCGGATCAGCGCCGAGCCGACCGGAAAATTCTCGTCGCCGCGGTCCTTGCCCGACCAGGTCTCAACATTTTCGCTCAAGGACTGGCCCCCTGGTAGGCGCGCCGTTTCCATACCACGCCGCGGCCGCGGTAATGATCGGCGGCCGAGCCGATGGTCGCGGCCATGTAGAAGCCGGCGATGCCCGGCAGCGCCAGCACCCAGAACCGCGACTGGCCGAACCGGCCGAGCGTCGGCAGATACGATAGCGCGGCGGCAATCCAGGTCAGCAGGCCCAGCCCCCTGGCCCATCCGTGGCCGAACAGCGCCAGGCCGGGTGGCGCCAGCCAGATCAGCGCCATGCCGAACGTGGCCGTCACCAGCAGCGCGGGCGAAAAGCGCAGCTGCACATAGGCGGTGCGCGCGATCATCCGCCAGATATCCGCAGGCTGGGGATACGGGCGGATGGAGCGCGCCAGGGCCGAATGGCCGAGCCAGATGCGCCCGCCGCGTTTGATCGCCCCCGCCAGCGCCACATCGTCGATCAGCGCGCCGCGCACCGAATCGATCCCGCCGATCCGCGCCAGCGCGCGACGCCGGATCAGCATGGTGCCACCGGCGGCCGCGGCGGTGGCCGAAAGCGGATCGTTCACCCGGTTGAACGGGTACAGCAGCTGAAAGAAGAACACGAAGGCCGGCACCAGCGCCCTCTCGGCCCAGCTGACACAGGCCAGCTCAACCATTTCGGAGACCATGTCCAGCCCGCCGCGTTCCGCCTGGGCGACCAGGCTGGCCAAATGGCGCGGGTCATGGACGATATCGGCGTCGGTCAACAGCACATACCCCCCAGCCTCCGCGGCGGCTATACCTTGCCGGATCGCCCATAATTTGCCCGACCAGCCGGCCGGACGCGGCTGGCCGGCGAGCACGGTCAGGCGCGGGTCCTCGAAACTCCGGGCGATGTCGCCGGTGGCATCGGTGCTGGCGTCATCGACCAGGATGACGCGGAAGGTCCCGGAATAATCCTGTGCCAGCAGCGAGGTCAGGCAGGCGGCGATCGATCCCGCCTCGTCGCGCGCGGGCACCACAACGCAGACATCGGCGGCCGCCGGCGGGACCGCCGGCGACAGCGCGGGGCCGGCCTGCCAGAAGCGGCCGTGGAACCCGAGCAGGTAGATCCAGGTCGCGGCCGACATCAGCGCCAGCCAGATCATTTGCCCAGCCAGATCATTTGCCCAGCATGCCATTGGTGTGGAACCACGCCACCGCATCCTGCACCGCCAGGCGGGCCGGGCGCGGCGCATAGCCGAGTTCGCTGCTGGCCTTGGCGGAGGAATAGAACATCTTCTTGCGCGCCATCTTCAGATGGTCGCGGGTGACCAGCGGTTCCTTTCCGGTCAACGCGGCGACCCCCTCCATGGCCCAGGCAACCGGCCAGACCGCCCCGATCGGCAGCCTTATCCGCGGCGGTGACTTCTCCGCAACCGTGCAGACCAGCGCCAGCAGATCGCGCAGCAGAAAATTCTCCCCGCCCAGGATATATTTCTCCCCGGCCCGGCCGCGTTCCAGCGCCAGCGCGTGGCCCTCGGCCACATCGTCGACATGCACCACATTCAGCCCGGTATCGATATAGGCCGGCACCCGGCCGGCGGCGGCGTCCAGGATCATCTTTCCGGTCGGCGTCGGCTTGATGTCGCGCGGGCCGACGGGGGCGGCGGGGTTGACGATGACCACATTCGTGCCCTGGCGTGCCAGTTCCAGCACCGCCTGCTCGGCGCGGTATTTGGACCGTTTATAGATGCCCACCAGGGCGGCCTCGGTCACCGGCGTCGCTTCATCGGCGGGCCTGGCGTCCGGGTTCAGGCCAAGGGCTGCCACCGAACTGCAATAGACGCTGCGTTCCACCCCCGCCGCCGCGGCAGCACGCAATATGGCGACCGAGCCATCGACGTTCGCGCGAAGCATCGCGGCGGGGTCGGGCACCCAGATACGGTAATCGGCGGCGACATGCGCCAGATAGCGGCAGCCGGAAACGGCGCGGGCCAAGGACGGCGGGTCGGTCAGATCGCCGACGACGATGTCCACATCCAGCCCGGCCAGATTGCGCCGGTCGCTGGTCGGGCGGACCATGACGCGAACTTTATGTCCGCGCGCCAGCAGCACCCGCGCCACGGCGGACCCGACGAAGCCGGTGGCCCCGGTTACCAGGGTTGGATTTTGATCGGATGAATGCTCTGGCAAATGTGGCGGCCCCCGGGTCAAGCCCGGTGGTATACCCCGCCCGGCACCGCCGCGTTAAGGGCGGCGGCGTACGCGTCAGGAATTGCCGATCAGGACCCCGGTGGCAAACACCAGGGCGCCGCCGAACATCACCTGGAACGCAGCCGAGATCGGCGGCGTGTCCATGTATTTCCAGCGGATCCAGCTGATGATCGCCAGCTCGACGATCACCACGGCGATCGCCACCGAGATGGCGGTGTGGAAATTGCCGATCAGGAACGGCAGCGTATGGCCGAGACCCCCCAGCGTGGTCATGGCGCCGGAAACCACACCGCGGATCCACGGCGAGCCACGACCGGTCAGGCTGCCGTTATCGGACAAGGCTTCCGCGAAACCCATGGAGATGCCGGCGCCGAGTGAGGCGGCCATGCCGACCAGGAACGCGTCCCAGGTCCGCCCGGTGGCAAAGGCGGCCGCGAACAGCGGCGCCAGGGTGGAGACCGAGCCGTCCATCAGCCCGGCCAGGCCCGGCTGGATGACGCGTAGCACGAACATCCGCCGCGCCGCCTCGTCCTCCGCCTCGCGCACGGTTTTGGGCACGTTATGTTGCATCAACTGGTCGGCGGTATGCTCATGCGCCATCTCCGCCTCCGCCAGATCGCCGAGCAGCTTGCGTACCGAGGTGTCGGTGCTGCGCTCGGCGGCGAGCTGGTAGAAGCGCTGGGTTTCCAGCTCCATCGTCTGCGCAAGCTGGCGCACGGTATCGAGGCCGAGCGGGCGGACCTGCCAGATCGGCTTGCGCGCGATGAAGCCGCGCACATCCTGGCGCCGGACCAGCGGAATATGGGAGCCGAATTTCTCCTGATACAGATCGAGCAGTCGGCGGCGGTGCTCGTGCTCCTCGGCCACCATGTCGGTGAAGACCTGGGCGCTGCCGGGGTATTCTTCCCGCAGTCCTTCGGCGAGATCGGTATAGATCCGGGCATCCTC
>JAYTXR010000303.1:0-3415 GCA_043742865.1 Acetobacteraceae bacterium
GCCTGGCCGCTGATGCAAGGCAAAATCGCAGCCGAATAGAACGCCAGCCGAGCCGCTCGCGGTAGGGAGAAAAAACATGGGTTTCGAAGGCATCGGCGCCTCGGTTCGCCGCAAGGAAGACCAGCGTTTCCTCAACGGGCGCGGCAACTACACCGACGACATCAACCGTCCCGGCCAGAGTTTTGCCAGTATCAGGCGTTCCGACCGGCCGCATGCGAAAATCATCTCTATCGATACGACCGCCGCAAAGGCCGCCCCCGGCGTGCTGGCGGTGTTCATCGGCGCCGATCTGGTGGCGGAAGAAATCGGCGGGCTGCCCTGCGGCTGGCAGATCCACAACAAGGACGGCAGCCCGATGGCCGAGCCGGTGCATCCGGTGCTGGCGGTCGGCAAGGTTCGCCATGTCGGCGACCCCATCGCGGTGGTGATCGCGGAAACCCGCAGTCAGGCCAAGGACGCGGCCGAGCTTTTGGGGATCGAGTTCGAGGATTTGCCGGCGGTCGCCAGTGTGCGCGATGCGGTGGCATCAGGGGCTTCGGCGGTGCATGACGATGCGCCCGGTAACATCTGCTACGACTGGCATCTCGGCGACAAGGCCATGGTCGATGCGGCGTTCGCCTCGGCGCACAAAACCGTGCGGCTGGATCTGCTGAACAACCGGCTGATCCCGAATGCGATGGAGCCGCGCTCCGCGATCGGCGAGTTCGACGTGAACTCCGGCGACTACACGCTGTACACCACCAGCCAGAACCCGCATGTGATCCGGCTGCTGATGGGCGCGTTCGTGCTGCACATCCCCGAAAACAAGTTGCGCGTGGTCGCCCCCGATGTCGGCGGCGGCTTTGGTTCCAAGATCTACCATTACGCCGAGGAAGCGATCGTCACCTGGGCCTCGGCCAAGGTGCGCCGCCCGGTGAAATGGACCGCCGAGCGCACCGAAAGCTTCATGTCGGACGCGCATGGCCGCGACCATGACAGCTCCGCGGAAATGGCGATCGACGCCGAGGGTCATTTCCTGGCGCTGCGGGTCCAGACGCTGTGCAACATGGGTGCCTATCTGTCGACGTTCGGCCCGGCGGTGCCGACCTATCTGTATGCCACGCTGCTGGCGGGGGTCTACAAAACCCCGGCGATCTATGTGGAGGTGAAGGCGGTGTTCACTAACACCGTGCCGGTGGACGCCTATCGCGGCGCCGGCCGGCCGGAAGCGACGTTTCTGATCGAACGCCTGGTGGACGCGATCGCCAAGGACACCGGTATCGACAAGATCGAACTGCGGCGAAAGAACTTCATTCCCCCGGATGCGTTTCCGTATCAGACCCCGGTGGCGCTGCAATATGACAGCGGCGACTACACCGCGACGCTGAACGCGGCGCTGAAGGCGGCCGATTATGCCGGCTTCGAAGCCCGCCGCGCGGCGGCGGCGGGGCGGGGCAAGCTGCGCGGTATCGGCGTTTCCACTTATGTGGAAGCCTGCGGCATCGCCCCCTCGGCGGTGGTCGGATCGCTCGGCGCGCGGGCCGGGCTGTACGAGGTGGCCAATGTCCGGGTGCATCCGACCGGCTCGGTGACGGTGTTCACCGGCACCCACAGCCATGGCCAGGGGCACGAAACAACGCTGGCGCAGCTGGTCTGCGAGCAGCTCGGCGTGCCGCTGGCCCAGGTGGAGATCGTGCACGGCGATACCGCCAAAATCCCGTTCGGCATGGGCACCTATGGCAGCCGTTCGCTGGCGGTCGGCGGCACCGCGATGGTCAAGGCGATGGACAAGATCATCGCCAAGGGCAAGAAGATCGCCGCCCATCTGATGGAAGCGGCGGTCGAGGATATCGAGTTCAAGGACAATGTGTTTTCGGTTGCCGGCACCGACAAGACCAAGACCCTGACGGACATTTCGCTGGCCGCCTACGTGCCGCACAACTACCCGATCGAGGAACTGGAGCCCGGCCTGGACGAAACCGCGTTCTACGATCCGAAGAACTTCACCTTTCCCGGCGGCTGCCACATCGCCGAGGTGGAGATCGATCCGGAAACCGGCGTCACCACGATGGTCAATTTCTGCGCGGTGGACGATGTCGGGCGGGTGATCAACCCGATGATCGTCGAAGGCCAGATCCAGGGCGGCGTGGCGCAGGGCATCGGCCAGGCGCTGCTGGAGGCCGCGATCTACGACCAGGCCGGGCAGCTGCTGTCGGGCTCGATGATGGACTACACGATGCCGCGGGCCGATAATCTGCCGAACATATCGGTCGGCACCGCGGTTACGCTGTGCACCCATAATCCGCTGGGGGTGAAGGGCTGCGGCGAGGTCGGCGCGATCGGTTCGCCGCCGGCGGTGGTCAACGCGGTGGTCGATGCCCTTCGCGGCTACGGCGTGCGTCACATCAACATGCCGGCGACGGCGCAGAAAATCTGGTCGATCCTCCAGGCCGCGCAGCCGGCCCTGGCAGCAGAGTAAGGACACGCAGGATGTATGATTTCACCTACCAAAAACCCGCCAGCGTCGCCGATGCGGTCAAGGCGCTGCGCGCCGACGACGAGGCAAAGGCGCTGGCCGGCGGCATGACGTTCATCCCGGTGTTGAAGCAACGCCTGGCCCGGCCGACTTGCGTGGTAGATTTGAGCAAGCTGGGCCTGACCGGGATCACCATTGCCGGCGGCAAGGTAACGATCGGCGCGATGACCACGCATGGCGCGGTCGCCGCATCGGCCGAGGTGAAGCGGGCGATCCCGGCGTTGGCCGATCTGGCGTCCTGGATCGGCGATACCCAGGTGCGCCACCGCGGCACCATCGGCGGCTCGCTGGCCAATAACGACCCATCCGCCTGCTACCCGGCCGCGCTGCTGGCGCTGGGCGGCACGATCAAGACCGACCGGCGCGAGATCGCGGCGGATGATTATTTCCAGGGGATGTTCGCGACCGCCCTGCAGCCGGACGAGCTGATTACATCGGTGACGTTCCTGGTGCCGGAGAAAGCCGCCTATGAGAAGTTCCGCAACCCGGCCTCGCGCTACGCGATGGTCGGCGTGTTCGTGGCCAAAACCGCTGCCGGCGTGCGGGTGGCGATCACCGGCGCCGCCCAGGGCGGGGTGTTCCGCCATGCCGAGATGGAAAAGGCCTTGAGCGCCGATTTTTCCGCGATTGCCGCCGCCGCGGTCAAAACACCGGCTGATGGGCTGAACAGCGACATCCACGCCTCCGCCCCGTACCGGGCGCATCTGATCGGGATCATGACCAAACGCGCGGTCGCCAAGGCGCGCTGAGGTTTTTTGCTGCGCGCGGCCAAAATTCGGTGAATGATGCCTCGGGCATCTTCACCGGGGGCTGAACGCATGAAAAGACGCACCGTACTGCAATCCGCGATTGCCGCCGCGGCCGCGCTGGCGGCGCCAAAACTTGTGCAGGCGGAGGCCC
>JAYTXR010000304.1:0-1700 GCA_043742865.1 Acetobacteraceae bacterium
GGATCGGCGATCAGCAGCCGGCCCCGTCCGCGCGCCAGCCCGATCACATCCGCCAGCACCGCGTCGCACAGCACGCCCTTGGCGTAGTCCGACAGCACAACGACCTCCGCCAGGTCCAAAGCCGCCGCCACGAGGTCCAGCAGGCTTGCCGCGGTCGGCGTGTCGATCGCCTGGTCGGTCTCCTCGTCCAGCCGCAGCAACTGATGCGACCCCACCATGAACCGCGTCTTCGCCGTTGTCGGCCGCCCCGCCAGCACCACCAGCCGGGCATCGATCCCGGGTGCCTGGCTCAGCAAATGCGTCACCTCCCGCCCCGCCGCATCGTCGCCGATCACCCCGACCAGCATGCATCTTCCGCCCAGGGCGGCGATGTTCAGCGCCACATTGGCCGCGCCCCCCAGGGTCACGTGGCTGCGGATCGGCCGCAGCACCGGGATTGGCGCCTCCGGCGACAGCCGCGCCGCGGTGCCGATCACGTAGCGGTCCAGGATCACATCGCCCAGCACCAGCACCCGTCCGCTATCCAGCCGGCGCAGAACGCCGGACAGGTCGGTATCGCTCGGCAGAGGATTTTCGCACGGGGAAGTCGGGTCGTTCATCTTATCCGTCCAGTCAAAATCCAGCCCAGTCAAAAACCAACGTCGTCCTTGCCGTCGCCAATACCACAACGATGCGCCGGCTGTCCTGGTTTGCCATCGGGATCGCCGGCTTCTATCACCGAAACCATGAACGACTTTGCCCTGTTGGCCCTGGCCGACGACCTGGCCCAGCGCGCCGGCCGCGCCATCCTCGCCATCCGCGCCCGCGGCTTTGAGGTTCTGGCGAAATCCGATTACTCCCCGGTCACCGAAGCGGACCACTCAGCCGAGGCGTTGATCACCGCCGGGCTGCGCGCGGCCACGCCGGACATCCCGGTGATCGCCGAGGAGGAGGCCGCCGCCGGCAAGCGGCCCGCCCCCGGCCCGGTGTTCTGGCTGGTCGATCCGTTGGACGGCACCCGCGAATTCGCCGCCGGGCACGCCGAATTCACCGTCAATATCGGCCTGATCCGCCATACAAACCCGGTGCTCGGCGTGGTCTTCGCCCCCGCGCTGGGCGAAACCTTCACCGGCATCGCCGGGCAGGGCGCCTGGAAACGCGGCACCGCCGGCCAATCCCCGATCCACGTCCGCCTCCCCCCGCCCGAGGGCGTGACCGTGATGGCCAGCCGCCACCACGCCAGCAACGATGAACTCGCCGCATTCCTCGCCGGGCAGCGTATCGCCGAGCTGACCAATATCGGCTCCAGCCTGAAATTCTGCCGCGTGGCGGAAGGCAAGGTGGATCTGTATCCCCGCTTCGGCCGCACCATGGAATGGGACACCGCAGCCGCCCAGGCCATCCTCGAAGCCGCCGGCGGCCAGGTCCTCGGCACCGATGGCGCGAAGCTGCGCTATGGCAAACCCGGCTTCGAAAACCCCACGTTCATCGCCCGCGGCGGGTAGGAAGCAAGGTTGGGGCTTCGCCCCAAACCCCAGAAGGGGACCGTCGTCCCCTTCACCCCTTGGACTGGTTTCGCTTGAAAGGGCCTGATCGGCGTAGCCTTTGACAGGCTACATCATGGCCCTTTCAAGAGAAACCACACAGATGGGGGTCAAGGGGCCCCTGGCTCCTTGCGAGGTGGAGGGGCGGAGCCCCCCTGGGGTTTGGGGCAAAGCCCC
>JAYTXR010000305.1:0-7833 GCA_043742865.1 Acetobacteraceae bacterium
ACGCGTTTCGGTCTTTGTATGGCTTCGGCGACGTCTCTGTCTTTTATGACTACACGACGGTAACCACAGTCGTCAGCTCTCCTGAGCCGATGAGCTTCGCGGTTTTGGGGGTTGGTCTCTTGGGTCTGGCCGCGGCGCGTCGTCGCAAGGCCTGATCTTCCATCATAAACACATCACGCTCCTGAAAGAGGGCAATGAGGTTTGATAAAACGCAGGTATGTGCTCAACTCCCCGGTCGGGGTGGGCTTCGAGACGACGAGGCGAAGCGGCAAGGCCCTCGCCAGGGCAGCCTGGGCCGCAAAGGCGGCGGTCGCACCCTGTCCGCGACCCCCGACGAGACGGTAATCGCGGGGCCGGTGTGCTGCGCGCGGTGCCAAGGGGCAATGACGACCCTGCCGGGGAAATCTTTTGCTTTCCTGTTATTATAATTAACTGTATATACTAACACGATGGACAATTTCCCGAACTCCCCGGCTGACCCTGAACCCGCCCCTGAACCCGCCCCGGAACCCAATTGGGCGCGCCTGCTGCCCAGGGACGCGTTTGCCGAGATCATCCTGATCCTGCGCGGGGCGTTGCCGCCGCCGGGTCTGGATGATCCGGAGCAGATGGCATGGCAGGATTGGGCGCGGCGGGACCGGGCGGCGATGGCGGCAGTGGCGGCGTTGCTGCCGGAAAATGCCGCCGAGGGGCGGCTCGCGGCGCGCTTCGTCGTCGCCGATGCCTGGTCGCTGGACTGCCTGCGTCTGGCCAGGGAGCGCCGGCACGAGCCGGACGTCGCGCAAAAATGCAAGGCGCAGGCGATGAGCCTGATGCGGGAGAGCAACCGGGCGATCAACTTGCTGCTGCGGCTACAGGCGGCGCGTCGCCTGATCGAGAAAGATGCGGCGGCTGCGGACCGTGCCGCCGGGGTCGAGCGCAACGCCGAGATTAGCATGGGCGAGGCGCTGGGCCTCGACCTCGCCGAGCCCGATGAGACGGTTGCGCCGGTCCCCCAGACAATGGGCGAGACAATAGGCGTCGATGCGGAAAATTCGCCGCGAGACGTCGGAAAATTCAGACTGAACGCGGATAACGGGCTAAATTCCCTGGCCACGCGTCGTGAGACGGCGCCGAGACTCTGATCGGCATCGGTCCGGGCGGCTTCTTGAGCAGCAAAAGGGCGGATAAGCTCTTGCGCAATCGGCCACAACGCTCCATCGCGCTTGCCTGTCCGAACCTCTTGGGTCACGGAACGGCTGGTGGTGCAATGCAAGCGCATTGCACCCTACAAAGTCCGGAATCCAAACCCGGGCGCGCGGGGATGATGGCAGTCGCGAATTCGGTTATTTCTGGGAGTTGCCTAACCGGGTCCACAAGCGTCGGGTGGCAGCGCTGCCCCCCTGCTCGCTCAAACAAAAGTATGGGGTTCTAAGGGCTAGCCCTTAGCGGGGTCCCAATGTTCAAGCATGGGGGCAGCGCCCCTGGCCTGCTTTCCCTTACGCGCCGCCCCCAGTCTCAGCCGATCCGGATCACCACCTTGCCCACATGCGTCTGCCCTTTCAGGTGGTGGTAAGCGGCCCTCGCATCGGCAAAATCGAACACCCGGTCGATTACCGGCTGGATCCGGTGCAGCGCGACGCAGCGGTTCAGCGCCTCGAACATCTGCCGGGAACCGACATAGATGCCGCGCACGGTCAGTGTCTTGCGCATCATCGGCGTCGGGTTGATTTCCCCGCCGGTCAGCACGCCGATCAGGTGGATATTGCCGCCGAGCCGCGCCGCCTCGATCGAGCGGGGCAGGGTTTTCGCGCCGCCGACTTCCACCACGTGATCGACGCCGGCGCCATCGGTCAGCGCCAGAACCTGTTCGTGCCATTCCGGATGCTGGCGGTAGTTCACGCCATCGGAGGCGCCGAGCAGCCTGGCCTGCGCCAGTTTCTCGTCGGATGACGAGGTGGCGATCACCCGCGCGCCGGCGGCATGGGCCAGTTGCAGGGCGAAGATCGACACCCCGCCGGTGCCCAGCACTAGAACGCTTTGACCGACGATCAATGGCTTGCCGGCAAACAGCGCGTTCCATGCCGTCACCCCGGCGCAGGGCAGCGTCGCCCCTTCCTCGAACGACAGATGCGCCGGCAGATGTACCAGGCCATGCTGATCGAACAGCCGGTATTCCGACAGCACCCCGTCGATCGCGCCGCCGAGCGAGCTTGGCGGATCCTCGGGCGAGATTTCCCCGCCCTGCCATGTCTGCATGAACATTCCGGCCACACGGTCGCCGGTTTTCACCCGCGTCACGTCGGCGCCGATTTCCACCACCTCCCCGGCGCCGTCCGACAGCGGCACCAGGTTCGCCGGCGCGGTGCCGCGGCCATAGCGGCCGGAAGCCACCATCAAATCGCGGAAATTCAGGCTGGCGGCGCGCAGCCGCACCAGCACCTGGCCGCGCGCGGGGCGCGGTGTCTCGGCTTCGGCGAGCGCCAGCGTGTCGATCCCGTCCGCCTGCGGAAAATGGTAGAATTTCATGTCGTGGCTCCTTAATAGCCGCGCTGCACGTCGAAGACATTCGGCATCGGCCGGCCCTCCCGCAGCGCGCGCAGGTTACGAAAAAAGATATCCAGGCTGTCGGGATTGTAGGTGTGCGGGTCGTCGGCGGAGGTATGCGGGCTCAGGATCAGGTTCGGCGTGGTCCAGAGCCGGTGCCCCGGCGGCACCGGTTCGGGCACGAACACGTCCAGCACCGCTCCGCCCAGCCGGCCGGCATCCAGCGCGTCGCATAGCGCGTCCTGATCCAGCAGCCCGCCGCGGCCGATATTGACCAACCCGGCACCCGGCGCCAGCAGCGCCAGCCGGCGCCGGTCGATCAGGTTTTCGGTGGCCGGGGTCAGCGGACAGGCCAGCAGCAGAAACTCGGTTTCCGGCAGAATCCGGTCCAGCTCGCCGGTGGCAATCACCTCGGCGCAATCGGGATGCGACCCAGCGCGGGTGCGCACCCCGGTCACGCGCATGCCGAACCGGGAGAAATGTCCTGCCGCGGCGCCGCCCAGCGAGCCGAGCCCGACCACGGTCACCCGCCGCCCGCGCAGCACCGAGCCCCATAATTTGCGCCAAACCCCTTGGCGCTGGGCGGTGACGAACTGGGGAATGCGGCTGGCCAGCATCAGCACCGCCATCAGTGCGAATTCGCCGGCTTTATCGGCGTGCACGCCGCGGTTGTTCAGCAGGCTCACCTGCGGCGGAAGCCAGTCGAACGGCGCCAATGCGTTCAGCCCGGCCGAGGTGACCGAGATTAGTCGCAGGCATGGTGCTGCCACCGGGAACGATGCCTTGACAGTGTCGATATCGCTGATCAGCGCCTCCGCCTCGGCCATCGCGGCGGCGAAATTTGCCGTCGTGTCGCCGATGCTGACCCGATGGCCGGCGCCGATTTCTCCCGCGCGCGCCACGGCTTCGTCCCACATCGCCTGGGTGAACCGGAACAACGGGTCGTCAGCGGGGTTCTGCAGATGTATGCGCATGGCGCAGCCTATGCCGGGGAACCGGCCAGCGCGTGCAAAAACACCGCCGCCGCCTGAGCCACGTTCAGGCTCTGCACCCGCCCGCTGCCTTCGATGCGGATGCGCCGCCGGCAGGCGGCCAGCACGTCCGGGGAGATCCCCCGCTCCTCGTTGCCCAGCACCAGCGCCACCGCCCGGTCGCGTGGCAGCGCGATTAGCGGTGCGGCGTCCGGGTCCAGCGCCGCCGCCACGGTGCGGTAGAAAGGCTGCAGCGCGGTCAACGCCGCTGGCAGGTCGCGGGTGCGGAACAGCAGCAGATGCTCAAGCCCGCCCTCCGCGGTGCGATAGGCCGCATCGGAGGGCATCGCATTGCCCGGCGCCTCGCCGATCAGCAGGCCGGGGACACGGAAATAGGCGGCGCAGCGGGCGATGGCGCCGAGGTTATGCGGATTGCCGATGCCGTCCAGCACCAGCAGGAAGGTGAGCCGCGGTGGGTTGTCGCGGTCGAAGATCGGGATGGGGCGCGATTTCGCCACCGCCGCGATGCCGCCGTGATGGCCGGTGCCGGCGATCTTCGCCAGCGTCTCGCCATCCACCATCCGATAGGGTTTTTTTCGCCTGGCCAGCTCGGCGCAGTACGGCCCCACCTCCGGTTTGCGGTCCGCCAGATAGAACAGCCGCTGCACATCGTCGGGGCGCTTGGCAAACAGCGCGGCAACCGCATTGGCGCCGCAGATATTGTCGGTGTTCATGCGGTTGCTTCCGCCGGGCACGATGGCCTGTCAACCTGTCCGCATGATCCCCATCCTATTCCAGGACCGCCGCTTCGTCGTGCTGAACAAGCCGCCGGGCCTGGCGGTGCATCCGGGCCCGCGCGGCGGGGCCAGCGTGGAGGATTGTTTCCCCGAACTCTCCCGCCGGCCCGGACTCTCCCGCCGGAAGGACGGTCCATGGCTGGCGCATCGGCTGGACGCGGACACCGCCGGCTGCCTGGTCGTGGCGCTGCGCAAGACGGCTTTGGTCCAGGCCCAGCGGGAATTCGCCGCCGGCCAGGCGCATAAGACCTATTGGGCGGTGGTACGCGGCGGCCCGGAAGCGGATAGCGGCACGATCGTGGAAAAACTGCTGCGTCGAAGCGACAAATCCGGCTGGCGGATGGTCGTGGACGCCGCCGGTCAGACCGCCGAGACCGGCTGGGAAATCTGCGGGCGAGGGCCGGGGATCACCTGGGTGGCCTTCCACCCGATCACCGGGCGGACGCACCAGATCCGCGTCCACGCCGCCCATCTCGGCTGGCCGATCCTCGGCGATGCGGTCTATGGCGCAAGCACGGCCGATAAGCTGCATCTGTTGGCCCGTTCGATCCGGCTCGATCTGGATCCCCCGGTGGCGGCCGAGGCGCCGCCGCCGGCGCATATGCTGGCGGCGCTGCGGCGCTGCGGTTTCAGCTGACGCCGAGCAACCGGTCCACCACCGGACCCACGCTGTCGCGCCACGGCGGCAGGCGTTGGCCAAAAACCCGTTCCAACCGGGTGCAATCGAGCCGCGAATCAGCCGGGCGCGGCGCCAGCGTCGGATACTCCGCGGTGGCGATCGCATCCACATCCGGCATCTTGTATCCGTGCCGGGATGCCGCCTGGAACGCGGCCAGCGCCAGCCCGTGCCAGCTGGTGGCGCCGGTGCCGGCGGCATGCAGCAGCCCGCCATATTCGGCTCGCCAGCCATCCGCCAGGATCGTTTCGGCGATGTTCAGGATCGCCTTGGCCAATGCGTCCGCCGAGGTCGGACAGCCCTGCTGATCCGCCACCACGCGCAGCCGGCTCCCCTGGGTCCGCGCCCGCTCCGCCGCGTTCAGCATCGTGCGGACGAAATTTTTGCCGGTGGCCGAATAAACCCAGGAAGTCCGTAGGATGATCGCCTGTGCGCCGGAGGCGAGCACCGCCCGTTCCCCCTCCAGCTTCGAGGCACCATAGACGCCCTGCGGCGCGGTCGGATCGGTCTCGACATACGGCGCGCCCTTGCGTCCGTCGAAGACGTAATCGGTGGACAGATGGATCAAAGCCGTCCCGGCGTCCCGGCACAACGCCGCCAGCGCGGCCGGACCGGTGCGGTTGGCCCGCATGGCGGCGGCTTCGTCGCTTTCCGCGGCGTCCACCGCGGTATAGGCCGCGGCGTTGATCACCAGCGCCGGCCGCACGGCATGAAATGCTTCGGCGATGGTCTCGGGCCGGTCGAAATCGAACGCCGGACGGCCAACACGGATCGCGGCCAGCCCACGGAGCCGGGCCAAAGCCTCCAGCGAGGAGGCCAGTTGCCCAGCCCCGCCGGTGATCAGGATCGGTGACGGTGGCACTTAAATCAGACCGTTCGGGTAATCCGTGAGCAGCGGCATCAGCAGATCCTTGTCCGACAGCACCGCATCTGCCGCTTCCACCGGCCAGGGCAGCGCCAGGGTCGGATCATTCCAGATCACGCCCCGCTCCGCGCCGCGGTCGTACGGGGCGGTGACTTTGTAGGCCACCTCGGTATCCGGCTCCAACGTGCAGAACCCGTGCAGAAAACCAGCGGGGATCCACAACTGGCACCAGTTCGCCGCGGTCAGCACGGCGGCGACGTGCTGGCCGAAACTCGGCGAGCCCGGGCGGACATCCACCGCCACGTCCCAGATCGCGCCGCGCACGCAGCGTACCAGCTTGCCCTGGACATTCGGCGCGACCTGCAGATGCAGCCCGCGCACGGTGCCGGCGCGGACCGACCTGCTTTGGTTGTCCTGCACGAACGGGCCGGGGATCCCCAAAGCGGCAAAACGCGCGGCGTTCCAGGTCTCGACGAAAACCCCCCTGGAATCGGCGAATTGCGGCGGCGTTAGAAGAAGGACGTCGGAAACAGCCAGATTTTCGATCTTCATTCGTGTACACCGTCCGCCAATTCCATCAGCACCCGGCCGAGCTCGGTCTTGCCCAAGGCCATGGCGCGCGCGCGCAGCTGCTCGCGGTCGATGAAGCCCATCCGGAACGCCACCTCCTCGGGGCAGCCGACCAGCATGCCGGTGCGCGACTGGATGGTCTGCACATAGGTGGCGGCCTGGATCAGGCTGTCCGGCGTGCCGGCATCGAGCCAGGCATAGCCGCGCGACAGCCGTTCGACCCGCAGACTGCCTTCGTCCAGATAGACCCGGTTCAGATCGGTGATCTCTAGCTCGCCGCGCGCCGAGGGCTGCATCCGCGCGGCGATGTCGCAAACCCGGTTGTCGTAGAAATAAAGCCCGGTCACCGCCCAGTTCGATTTCGGGTTTGCCGGTTTTTCGACGATCTCGTGGGCCTTGCCGGTCGCGTCGAACGACACCACGCCATAGCGTTCGGGGTCGCGCACCTGATAGGCAAACACGCTGGCACCTTCCGGGCGAGCTGCCGCTGCCCGCAGCAGCGCTGACAGATGATCGCCATGGATCAGATTGTCGCCGAGCGCCAGCGCGCAGGCCTCGCCGCCGATCCAGTTACGCCCGATCAGAAAAGCCTGGGCGATCCCGTCCGGGCTCGGCTGCTCGGCATAGGCGATCCGGGCGCCGAAACGCGAACCATCGCCGAGCAGCCGGCGGAACTGCGGCAGATCCTCCGGCGTGGAAATCAGCAAAATATCCTGGATGCCGGCCAGCATCAGCGTGGATAGCGGGTAATACACCATCGGCTTGTCGTAGACCGGCAGTAATTGCTTGGACGCAGCCAAGGTCATTGGATGCAGCCTGGTGCCAGACCCGCCTGCCAGCACGATGCCTTTCATGCCCGGTCCTTCACGCAGCATCTTTCTTGGCAGCCATGCCGAGCCTTTGGCCGGCATAGGTGTCGGCGCGAAGCTTTTCCCACCAGCTCCGGTTGGCCAGATACCAGTCGATCGTGCGCGCCAGCCCGGCCTCGAAATCATGCGGCGCCTTCCACTCCAGCGCCTTCTCCGAGTGGGATGGATCGATCTCGTAGCGGAAATCATGGCCGGGGCGGTCGGACACGAAGCGAATCAGCCGCTCGCGCGGACCGGCCGGATCGGGCTGCTTGCGATCCAGCTCGGCGCAAATCGCGCGAACCACCTGCAAATTCGACCGCGGCTGGCGTCCGCCGATGGCATAGGTTGCCCCGGGCGCGCCGTGCTCCAGCACGCGGATCAATGCTTCGGCATGGTCCTCGACGAACAGCCAGTCGCGCAGGTTGGAGCCGTCGCCATAGACCAGCAGATCCCGCCCCTCCAGCGCATTCAGCGTCACCAGCGGGATCAGCTTTTCGGGGAATTGCCAGGGGCCATAATTGTTCACCGTGTTGCTCACCAAGGTCGGCAGGCCATAGGTGTGCCGCCAGGCTCGGAC
>JAYTXR010000306.1:0-3998 GCA_043742865.1 Acetobacteraceae bacterium
GGACCGACGGCCGGCGACACCGCCACATACAGCACGATGGTGCCGAACAGCGCGAGGGCGATGCCGACGCCGCAGATGAGGAAGAATTTCCACGACGCCTCCACTGCATCGGCGGTGCGCGGCAGGCCAACCACCAGCACCGCGGCGATGGTCGCGGTCTCCACCGCCACCCAGGCGACGCCGAGATTGTTGGACAGCAGCGCCATCAGCATGCCGCCGACGAAAACCTGATACATCGCATGGTACAGCCGCAGCCGGCGCCGGTCGATCCGGCGCGAGGCAATCTCGGCGCGCACATAGGTCAGGCTGAACCAGGACGTGGTCATGCCGATAAAGGCGGTCAGCAGCGCCATATGCGCCGACAGCCGGTCCACCAGCAGCAGCGGCCCGACGCTGCCGATCTGCCACGGCAGCCGGGCCGCCAGCCCGAAACAGAGCGTCGATGCGGCGACGTTGATCCACGCGCCGACCCGCCAGGACGGCACCAACCCCAGCAGGATCGCCGCCGCGAACGCGCTGAGCGGCACCAGCCCGGCCGGCGTCAGCAATTCCAGAGCGTTCATCGATGCCTGCTATTCATCGGTGCGCATCGCCGATTTCGTCGAGCCGGCCGATATCGAGCGTATCGAACCGTTCGCGGATGCGGAAGAAGAACACGCCGAACACCACGAACGCCACCAGCACCAGCACCGCGGTGGACAGTTCGACCACCAGCGGCATGCCCTCGATCCCGACCGCCGCCAGGATCAGCCCATTCTCCATCGACAGGAAGCCCACGACCTGGGTCAGCGCGTTGCGCCGGGTGATCATCATCAGCATGCCCAGCAGCACCACCGACAGCGCCAGGGCCAGGTCCTCGCGCGTCAGCGTCTGCGCCTGCACCGCCGATGTGGTCGGCAGCACCACCGAGATCGACAGCGCCACCAGCGCCACGCCCAGGATCATCGAGGGAAAGATGCCGAGCGTGGTTTCGATCTCGCGACGGATCTTCAGCTGCCCGACGATGCGATGCAGCGCCATCGGCATCACCACGCCCTTGGCCAGCAGCGCGATCAGCGCCGTTACATATAGATGCGGCGCGTCCTGGGACCATCCCTGCCAGGTGGCGGCGGCGGCCAGCACCAGCGCCTGCATGGCGTAGATGTTGATCACCGCGACGACGCGGCGCTGATACAGCAGCGCAAACGACAGCAACAGCGCCGCCCCACCCAGCAGATGCGCCATGTCGTAGGATAGCGCGCCGAACGCCGCGGACGACACCAGGGCCGCTATGGGTTGGGCCATCTATCCACCTCCCGCGGAGAAACCGGTGCTGACGAACAGAAACACCGCCGCCAGCATGCCCAGTAGCAGCGCGGCGCCGAGGAACTCCGGCACCCGGAACACCCGCATCTTGGCCATCCCGGTCTCGAAACAGGCGAGGCCGATGGCCATGAAGCCGATCTTCATGGCCCAGCTCAGCGCGCCCAGCGGCCAGGCCAGCAATCCGCCCTCTGGGGTCGCCATGCCGAACGGGCAGAACATCGCGCCGATCAGGGTCAGCCAGAGCAGCAGCTTCAGCGCCGCATTCGCCTCGATCAGCGCCAGGTCGCGGCCGCTATATTCCAGCACCATCGCCTCATGCACCATCGTCACCTCCAGATGCGTCGCGCGATTATCGACCGGGATGCGCCCATTCTCGGCGATGGCGATCACGCAGGTGGCGACCAGCGTCAGCCCGAGCGAGACGCGCAACCCGAGCGTGCCCTCCCTAAGCAGCCCGGCGACCGCATCCAGATTGGTGGTGCCGGCCAGCAGCGCCAAGGTAAAGATCACCAGGATCAGGCCAGGCTCGGCGAAGACCGAAAACATCATCTCGCGGGAGGCGCCAATGCCGCCGAATGCGGAGCCGACATCCATGGCGGCCAGCGCCAGGATACAGCGGCCGAGCGCCAGCAGCCCGACGATCACCAACAGATCAGAAGCCGGTGCGGTGATCATGCCCAGCGCGAAGGACGGCACCAGCGCCGCCGCCGCTAGCGTGGTGGCGAAGCCCAAAGCCGGGGCGGCGCGAAACAGCCAGGTCGCATTGAAAGCCAGCACCGGCTGCTTGCGCGCCAGCCGCAACAGGTCGCGCAAAGGTTGCCCGACCGGCGGCCCGATGCGCCCAAGCAGCCGCGCCTTCAGCCAGCTTATGAAGCCCGATAGCAGCGGTGCCACGGCCAGCAGCAATGCCAGATGGGCCAGCTGCGCCGCCAGCGCCAAGCCAAAGGCGATCGCTGTCATCCGCGCGCTTCCAGCACGGCAATCAGGGTCAGAAACAGGATCAGCATTATGAACATCAGGCTCAAGGTGCGCCGGATGGTCAGAAACTGCATGCCATCGACCAGCCGCGCCAGCGTTCCGCGCAACCGCGCCAGCGGGGCGAAAAGATAGACCAGGGCCGGATCGCGCAGACTGACAACCAGGCTCGCCGGGCGGGTTTCCCCCGGCAGCGGCATGTCCACGCGCTCATGCGCCGCCAGCAGCGCTGCACCCAGGGCACGCCGTATCGGCTGGGCGAACGACGCGCCGCCATACTGGGTCAGCGGGTCGCCGAATGGCAGCCAGGCCGGGGCGGCGGCGAAGCCGCAGGCCCAGGCCGGCCCGCGCCGATGGCCATTGGCGGACCAGCGTCGCAGCGCCAGCAGAACCAAAGCGACCCCCATCCCCAGCAGCAGCGCGATCGCCGGCGCCGCGTAGCCGGGCATGGCGGATGCGGGCCGGACGACCAGCAGCCCGTCGCGTTCGGTCATCGCCGTGCCGACGGTCAGCCGCAGCGCGGGGCCGATCCATCGCAGCACGGGGCCGGGCAGCAGGCCCAGCCCCAGGCTCAGCCCGGCCAGGCCGATCATCGCGGCACGTGCTGGCACGCCGGGTTCCTCCGCGGCGGAGGCGCGCGGCGTGCGCGGGCGTCCCAAAAACGCCACGCCGATCAGCCGCATTGCGGCAGCAGCGGCCAGGGCGGCGGCCATCGCCATCAGACATGCGGTTACCGCGAGCAGTATCTGCAAGGCCAGCCCGCCAATCCGCGGCGCCCCCAGCACCGCCTGGAGCATCATCCATTCACCGGCAAAACCCGGCCCCGGCGGCAACGCCGCCAGGCCCAGCCCGCCGGCCAGCACGCAGGCGGTGGTGACCGGCATGCGATGGATCAGCCCGCCGAGGCGCACCAGCGCGCGCGATCCACCGCCATTCTGCGCCGACCCCATGCACAGGAACAGCAGCGTCTTGAACACACCGTGATTGAGCGCGTGCAGCAGCGCCCCGCCCATCGCCAGCGCCGCGAGGCCGGGCTGGTCGGCGGCACGCGCGATCAGCGCGAGCCCGATGCCGATCGCGATCAGCCCGACATTCTCGATCGTGCTAGCGGCCAGGATCGCCTTGATGTCACCCTCGGTATTGGCCCGCAGCGCGCCGAGCACCGCGGAGGCAAGCCCCATCGCGATCAGCGGCACACCCCACCACAGCGGCTGGGCCGGACCGGCGAGGTCGAACAGCAGGCGGATGATCGCATACAGCGCCACCTTGGTCATCGCCCCCGACATCAGCGCCGACAGATGGCTGGGCGCGGCCGGATGCGCCAGCGGCAGCCAGACATGCAGCGGCGCCAACCCGGCCTTGGACCCGGCACCGAGCAGCACCAAGACCAGCACCAGGGTGGCGCGCCATCCCTCGGGCGGCGGTCCGGCCCGCATGGCGGTGAAACTCAGTTCGAAATTGCCGCCGGAAGGCGACAGCAGCACCAAAGCGGGGATCAGGCAGGCGGCGCCGAACAGGGCCATGCCGATATACAGCAGTGCCGCATCGCGGGACGCCGGTTCCTCATGGCGGGCGAGCACCGTCGCCCAGGACGCCAGCGACATCATCTCGAACCCGAGCACCAGCGTGAAGCCATCGCCCGCGAGCAGCGCCAGCGCCATCCCGCCGATGAACACCGGGAAAAACGGCAGCGCGCGTGTGTCTTCCGCCCCGTGCGG
>JAYTXR010000307.1:0-2599 GCA_043742865.1 Acetobacteraceae bacterium
GAGATCGGCATCGACGGCGAAGTCGACAACGACACCGAACTTCTCCCCCGCCCCCCCGTCGTCACCATCATGGGCCACGTCGATCACGGCAAGACCAGCCTGCTCGACGCGCTGCGCGCGACCGATGTCGCCGGCGGCGAGGCCGGTGGCATCACCCAGCATATCGGCGCCTATCAGGTGACCCTGCCATCCGGTGCGGCGATCACGTTCATCGACACACCGGGTCATGAAGCGTTCACCGCCATGCGCTCGCGCGGTGCCGCGGTCACTGACATCGTGGTGCTCGTGGTTGCGGCCGATGACGGCGTGATGCCGCAGACGATCGAGGCGATCCGCCATGCCAAGGCGGCCAACGTGCCGATCATCGTCGCCATCAACAAGACTGACAAACCCGGCGCCGACCCCGCCCGTGTTCGCACCGAACTGCTCAGCCACGAGATCGTGGTCGAGGACATGGGCGGCGAGACGCAGGACGTGCTGGTCTCGGCGCTGAAGAAGACCGGCCTCGATAAGCTGGAGGAAGCCATTCTTCTGCAGGCCGAGGTGCTCGACCTCAAGGCCAACCCGAAGCGCAGCGCCGAGGGCTCGGTGATCGAAAGCCGGCTCGACCGCGGTCGCGGCCCGGTCGCCACGGTGCTGGTGCAGAAGGGCACGCTGCACCAGGGCGAGATCGTCGTTGCCGGCGCCGAATGGGGCCGGGTGCGCGCGATGCTGGACGACAAGGGCAAGCCTATCAAAACCGCCGGGCCGTCCGCTCCGGTGGAAATCCTCGGCCTGACCGGGGTTCCCTCCGCCGGCGAGCCGTTCGTGGTGGTCGAGAACGAGGCTCGCGCGCGCGAGATTACGGAACACCGCGAGCGCCGCCAGCGCGACAAGACCGCCGGCTCCAACATGGCCGCGCGTGGCACGCTCGATCAGATGCTGGCCCGCATCCAGGCCGGCGAGCAGAAGGAAGTCGCGGTCGTCATCAAGGCCGACGTGCAGGGCAGCGCCGAGGCGATCGAGGCCACCGTGCTGAAGCTGTCGCATGAGGAAGTGCGGGTGCGCGTGCTGAATGCCGCGGTCGGACAGATTACCGAGAGCGACATCCAACTGGCCATGGCGTCGAAGGCGATGATCGTGGCGTTCAACGTCCGCGCCACCAGCCAGGCGCGCGAGCTGGCCCAGCGCGAGGGCGTGGAGATCCGTTATTTCTCCATCATCTACGACGTAGCCGACGACATCGAAAAGCTGGTGAAGGGCAAGATCGCGCCCAAAGCCCGCGAGCGGTTCCTGGGCTATGCCGAAATTCGCCAGGTGTTCAACATCACCAAGGTGGGAAAAGTCGCCGGCTGCATGATCACCGAGGGCGTGGTCAAGCGCGGTGCCGGCGTGCGGGTGCTGCGCGACAATGTGGTGATCCACAACGGCGAGCTGTCGCAACTGAAGCGCTTCAAGGACGACGTGCGCGAAGTGGCGCGTGGCTACGAATGCGGCCTGTCTTTCGCCAACTTCAACGATCTGCAGGAAGGCGACGTGGTCGAGTGCTTCGAGATCGAGATGGTGCCGGGTTGAAGCGAAAGCAGCAGAAAGGCCCTACCCAGCGGCAGTTGCGCGTGGCGGAGGAAATCCGCCACGTGCTCTCGGCGGTGTTCACCCGCGAGGAATTCCGCGATCCCGATCTGGCGGATGTGAAGATCACCGTGACCGAGGTGCGCATCAGCCCGGACATGAAGAACGCCACCGCCTTCGTCGCGCGGCTGGGCCGGTCGGACGTGGACAAGCTGATGCCGGCGCTGAAGCGCGCCGCTCCCTATCTGCGCAGCCGGATCGCGCCCGAACTGAAAATGCGCGCGATCCCGGCTTTGTCGTTCCAGCCGGATGCGACGCTGGAATACGCCATGAAGATCGACCGGCTGATGCACCAGCCCGAGGTCGCCCGGGATCTGGGAAAGCCGCCGGAATAGCCGCCAGGTCACCGCCGGAAGGGTTCCCGGAGGACCCTTCGCCAGCGCCTGATCTAATTCGCGGTCATGCCGCCATCGATGATGAGTTCGGTGCCGGTCACCCAGGATGCCTCGTCGGACGCCAGATACAGGCAGCCCATGGCGATATCGACCGGCTTGCCGAAGCGGCCGAGCGGGGTCGCATCCATCCGCGCCTTGCCGCTTTCGTTGCCGCGCAGGCCGGGACGCGCCATCGGCGTATCGACGAAGCCGGGATGGATCGAGTTCACCCGGATCTGGTCCTTCGCATACTGGATCGCCGCGGATTTGGAGAAGATGCGCACCGCGCCCTTCGATGCGTGATAGGCGGCGTTGGCGAACGAACCCACGATGCCGCAGATCGAGGAGATATTGATGATCGACCCGCCGCCGGCACGCTGCATCGCCGGGATCGCGCTTTTTGTGCCGAGGAACACGCCGGTCGCGTTCACCTCCATGATGCGGTTCCAGCTTTCCAGGGTTTGATCGATCAGCGCCACGCCGGCGATGCTGCCCACCTGAACGGTCATCCCCGCCGCCCGGCCGGAGATGCCGGCGATGTTGCCAAGCACATGGACCCGGCCGTAGGTGCGTTCGGTCTCGGCGACCAGCGCAATCCACTGGTCCTCGCTGCA
>JAYTXR010000308.1:0-7119 GCA_043742865.1 Acetobacteraceae bacterium
CCGACGACGCAACCGCGCAGGACGCGCTGACCGCGCTGGCGGAAGGCGACTCGAAGCCCGCTGCCGATGTATTGCGCGAACGGATCGACCGCCAGAAGCACGCTGGGCGAGCCGCCCAGGCGGACGCCGCGGCGGCAAGTCGGCAGTTGGGGGCATTGATGTCGCTGACCAACTCCGCTGCCGCACTGGCCGCGTATCGCGAGGCCGCCGAACTCGACCCGGACGATGCGTGGACGCTGATCGAGCTTGCGCGGCTTGAACAGCGCGCCGGCTCGCTGGCCCGGGCGGCGGAGGCCCTGACCCAGGCGCTCAGCGCGTCAGCCACCACGGACGAACGCACCCTGGGGGTCGCCTGGACCGATCTGGGCGAAATCCGGGTCGCCCAGGGCGACCTCGCCGCGGCGCTGGAGGCGTTTCAGAAAGGCCTCGACATCCGCACCCGCCTCACCGCCGGCGATCCGCACAACAGCCAAGGGCAGCGCGACCTCTCCGTCAGCCAGATCAAGATCGGCGAAATCCGGGTCGCCCAGGGCGACCTCGCCGCGGCGCTGGCGGCGTTTCAGAATGGCCTCGACATCCGCACCCGCCTCGCCGTCGGCGATCCGCATAACAGCCAATGGCAGCGCGACCTCTCCGTCAGCTATGACAGGATCGGCAACGTCCGGGTCGCCCAGGGCGACCTCGCCACGGCGCTGGCGGCGTTTCAGAACGGCCTCGACATCCGCACCCGCCTCGCCGCCGGCGATCCGCACAACAGCCAATGGCAGCGCGACCTCTCCGTCAGTCACAATAAGATCGGCGAAATCCCGGTCGCCCAGGGCGACCTCGCCGCGGCGCTGGAGGCGTTTCAGAACGACCTCGACATTGCCAGCCGCCTCGCCGCCGGCGATCCGCATAACAGCCAATGGCAGCGCGACCTCTCGGTCAGTCACAATAAGATCGGCGAAATCCGGGTCGCCCAGGGCGACCTCGCCGCGGCGCTGGAGGCGTTTCAGAACGGCCTCGACATTCGCACCCGCCTCGCCGCCGGCGATTCGCACAACAGCCAATGGCAGCGCGACCTCTCCGTCAGCCACATCAAGATCGGCGAAATCCGGGTCGCCCAGGGCGACCTCGCCGCGGCGCTGGAGGTGTTTCAGAACGGCCTCGACATCCGCACCCGCCTCGCCGCCGGCGATCCGCATAACAGCCAATGGCAGCGCGACCTCTTCGTCAGCCACATCAGGATCGGCGAAATCCGGGTCGCCCAGGGCGACGTCGCCGCGGCGCTGGAGGCGTTTCAGAAGGGCCTCGACATTGCCACCCGTCTGGCGGAACTCGATCCAAGCAACGCCCAATGGCAGTGGGATTTGGTCTTCGTGCGCAACAGGATCGCCGGCCTCGGCCGGCCTGGGTAGCGGGCCGGCCTGGGTAGCGACTGGGACTGTTCTTCGGATGCCGAGCCTACCCGAGCGGCTTCAAGAGCGGCGCGTTCCCCCCGTAATGCGCGGCATCAACGGCCGGCACATCCGCACACCTTCCGCGGTGGCGAACGATGTCGCGATGAACGCCATGTCCACCACCGCGATCGCCCGGCGCCGGACATTGCCGTCCAGCCCGGCGGCCTCCATCCATTGCATCTCCATCATGTCCACGCAGCGCGACGCCGGCACGCCGTCTTCGATCACCGCTAGCCATTGATCCATTCGCACGTCCGGCGTGTGCTCGACACCCGAAAAAAGGTTGCGGTGCCAGTTCGGCATCTTGTGCTGCCATTCCCCGGTGCCGGTTGGACCGGCCTTGGCGCGGTAGGCTTCGCTGGTGAACAGTTCCGGCCCGGAAACCTCATGCAGCGCCACGAACGGCGAGGCGGCCGGCTCGATCGCCTCGAAGCGCTGGCTGGCGTAAAAGCCGGGAAGGGTCAGCAGCATCTTTTGATGTGACAGGTACCAGGCCTCCCACTCCGCGCGGCGATGCAGCTCGCTCTCGGCCAGCGCCATTTCGACCATGTAGATCATTAAATGCGGACCTGCTGGCCGATGGCCTGCTCGTAGACCTGGATCATCGTGGTGCTGTCATTGCCGCCCATGCCCACTCCGCGCGCCATGCGCATCAGGTTCATCACCTGCGGCGCGATCATGCCGGGCACGCCCAGTTCGTCGGCCAGTTCCAGCGCCAGTCGCAGATCCTTGTGCGCCAGGTCGAGCGCGAAGGTCGGGCGGAAATCGCCGGCGAAACTCTTGTTGGCGACCGAGCGGTAGCCCGCGGAATACCCGGAGGCGTTGGAAATCACCTGATCCAGCTTCTTCAGATCGATCCCCGATGCCGCCCCCATCACCAGCGCCTCGGCGGCGGCGGCCATGTTGCAGAAGGCCAGCATGTTGTTGATCAGCTTGGCCACCGAGCCCATGCCGATATCGCCAACATGCACCACCTCGGAACTGAACGCGTTCAGCAGCGGGCGCTGCGCATCGCATAATGCCTCGTCGCCGCCGACCATGATGACGATGGTGCCATCGGTCGCCCGTGGCGTACCGCCACTGACCGGCGCCTCCAGCATCGCGATTCCCTTGATCGCCAGCGCGTCGGCCACCCGCCTGGCCACGGCCGGGGAGTTGGTGCTGAGGTCGATATACACCGTGCCCGGCTTGGCATTGGCGGCGATCGCGGCGGCCACTTCCTCCACATTCCGGGGCATCGGCAGCGAGGTGATCACCACCTCGCAGCGCGCGGCCACATCGGCGACCGAGCCGCCGGCCGAGGCGCCGAGATCGGTGCAGAGTTTTACCGCGTCGGGGTTGAGGTCGAACACGATCACCTCGTGATTGGTGTTCTGGATGATGTTGCGGCACATCGGCCCGCCCATGTTGCCGACGCCGATAAATCCTACTTTCATGAACTTTTCCCCGTTTGAACCAAGTGGCGGGAGACTGCGTTCGCCGGCGCGTTCGGTCAATCGCCCCCGCCGTGCCGCCCCCCTTGCCACCCCGGGTACTTGCCGGCGATGCAGTACCGCGTGATCCTGTCCCCAGAACGACAAAGGACGGGGGACGCGAAGCCGATGGACACCCATGCGCCGAGCAGCGATGCTGTTTACCGGAAAATCGCGATCCGGCTGCTGCCGTTTCTGCTGGCCTGTTACATAATAAACTACCTCGATCGCGTCAGCATCGGCTATGCCAAGCTGCAATTCGTGCCCGACCTGCATCTGAACGAGGCAGTGTTCGGCCTGATCACCTCGGCCTTCTTCGTTGGTTACATCCTGTTCGAGATCCCCAGCAATCTGCTGCTGCTGCGCATCGGCGCGCCGAAAACGCTGATGCGCATCATGACGCTGTGGGGCCTGGTGATCGTGTCGATGGCTTATGCGCAGAACGAATACTGGTTCTATGTGCAGCGCTTCCTGCTCGGCGCGTTCGAGGCGGGGTTCTTCCCCGGTGTGCTGCTGTATCTGAGCTTCTGGTTTCCGAACCATCAGCGGGGTCGCGCGACCAGCCTGTTCCTGGTCGGCATTCCGCTGTCGGGGGTGCTCGGCGGGGCGATTTCCGGTGCGGTGATGGAGGGCATGGACGGGCTGCTGGGCCTGCGCGGCTGGCGCTGGCTGTTCCTGGTGGACGGCGTGCCGGCGGTGCTGCTGGGGTTGGCTGCGTATTTCGTGCTGACCGACCGGCCGGAGAATGCCCGTTTCCTGTCGCCGGCCGAAAAGCGTCTGGTGATCGCGGATATGGCAGCCGACCGGCAGGCCCGCGCGCACGCCCCGGCGACCAACATCCGCGAGGTGCTGACCAGTTCCAAGGTCTGGCTGATGGTGGGGGTGTATTTCACCATGGCGTTCCTGAACACCAACCAGATCTGGTTTCCGACCCTGCTGCGCAAATCCGGCGCCGGATCGGTGACCGAGGCGGCGTGGATCCTGGCCGGCATCTGGAGCGTGGTGGCGATCTTCGTGCTGCTGGTCAGCCGCAATTCCGACCGCGTGGGCGAACGGCGCTGGCATTTGCTGGCGACCGGATTGCTGGCCGGGGTGGCCTATCTGACGCTGCCGCTGGCGGCGGGAAACCTGTGGACAACGGCTTTCCTGGTGATGCTGAGCGCGGGCGGCGGCTATGCGGTGTTCACGATATTCTGGACCATTCCACCGATCTATCTGGAAGGCCGTGGTGCGGCGATGGGGATCGCGCTGGTCAGCGCGCTCGGCCAATTCGGTGGTCTGTCGGGACCTGCGGTGGTCGGTTGGGCGTTCCAGGAAACCGGCAGCCTCTACCTCGGTCTGTCATTGGCCGCGGTCCTGCTGCTGATCGGCGTCGCGGTGGCGGTTTTCGTCATACCCCATTCGCGCTTGCACCGGGCGCCGGACGAAGGAAGGAACGGAGACGAAGGTTCCACATCCCGCGGGGGCACGTTTATTGCTTCCAATCCCCGGCAGGGCGGGTAGGCTGACAATCGGATACGCATTAACGCCTGAATACGCATAAAACATTGGAGACGCTGTTCCGTGCTGAAAACCCAGGCCTACATGTCGGAAGGCCAGTCGGCGTTCTTCGATGAGATGCTGGGAATGGATGGAACGCCACGGCCGGCCTATGCCGGGTTGGTGCAGTGGCTGGGCTCGCAGACGCGGGCGTCGTTCCGCCAGAAGCAGCAGGAGGCGGATGCGATCTTCCGCCGGCTGGGGATCACATTCGCGGTCTATGGCGCGGCGGAGGCGAATGAGCGGGTGATCCCGTTCGACATGATCCCGCGCATCATCTCGGCCGCCGAATGGCGCTTCCTCGAACGTGGGATCGAACAGCGGGTGCGGGCGCTGAATGCGTTCCTGCACGACATCTACCACCGCCAGGAGATCGTCCGCGCCGGCAAGATCCCGTCCGCGATGATCAACCAGAATGACGCGTTCCTGCCGGAGATGATGGGCTTTGATCCGCCGGGCAATGTCTATGCGCATATCATCGGGACCGACATCGTCCGCGCCGGGGAAACCGGATTCTTCGTGCTGGAGGACAATCTGCGCACCCCGTCGGGCGTTTCCTACATGCTCGAGAACCGGGAAGCGATGATGCATCTGTTCCCCGAACTGTTCGCCGCCCACCGGGTCGCACCGGTGGAGCGTTACCCGGAGCTGTTGCGTCAGACCCTGGGCAGCGTGGCGCCCGCCCATTGCGACGGCGACCCGCGCATCGCGGTGCTGACGCCGGGGGTGTTCAACTCGGCCTATTTCGAGCACGCCTTCCTGGCCGACCAGATGGGCGTGGAACTGGTGCAGGGCAGCGACCTGATCGTCGAGACTGGCGGGCTGTACATGCGCACCATCCGAGGCAAGGAACGGTTGCATGTGCTGTATCGGCGGCTGGACGATGCGTTCCTCGATCCGCTGAATTTCCGCGCCGATTCGCTGCTGGGCGTGCCCGGCCTGTTCGACCTGTACCGGGCCGGCAAGGTCACCATCGTCAACGCGCCCGGCACGGGCATTGCCGACGACAAGGCGATCTACGCCTATGTGCCGGAGATCGTTACCTTCTATACTGGGGAAAAGCCGATCCTGGAGAATGTGCAGACCTTCCGCTGCTCGCTCGACGACGAGCGAGGCTACGTGCTGGACAATCTGCATGATCTGGTGGTCAAGGAGGTGCACGGCTCCGGCGGCTACGGCATGCTGATCGGACCGCATGCCAGCCGTAAGGAACGCAGTGATTTCGCCGAGCGCATCCGCGCCCGCCCGTCCAACTACATTGCCCAGCCGACCCTGGCGCTGTCCACCTGCCCGGCCTTCTGTCCGGAAGGGGTGGCGCCGCGGCATGTCGATCTGCGCCCGTTCGTGCTGGTCGGCGACCAGGTGCGGGTGACGCCGGGGGGGCTGACGCGGGTGGCGATGAAGAAAGGATCGCTGGTGGTCAATTCCAGCCAGGGCGGCGGCACCAAGGATACCTGGGTGCTGGAGGATTGAGCATGCTGGGACGTACCGCCTCCAATCTGTTCTGGATGTCGCGCTACATGGAGCGGGCGGAGAACATCGCCCGGCTGACCGAGGTCGGCCACCGGATTTCGCTCACCCCGGATGTCGGCTCCGGCTACCGTGAGGACTGGCAATCCACGCTGGCCGCCGCGGGCTGTCTGGAGGCTTTCAGCGAAGGCAATGCTCGTCTGACCGCGGCGGCGGTGCAGCGCTATCTGCTGTTCGACCGCTCCAACGCCTCCTCGGTGCGCTCCTGTCTGGAAGCGGCGCGCCATAACGGGCGTTCGGTGCGCACGGCGCTGACGCGCGAAGTGTGGGAGGCGTTGAATTCCACCTGGATCGAATTCGGCGCGTTCCAGCCCGGCGATCTGAACCCCGGCCGGCTGCCCGAACTGCTGAACTGGGTGCGCCAACGCTCGGCGCTGTTCCGCGGCGCGGTGCTGGGCACGCTGCTGCGCAATGAGGGCTATCATTTCAGCCAGCTTGGTACGTTTGTCGAGCGCTCCGACAACACGGCCCGTATCCTGGATGTCAAATACAACGTGCTGCTGCCGACCAACGAGGCGGCGGGCGGGGAGCGCAGTGTCCATCAATGGGAGACGATCCTGCGTTCGGTCTCCGCGCACCGGTCGTACCGGCATGTCTACAAGGATCGCTACCGGCCGGGCAACGTAGCGGATTTCATGATCCTGCGCCCGGAGATGCCGCGCAGCCTGCGGTTCTGCCAGGATTTGATCGAGCGCTCGCTGGTCGTGCTGTCCGAGCTGACCGGCGGCGGGGAGACCAGCCTGGCCCTGTCGCGCGAGAGCAGCGAACGGTTGCGCGGCTGCGCGGTGCCGGCGATTTTTCGCCAGGGACTGCATGAGTTCCTGACCGAGTTCCTGAACCGAACCGCGGCCACCGCCGACGCGGTTGCGGTGGATTACTATTTCAACTAGGGCTCTGACACAATCACACGGTTCAGCATGCGTCAGAGCCCTAGTCTAGCTTGATTTGTTGGGCCGATTCAGCCAACGGCCTGAAGTGCCCGTTAGAGTCGGACCGATAGGGATTTTCATGCGGATCGCGATCACCCATGTCAGCGAATACAGCTATGACGGCCCGCCGGCGCCGACCGTGCAGGCGCTGCGGCTGACCCCGACCCCGGTCAGCGGCCAGACCGTGCTATGCTGGAAGATCGAGGCGCC
>JAYTXR010000309.1:0-23514 GCA_043742865.1 Acetobacteraceae bacterium
GGCGCCGCCGACATTGGCCACCAGCACGATAAAGAAGATCACGATGTGCAATTTCCGGGTGCGGTGCGCATTGGCGCGCAGCATCGGATGGATCAGCACCATCGCCGCCCCGGTGGTGCCCATCACCCCCGCGAGCACGATACCAAGTGCCAGCGTGCCGGTGTTGCCAGCCGGTGTGCCGGACGGGCCGCCGCGCACCAGAATGCCGCCGCCAGCGGCGAACAGCGCCAGCAGCAGCAGCACAAACGGCAAGAACTCGATCCAGGCGGCGTGCCAGACCGCATGGGACGCCACGCCGATGCCGGAGATCGCCGCCATCGGCACCAGCAGAGCCAGGCTCCAGCCCAGCGCCACCAGACCCATCCGCCGGTGCCAGAACCGGGGCGCCAGGATGGGAAACACCGCGATCGACAGCAGCATGCCCAGGAACGGCAGGCCCCAGACCGGTCCGAATTGCGCAGCGGCAGGCGAAGCGGCCACCGCGCTGGCGGGAGCCATCAGCAGGCATGTGAAAATCAGCAAAAAGAAGGTCAAGCTATGTCGGTAACGCATGATGGCCCCGCTGGCAGGTGCATTCGGTTGCATGGGCCTGACCCTGCAAGTAACCTCCCTGCAGCGCAACCGGGAGTTCGCGGCAGATGGATATGTCAGGCGAGCGGCGCATTCCAGCGCCGCGGCAAAAGGTTTGGGAAGCCCTGAACGACACCGAGGTGCTTCGAGCCTGCATCCCCGGCTGTGAAAGCCTGGAGAAAACAGGCGACAACGATCTGAAGGCCAAAGCTGCGCTGAGGATCGGCCCGATCACGGCCAAATTCACCGGCACGGTCACGCTGTCGGACATCGATCCGCCGAACGGCTACACCATCACCGGCGAAGGCCAGGGCGGCGTCGCCGGGTTCGCCAAGGGCGGCGCGAAGGTGAAGCTGACCGATGAAGGGGCTGCGACCCTGCTGACCTATGACGTCAAGGCGCAGGTCGGCGGCAAGATCGCCCAGCTCGGCGCCCGGCTGATCGACGCCACCGCCAAGCAGCTGTCGGACCAGTTCTTCGACCGCTTCACCGCCGCGCTGACGCCGGTTCCCGTTGCCGCATCCAGCCTCACCGATAAATCCGACGCCGAGCTGAAGCCGGTGCCCTCGCTCCCCGTCAGCGCCCTGCTCCCGCGCGAGTTGCTGGGCCTGAAGCCGATCGTCTGGGCCGGCATCGTCGTTGTGGCGGTGGTTCTGCTGTCGCTGTTGCGGGGCTACCTCTAGAATGCTTCCCGCCACAGTCGCCGAGACCGCCGCCTTGCTGGCGGCCCAGGGCTATATCGCCGACCACGAACTGGCGACCACGGTGCATCTGGCGCTGGCGATGGGCCGGCCGCTGTTTCTGGAGGGCGAACCCGGCACCGGCAAGACCGAAATCGCCAAGGTTCTGGCCGCCGGGCTCGGCCGCCGGCTGGTGCGGCTGCAATGCTATGACGGCATGGATCTGTCGGCCGCGGCCTATGAATGGGACCACGCGCGCCAGCTGATGGCGATCCGCCTGGCCGAAGCCGCCGGCCAGGCGAACGGGCGCGAGCTGTCGAACAGCCTCTATACCCGCGAATTTCTCCAGGCCCGGCCGCTGCTGTCGGCGATCGACCCCGATTTGCCGCCTTCGGTGCTGCTGATCGACGAATTGGACCGCGCCGACGAGCCGTTCGAGGCATTCCTGCTGGAGCTGCTGGCCGATTTCCAGATCACAGTGCCGGAGTTCGGCACCCTGAAGGCGACCACCGTGCCGGTGGTGGTGCTGACCTCCAACCGCACCCGCGAAGTGCATGACGCGATCCGCCGGCGCTGCCTGTATCACTGGGTGGATTACCCGGATGCGGCGCGCGAGCGGGCGATCCTGGCGGTGAAAGCCCCCGAGGTGCCGGCCCTGCTGTCGGCCCAGGTGGTGGCGTTCGTGCAGCAACTGCGCGGCGCCGATCTTTTCAAACTGCCGGGCGTGGCCGAGACGATCGACTGGGCGAACGCGCTGACCTACCTGAACAAGACCGAACTCGCCCCTGGAGCGGTCGATGACACGTTGGGGGTTTTGCTTAAATATCAGGATGATATCGCCAAAATCCGAGGCGCGGAGGCCGCCCGTCTAGTGGGCGAGGCGGTCGAGAGCGCATGAACGTCGCGGATGCGGTGCCAGCGTCCGTTGGAACGCTCGGCGCCAACATCCTGCATTTTGCCCGGCTGCTGCGCCGCGCCGGGCTGCCGGTGGGGCCGCCGGAAACCCTGGCTGCACAGCTTGCGGTCTCGCTGATCGATCTCGGCAACCGCGGCGAAACCCGCATTGCCCTGCGCTCGGCGATGATCCACCGCCACGAGCACGCGGAGGTGTTTGACCAGGCATTCTCGCTGTTCTGGCGCGACCCGGCTTTGGCCGAACAGGCGGCGGCGATGGCGCTGATGGAAGCGCAGAAAGAGAAAAAGCCGGATCGCCCGCCCCCCGCGTCGCGGCGGGTCGCCGAGGCGATGGCACCGAAACGCCCGCCGGCGTCCAAACCCAAAGACGAGCCCCCGCATATTGACGCGGTGCTGACCGTCAGCGAGCGCGAGCGGCTGCAGACCATGGATTTCGAGGCCATGGGCGCGACCGAGATCAACGCCGCCAAGCAGGAGATCAAGCGCCTGCGGCTGCCGCTCGATCTGCGCCGCACGCGCCGCCGGCGCCCCGACCCGCTCGGGCCGTCCATCGATTTGCGCCGCACCATCCGCAACAGCCTGCGCCAGGGCGGCGAGATTCTGCAGATTGCCCGAAGCCGGCGGGTCACCCGGCCGCCGCCGCTGGTGGTGCTGTGCGACATATCCGGAAGTATGTCTCGCTATGCACAGATATTGCTGCATTTTCTGCATGCTGTCACCAACGAGCGCGACCGCGTGCAGATTTTCCTGTTCGGCACCAGGCTGTCCAACATCACCCGCCAGCTGCACCATCGCGATCCCGAGGTGGCGTTCCAGATGGTCTCTCACGTGGTGCCGGACTGGTCGGGTGGCACCAGGATCGGCGAGGCGCTGGCGCAGTTCAATCAAAACTGGTCGCGCCGGGTGCTGGGCCAGGGTGCGGTGGTGCTGCTGATCACCGACGGGCTGGATCGCGACGGCGCCCACGGGCTGGCCGAAAACATGGACCGGCTGCATCGTTCCTGCACAAGGCTGATATGGCTGAACCCGCTGTTGCGCTGGTCGGGATTCGAGCCAAAATCGCAGGGTATCCGCGCCATGCTTCCGCATGTGGACGAGTTCCGCCCGGTGCATAATCTGGCCAGTCTTCGCGGTCTGGTCGAGCTGCTGTCGCGACCTGTCGGGTTTCGCGGAGCATTGGAAAGGAATAGCGCATGATCGACCAACCGCAGGACTTTCCCGAAGATTTTCTGGCAATCGCCGCTGCCTGGAAGGCGGAAGGCGAGCAGGTGGCCATCGCCACCGTCACCGAAACCTGGGGCAGTTCTCCCCGCCCGGCCGGCAGCCAGCTGGTGGTGACCCGGTCGGGCCGCATGGCCGGCTCGGTCAGCGGCGGGTGCATCGAGGGCGCGGTGTCGGACGCGGCGATGCAGACGCTGGCGACCGGCGTGCCGCAGCTGCTGGATTTCGGAGTCACCGACGAACGCGCGTGGGAGGTTGGCCTGGCCTGCGGCGGCAAATTGAAGGTGTTTGTGGAAGCTTTGTCGTGACACCCGAAATTCTGGCGGCGCTGGCGCAGGCGAAACGAGAAAAGCGCCCGGTGGTGCTGGCCACCCAGCTTCCCGGCGGCGAGCAGAAGCTGCTGCCCGACCCGGCCGCGCCTGACGAGCTCAATGCAGCGGCCGCCGAGAAACTGGCCGCCGACCGCAGCGGCACGGTAAAAATCGGCGACCAGAACTGGTTTCTGCACGCCCATAACCCGCCGCTGCGGCTGATCGTGGTCGGCGCCGTGCATATCGCCCAGGCGCTGGTGCCGTTCGCGTCGGCCTGCGGCTTTTCCGTCATTGTCGTCGATCCGCGAAAATCCTTCGCCAGCGATGAGCGCTTTCCGAACGTGACGGTGTCCACCGCATGGCCCGACGAGGCGCTGGATGCGCTGGCCCCGGATTCCCGCACCGCCGTGGTGACCCTGACGCATGACCCAAAGCTGGACGATCCCGCGCTGGACCGGGCGCTGAAATCCGACGCCTTCTACATCGGCTCTCTCGGCTCGCGGCGAACCCATGGCCGCCGGCTGGACCGGCTGCGCGAGCTGGGCCACAGCGACGCGGCGATGCAGCGCATCCGCGGCCCGGTCGGGCTGAACATCGAGGCGGTGACCGCGCCGGAGATCGCGCTGGCGGTGATGGCGGAAATCGTCGCCGCGCGCCGCGGCTCGCCGCTGGGTCAGAAGCAGGCCGCATGAAATTCGGCCCGGTCGCGCTGGACGAGGCCAAGGGCGCGATCCTGGCGCATAGCCAGCGTCTGGGCGAGAAGATGCTGCGCAAGGGGTCATTGCTGGACGAATCCGCGATCGGTCTTTTGCGCGATGCCGGACGCACCGAGGTGATCGCCGCCCGGCTGGAACCGGGCGATGTGCCCGAGGATGTTGCCGCCGACCGGCTGGCGACCCCGCTGGTCTCGCCGCTGCTGGCGCGCTCGCGCGCCGCGACCGGACGGGTCAATCTGGTGGCGGAGGCGGCTGGGCTGTTGCGCGTGGATGGCGCGCGGATCGACCGGTTGAACTCGGTGGACGAGGCGCTGACCATCGGCACCCTGCCCGACTACGCCGTGGTCGCGCCGCGAGATCTGGTGGCAACCATCAAGATCATCCCCTTTGCCGTGCCTGGCACCATGCTGACCGTGGCGGAAGCCCTGGCCCGGCAAGGCGGCCCGGTGCTGACGCTGCATCCGTTCCGTCATCTGAAGGTCGGGCTGGTGGTCAGCGAATTGCCCGGGCTGAAGACAAGCACGACCGAAAAAACCATCGCGGTAACCCAAGCGCGGGTGAAGGCGCTGACCGGCAGCCTGCTGGCGCCGGTCCGCTGCGAACACACCGCAGCGGCGATCGCCGGGGCGCTGCGCCTATTGATCGCCGATGGCGCCGATCTGCTGCTGGTGGTGGGCGCCTCCGCGGTGGTGGACCGGCGCGATGTCGGCCCGGCCGGCATCGTGGCGGCGGGCGGGGAAATCCTGCATTTCGGCATGCCGGTGGACCCCGGCAACCTGATCTGCCTGGGCCGGATCGGCGAGCGCCCGGCGCTGGTGCTGCCCGGCTGCGCCCGCAGCCCGGCGCTGAACGGCATCGATTTCGTGTTCTTCCGGCTGTTCGCCGGACTGGCGATCGGGCCGGGCGATATCATGCGGATGGGCGTCGGCGGCCTGCTGAAGGAGATGGATACCAGGCCCCTGCCACGGGAAAAAGCGCCGTCGACGCCGCGCTCCGGCCTCGCCCCGCGCAGCGCGCCGACCATCGCCGCTTTGGTGCTGGCAGCCGGAAGATCGCGGCGGATGGCGCCGCACAATAAGCTGCTGGTGGCCGACCGGACCGGCAAGACCATGATCGCGCGGGTGGTGGAGAATTTGCTGTCCAGCCTGGCCCGCCCGGTGCTGGTGGTGACCGGGCACATGGCCGAACAGGTGGAGAAAGCGCTCGGTGGCCGCCCGGTGCGCTATGTGCACGCCCCCGATTACGCGGAGGGTTTATCGGCCAGCCTGAAAGCCGGCATCGCCGCCCTGCCGCCCGACAGCGCGGCGGTGGTGGTTTGCCTGGGCGACATGCCGCTGGTGACCGGGCGGATGATCGACCGGCTGCTGGAAGCCTACGACCCCGGCGAGGGAAGGCTGATCGTGCTGCCGACGTTCCGCGGCAAGCAGGGCAATCCGATGCTGTGGGATCGGCGGTTTTTTTCGGAGATACTGCAACTATCCGGCGATACCGGCGCCCGCTCGCTGGTCGGCAAATACGCCGAGTTCGTGGCCGAGGTGGAAATGGGCGACGATGCCGTGCTGCGCGATTTCGACACCCCCGAAAGCCTGGCCAGCCTGCCCCAACGCCTGCGCCCCGAAGGGGTCCTGTAAAGCACTTTCATCCGGAGAAACCACATGGCCGCCGACCCCAATCGCGTGATCCTGACCGGGGAAAACCCGTTCATCCGCCTCAGCGCCGCCGACACCGGCGCGGTCACCACCAACGCCAGTTTCTGGCGCATCCTGTTCTGCCCCGCCGGACCTGGCCACGTGCTGTATCTGAACAGCGAGCTGACCGATAATCGCTGGCGCATCTACACCGACAACATCGCCATGGCGCGCTGGCTGCAGGGCACGGTGCAGGGAATGCTGAACGCCGAACTGAAGGACACCACGATCCCGGTGACCGATGCCGAGTTCAGCCGCGACGGCGATGCCCGCGATTTCTGGACCGAACGGCTGACTTCCTGGGACGAGGAGATCGCGCTGACCTGGCACGAAATCGGCGATCCGCTGCTGATCCACACCGACCCAAAGGACGACTCCGCCCGCCCCTACGGCGTCTGCACGGTGCTGATCCCCTGCCTCGGCGCCCGCGTCACCCGCAACGGCATCGCCGCCGCCGGCACCCCCTGGCCACGCGAGCGCGAGGGACGCAAGTTCAGCACCTGCGCGCTGGCGTTTTCGGAGAGTTGGACCGAGGCGCGATAGCGAAACCAAGCGCCATTTGGCTGAATAACGGAGAAGAATGACACGGCGGCGCTCCCGTGGTACGAAACGCTGATGGATCATCCTGTCACGCCTCAACAACTCGAAATTCTGCGCAACTATTCCGCCGGTCAACTCGGCACGCGCGCCGCGATCGAGCGCGCCGGCCTGAGAGATTATGCGGACCTGGTGATTGCGTTATCGCAAAGCGATCTCAAGTTTCCGCTGCCGGCCTCCACGCCGGCCCATGATGCGCGTTTGGCGAGAGCAAGGGCGATCCCTCAGCCTCGCCTTCGTCATGGCCATTGACATCAAACTCATCGTTACCGACGCCGCACCGCTGATAACGCTCGCCGCCGACAGCCGCGGCGGGCAAGCTCGGGGCCCAGGAAATCATCGACTGGTACCGCGCTCACATGCAGACGGTTCGGATAGAACCGACCGAAATCTTCCAGCAGGCGACCAGTGTTTTGGAAGCCCAGGGTGGCAGGCTGCCGCGGGATGTGGGGGAGCGCGCGGCGCTGGAGCTGGTTCGCACCTATCCGCTCGGGGTTGAAGATCGCGCGTTGCTCCTGAGCGATGACCGGGATGCCGAGCGGCTGAGCATCATCGATCCGGAGCGGCTGATTCTACTGACCACGTGGGACTATCTTAGACAGCTGGAAGAGGCGCAACGCATTCAATCGGCCGATGCGGTGATTGCCGCGGTTCGGGAGGCTGGCCGGCATCCTTCGAAACGCGATTTGTCGAGTGATCACGATCCGGAACTGCGCAAGGCCGTGCAGAGGATCATCACTCGGACTTAGGCGCGGCGATGAACCACGCCAGCGCGAACGAGAACCCCGCCCGCTTCCCGGCTTAGGCGGCCTGCACCCCGCGCAGCCGCAGAAAACTCATCACCATCGCCACGCCGGCGAACCCGGCGCCGATCATCAGCGACCATTGCGCGCCTCGGGCCACCCCCTCTATCCCACCGCCGGTCAGCGCCAGCAGCACCGCCACGATCAGACCGCCGATGGTCTGCCCGGTCAGCCTTGCGGTGGACAGCATGCCGCTGCCGGCGCCGCTGCGTTCGCGCGGCGCGCTGCCGATCAGGGCGCGGTTGTTGGGCGACTGGAAGAAGCCGAAGCCGATGCCGCAGACCAGCATGCGCCACGCCACATCGGTCCAGGGCGCATCGGCTTGGATGCCGGTCAGCAGCAGCATACCGACCGTCAGCACCGCCAGGCCGCAGCCGCCCAGCAGCCCCGCGGGATAGCGGTCCGACAGCCGCCCGGCGATCGGGGCGATGATGATCACCACCGCCGGCCAGGGCGTCATCAGCAGCCCGGTCTCGACCTGCGACTGACCGCCGACATATTGGAAATAGAACGGCAACGACAGATAGGCCAGCGTCTGGCAGGCATAGGAACAGACCGAGGTAACCACGGACAGCGCAAACACCGGCAGGCGGAACAGATCCACCGGCAGCATCGGCGCGGTCAGCGATAATTGCCGGCGGACGAACACCCAGCCGACCCCGATACCGACCGCCAGCTCGGCCAGCGACAAGGCCCCGCCGCGGCCATGGCCGAACCCGTCGATACCGATGAACATCAGCCCGAAACTGGCCGCGTTCAGCAGCGCGCTCGCCAGATCGAATGTGTGCCCGGCCCGCGGCGTCGCCGGCAGCGCGCGCAGCGCCAGCACCAAAGCCAGCAGCCCGAGCGGGACGTTGAAGATGAACAGATACTGCCAGGGCGCGACCGCCAGGATCGCCGCCGCCAGCGACGGTCCGGCGGCCGAGGAGGTCGCCACGATCAGCGCCGTCATGCCGATCCCCCGCCCCAGCTGGGAGCGCGGATAGATATACCGCACCAGCGCGGTATTGACGCTCATGATCCCGGCGGCGCCAAACCCCTGCAACACCCGTCCGGCCACCAGCAGCGGCAGCGTGCCGGCCAGGCCGCAGGCCAACGAGCCGACGCAGAACACCACCAACCCGCACAGATACACCCGGCGATAGCCATAGATGTCGCCGAGCGAGGACAGCGGCAGCAGCGAGACCGTGACCGCCAGCTGATAGGCGTTGACCACCCAAATCGACAGCGCCGGGCTTACCCCGAGATCCTGCGCGATCGCCGGCAAGGCGATGTTGGCGATCGCGGTGGCCAGCACGGAGATGCAGATGGCGATCGACAGCGTGGCCATCGCCCGGCGGCGCTCCGCCGGCGGCAGGCCGTCAGCTTCGTTCATTCAGCTCTCGATCCCCGCTGCCCACAGGGTCTTGATAGGAAGTGCCGCTTGACCGGTCAACGCCGCGCCAACAAGCTGGCGGCATGAACGATTTCGGCTTTCCAGTCCTCCATGAAGCGACGGTCCTGCCCGAATGGATCGATTATAACGGCCATTTGAACCTCGCCTATTACGTGGTGGTGTTCGATCAGGCGACCGATGCGCTATACGACCGGCTGGGAATCTGGCTGCCTTATCGGCAGGCCACCGGCAATTCCTGTTTCACCGTGGAAACCCACACGATCTACGAGAACGAGGTGAAACTCGGCGACCGGCTGCGCGTGCAGACCAGGCTGCTCGGCGCCGATGCCAAGCGGCTCCATTATTTCCACGAGATGTTCCATGCGGAACAAGGTTTTCGCGCCGCGGTGCAGGAACTGATGGCGCTGCATGTCGATCTCTCGACCCGCCGCACCGCGCCCTTCCCGCCCGACCGCCAGGCGGTTATCCAGGCGGCGCTGGCCGGTTGCGCCGCGCTGCCGCCGCCCGACGAAGCCGGGCGGCGCATCTCTATGCCGCCCCCGCGGGCGCCCGGGGCAGCCTGATGGTGAACTCCGTGTGATCTCCGGGCACAGTCTCGACCGTGAGGCTGCCGCCATGCTGCTGGACGATGATGTCATAGCTCAGCGACAGGCCGAGGCCGGTGCCTTCGCCGGCCGGTTTGGTGGTGAAGAACGGATTGAAAATCTTCTCCCGGATAGCGGCGGGAATCCCTGTGCCGTTATCGCGCACGCGGATTTCCACCCGATCCCCCAGATCGCGCGTGGCCAGAAGCAGGCTCGGCTCGAAGCCCGGCTCCCCCTTTATTTCGGCACGCTTGCCCGCGGCGTAGAAGCCGTTGCCGATCAGGTTCAGCAGCACCCGGGTGAATTCCTGCGCGAACACCTCGATGCTGCCCGCCTGCGGATCGAAATCCCGGTCCAGGCGGATATTAAAATCCGGCCGCTCGGCCCGTGCCCCGTGAAAGGCCAGGTTCAGCGCTTCCTCCACGGTCGCGTTCAGATCGACATGCCCGCGTTCCCGCGACGCGGTCCGCGAATGCGCCAGCATGTTTTTGACGATGCTGTCTGCGCGCCTGCCGTGCTCGGCTATTTTCTGCAGATTGCCCTTCAGGATCGCGGTCAGATCGTCGATCTCCGCGCGGGTATCGGCGGCCAGGTCGAGTTTTTCCGGCGCCAGCGCCTGGCTCAGCTCGTCGAGCAGATCGGCGGAAAGATCGGAAAAATTCGTGACGAAATTGAGCGGGTTCTTGATCTCATGCGCGATCCCGGCGGTGAGCTGGCCGAGCGAGGCCAGCTTCTCGGTCTGCACCAGACGGGCCTGCGCAGCGCGCAGCTCCTCCAGCGAGCGGGCAAGCTCATGGGTGCGCGCCTCGACCTGCGCCTCCAGCGTCTCGTAGCTTTCCTGGATGCGGCCGGCCATCGTGTTGAACCGATCGGCCAGCGTCTCGATCTCATCGCCGGTATGAACATCGATCCGCTGCGTCAGATCGCCCTGGCCGAGCCGATCCGCACCGGCCTGCAGCGCGCGGATCGGGCGGACCATGCGCCGCGCGGTCAGCACCCCCATGATGGCGGCGAGCAGCAGGCCGAAACCGAGGATCAGCGCGGTTTGCGCCAAGGTCGCATACACCGGCGCCAGCGCCTCGCGCGTCGGCAGCTCCACGAACACGATCCAGCCGGTTTTCGCCACCGCGGCATGGGCGGACAGCACCGTCCTTCCGTTGATCCCGATCGCCGCATTGGTCGGGTTGGCATCCCTGGCCAGCGCCGCGGCGACCTGCGGCAGGCGGGAAAAATCGGTATCGCGTAGCACCAGGCTCATATCCGGGTGGGCGACCAGCCGGCCGCGTGCGTCGGTCAGATAGGCATAGCCGCCCTCGCCGACCTTGAGCGCGGTCAGCACGTCCCATACCAGCTTGAGGTTGACTTCCGCCGCGGTGACGCCGGGATTGCGCCCGGCATGGGCGAGCGCGATGGTCATGTAGGGCTCCGAGCCCTGGCGGAACGTGACCGGACCGTACCAGACATGTTTCGCCACCGCTTCGCGAAAGCGCGGCTGGCTGGCGACATCGCCGCCGCCGCCGACGCTGTCGGGCGCCAGCCGCGACAGGCGCAGCTGTTCATGGCCGGTGCCGTCGATATAGGTCAGCTCGGTGATCGCGGGAACCTGGCGCAGCAGGCGGATGAAGTCGTAGCGGCGCTGTTCGGGCTCGACGCGCGCCCATTCCGCCCGCGTGGTCCAGCCGAGCTGGCTTTCGATTTCGGCGATGAACTGTTCGACGCGCTCGGCCGCGGCCTGGGCTTTTTCCTGCTGCACGCGAACCGCCGCGCGCTTGGCCTGATCATAGGTCAGCCACATGCCCAGCGCGCCGTTGATCAGCAGCACCAGCGCCACCAGGCCGATGAACGCCAACGCCAGTTTCGGCGCCAGAGAAAGACGGGGGAGCCGGCTGCGGCTGGCATCGCCGCGAACGGTCATTCGATCACCTCGTCGGCGCGGGCCAGCAGGAGCGGCGGCACCTCGATACCGAGCAGCCTCGCGGTTTTCAGGTTCACCACCAATTCGAGCTTGCTCGCCTGTTCGACCGGCAGGTTCGCCGGCTGGGCTCCCTTCAAGATACGATCCACGAAATACGCCAGTCGCCGTGACGCATCGAAGATGCTGGGCCCATAGGAAAGCAGGCCTCCGGACTCGATCAGCAACCGCAATTCCGACACCGCGGGAATACGAAATTGCAGCAGCAGCCGAGCCATTTCCCGCTGGTAGCTAATAAACGGATCGACCGGGTCGACGTTCACGGCATGAACCTGTTCCTGCGCGAGCCAGGTGATTGCCGCGTCGATCTCGTTCACATGCCGCATTGGCAATGGGACCAGCACAAGTCCGCGCCGGCCCGCCACTTCCCGCGCCTGAGCGATGCCCGGTGCCGCCACCGGATAATCGGGATTGAACATCATGCCGATCCGGGTGGCCGCCGGCACCGCGTCGATCAGCAGGTCGATCCGCTTGCCGGTCAGGCCCTCCTGACCCTGCATCATTGAGACTCCGGTGATATGACCGCCCGGCCGCGCCAGGCTGGCGATGAACCCCGCGCCGACCGGATCACCGGTCAAGGAAACGATCGGCAGATTGCCGGTCGAATTGCGGATCGCCTCCATCACCGCCGTGCCGAACGCGACCAGCACATCCGGATGCAGCTGCATCAGCTCGGCCGCGAGTGCGCCGAGGCGCTCCGGCTGGCCTTCGCCGAAGCGGTAGTCAACGAGGATGTCGCGCCCGGCTACGTAGCCGAACTCCTGCAACCCCTGACGGAAGCCGGCCACCTCCTGGGGGTCGCCGGTGGATCGCCCGATCCACAGCCAGCCCACCCGCAGCAGTTTCGACGGAAGCTGAGCGTGACCGATCTGCGGAAGGCCAAGCAACGCCGCCCCGGCCGCTCCGACAAGCTCCCGCCGCCTCATTCGATCACCTCGGGCCACCGATATTGGATCGACACGTTCTGGCCCTCATGATAGCCGCTTCTGGCGACGCCACCCAGAATTAGGCGAAGCCGAACTCAGGTAACCGATCACCGGCATTGGTTTTTGTTGCGCGCGGACAGCGCGCCGAAAATCCTGGCGCCCGCCAGTCCGCTAACCCGATCGTGCCGCCCCATTCGGTCACGGGATCCGCAAAAGCTCAGCCATCGAGAAACTCCTCGGTCCAGGAATCGTAGGCGGCTTCGCGGGTAACCTGCTTCATCAGCGCGGCCGAGGCGATGCCCGGCAAATCCTTCGGCGCCACGCCGTCGCGCAGCGCCTTCAGCGTGTTGTGGATCGCCTGCACCGCGGCCGAGAATGGCTGGTGCCCCTGCAACGCGATCCGCACCTTGCGCGACGCCAGATAGGTCTTGTCGGCCATATCGCCGGCCAATCCACCGAGCATGATCGGCAGATGCGTGTGTTGCGAAATCGCATCCAGCTGCGCGCGGTCCTGCACGCCGACCAGGAAGATCGCATCCACGCCGGTTTGCGAATAGGCCTTTACCCGCTCGATCGCATCTTCCGTGCCGGTGATGCCCGGTGCGCTGGTGCGCGCGAACAGGCTCAACAGCGGGTCCTGCCGCCCGGCGACCGCGGCGCGCATCTTGCCGATGCCCTCGGCGAGGCTGAGCAGCACCGGCTTGGGCTCGTTGAACGGCCGCGGCAGGTTGGTGTCCTCGATCGACATCCCGCCGACCCCGGCGGTCTCCAGTTCCTGCACCGTGCGCATCACGTTCAGCGCATTGCCGAAGCCATGATCGGCATCCACCATTAGCGGCAGATTGCCGGCGCGGCCGATCCGGTAGGCCTGGGCGGCGAACTCCGTCAGTGTCATGACAATGACGTCCGGCGCGCCGAGCACCGTGAACGAGCCTATGGAGCCGGCGAACATGCCGAGTTCGAAGCCCAGATCCTCGGCGATGCGCGCTGAAATCGGGTCATGCACCGATCCCGGATACACGCAGATATCGCCAGCAAGAACGGCCCGAAACTTCTGCCGCCGGTCGGTCCAGTGCATGGTCGTTCCCCTCAGCCCTGCGGGCGGATATTGAACGGATAGTACGGCGGAAATTCGCCGACCTCCGACATATCGACCTCCATCAGGCAGGGGCCGTTGACCTTCAGCGCCTCGGCCACGGTGGGGCCGAAGGTTTCGCCGTCGGTGCATTTGAAAAACGGAATTCTGGCAATGCCGGCCAACTCGCCAAGGTCCGGCCCCTGCAGATCGCCGAAGAACCGCCGGCCGCCCTGCAGGCTGTCCTGGATGCGCTTGATGACGCCGTAGCCCTGGTCGTTCATCACCAGAATAACGATATCCAAATTTTCCTGCACCGCGGTCCACAACTCGCCGACATTCAGGAAGAAGCCGCCATCGCCGACCATGGCGATGGTCTTGCGCCCCTTGGCCGCCGCGGCGGCGCCGATACCGAGCGGCATGCCCTGGCCGATCCCGGCGCTGACCGGATAGACGTTGCTTGTGGTGTCATGGATCGGAAACAGCCGGTTGCCCCAGGTGCTGGCGTTCTGCGTCACATCGCGCACCCAGATCGCGTCGCGCGGCAGCACCGCGCGCAGCTGCGCCGGGAAACTGCCATACGGGCCCAGCGTCGCCTGGAATTCCGCCTGCGCGGTCTGCTTCATCTTCTGGAATTCGGTCGGGAAGGCCGGATCGAACTTGGTCTTGCCCTGGAGGCGTTTCAGCAGGCCTTCCAGCACCAGCTTCGCATCGCCGCTGACGAAATATTTGTTGGCATAGGTGCGCCCGTTCGCCAGCGGATCGATGTCCACCTGGATCAAATTCGCCGGCAGCTTCAGCGAGAAATCCCCGGTCTCCTGGCCGCGCACGCGCGCCCCCACCACCAGCAGCAGATCCACGGTCTGGTAGAAATCGGCGATCCCCTTCATGCCGTTGCCGTGCATGCCGCCGAGGTTCATCGGGTTGTCTTCGGACACCGCGCCGCGGCCCTTCCAGCTGCTGACCATGCCGAAACCCATATCCAGCAGCCGCGCCGCCGCGCCGCCGGCGCCGGCGGCACCGGTGCCGAGCCACAGCATCGGCCGCTTCGCCGCCAGCACCCGGCCGGCGAGCTCATCGAGTGCTGCTTCCGCCGGGATCAGCGGCGGCGGCAGCGGCAGGGTGAAATTATCCAGCATCGCCGGACGCTCGATCTTGGTGCGCTGGATATCGATCGGCACCTCCACGCTGACCGGTCCGCGTGGCGGGGTCAGCGCATCGACCGCCGCCCGGGTCAGCACGCCCAAAGCCTGGTTCGCCTGGCGCACGCGATAGGATGCTTTGGACACCGAAGCCAGCATGCCCTGCTGGTCCGGCACGTCGTGCACGGTGCCGAGTTCCTTGTCGACATATTGGGTCGCGGTCTGGCCGGTGATGTGCAGCACCGAAGAGCCGGCGAACTGCGCCTCCACCAGCCCGCCGACGGCGTTGGCCGCCCCTGGGCCGGTGGAGGAGAAGAACACCCCCAGATGTCCGGAGGCGCGGGCATATCCGTCGGCCATATGCACGCCGCCCATCTCGCCGCGCGTCATCATGTAGCGGATGGCGTTACGCTTCCCGATGCCGTCCAGCATCGGGATGTTGTGCACCGAGGCGATGCCGAACACCGTCTCGACCCCGCAGGCCGCGAGAAATTCGGCGACCAGATCGCCAACCGTGTAATCCGCCATGCTTCTCTCCGTGTCCGGCTCTGCTGGCCGGATGATTTTTGGGTGCCGGAAGGCTGGAACAGGGGGGATGTGGCGTCAACTGGGAACGGTCGCGCCATCGGCCGGCGCGCCGACCCGATCGGATCGCCCGGTTGCCCTGCGGCGCAGGTTTGACTAGGTTTGCCCGCTTGTTTCGGCCCGCCTGTATCCCCGGGCTTATCTGTCACCCCGCGCAGGAGCGCCTTGCCCGTCATGCAACTCATCGCCGAACGCCTGGACCGTATCAGCCCCAGCCAGACCATGGCGGTGCACGCCAAATCGCGCGCGCTGAAGGCCGCCGGCCATGACGTGATCAGCCTGTCCGCCGGGGAGCCCGATTTCGACACGCCGCAGAACGTCAAGGACGCCGCGATCCGCGCCATGCAGGCCGGTGAAACAAAATACACCGATGTCGCCGGCATGCCTGCGCTGCGCGACGCGGTGGTGGCAAAATTCAAGCGCGATTCCGGCATCGACTACCAGCGCGAGGAGGTGATGATCTCCAACGGCGCCAAGCAGATCATCTTCAACGCCATGCTCGCCACCTGCATGAAGGGCGACGAGGTGATCATCCCCTCGCCGTGCTGGGTCAGCTATCCCGACATCGTGGCGGTCGCCGATGGCACGCCGGTGCTGGTGCCGTGCGAGCAGAATCACGGCTTCAAGATCCGCCCGGAAGCGCTGGAAGCGGCGATTACTGACAAAACTAAATGGTTCATGCTGAACAACCCGTGCAACCCGACCGGTGCCGCCTATTCGGCCGAAGACCTGAAACCGATCTGCGAGGTGCTGATGCGCCACCCGCATGTCTGGATCTTTACCGACGATATCTACGAAAAGCTCGCCTATGACGGCTTCCGGCCGGCGACCATCCTGCAGGTGGAGCCGCGGCTGAAGGACCGCACCTTGACCGTCAACGGCGTGTCCAAGGCCTATGCGATGACCGGCTGGCGCATCGGCTATGTCGGCGGCCCGGTGCAGCTGATCAAGGCGATGGACAAGCTGCAAAGCCAGAGCGCCTCGTCGTCCAGCTCGATCAGCCAGTTCGCCGCGCTGGAAGCGCTGAACGGACCGCAGGATTTCATCGAGACGATGCGCGCGTCCTATGAGCAGCGGCGTGACCTGGTGGTTTCGATGCTGAACGCCGCCCCCGGCATCCATTGCCACAACCCGGAGGGCGCGTTCTACGTGTTCCCCTCGGTGCATGGCTGCATCGGCAAGACCAGCCGGGGGGGCACGAAAATCACCGATGACTCGGCGTTCGTGACCGCGCTGCTGGAGGAGGAGATGGTGGCCGCGGTGCACGGCGCGGCGTTCTGCTATCCCGGCCATTTCCGCATCAGCTACGCCACCTCGATGGAGCAGTTGAAGGAGGCGATGACCCGCATCCAGCATTTCTGCCAGGGGCTGAAGTGATAGGCTTGACCTGATGCCCGCACTCGCCCGGCGGCTGGAAAAGGTTCCGGTCGCTGCCAGCGTTCAGATGACAATCCAGGCCCGCGCGCTGCGGGCCGAGGGCAAGGACGTGATATCGCTGACCATCGGCGAGCCGAATTTCGACACGCCGCCGCACGCCATTCAGGCGGCGCATGAGGCGGCGCTGCGGGGGGAGACGAAATACCCGCCCCAGGACGGGGTTCGGGTGTTGAAGGAAGCGATCCAGCGCAAGTTCAAGCGCGATTCGGACCTGGATTTCGCCCTCGACGAAATCTGCGTGGCCAATGGCGGCAAGCAGTGCATCTACAACGCGCTGATGGCCACGGTGGATCCCGGCGACGAGGTGGTGATCCCGGTGCCCTATTGGAGCGCCTATTCGCTGATGGTCGAGCTGATCGGCGGCGTGCCGGTATTCGTCGCCTGTCCGCAGAACAACGGCTTCAAACCCCGCGCGGAGGACATCGACGCGGCCATCACGGAAAAGACCAAATGGCTGATGCTGAACAGCCCGAACAACCCGACCGGGGCCGCCATGTCGGCCCAGGAGTTGCGCGCCATCGCCGATGTCATGGTCAAACATCCGCAGGTCTGGATCCTGTCCGATGACATGTACGAGCATCTGCTGTTCGACGGGTTCGAGCACGCGACCCTGGCGCAGGTGGCGCCGGAACTGCGCGACCGCACCCTGACCATCACCGGCGTATCCAAGACCTACGCGATGACCGGCTGGCGGGTCGGTTTCGCCGGCGGGCCGAAGGGCCTGGTGCGCGCGATGGTGAACATGCAGGGCCAAGTATGCGCCGGCATCTCCACGGTCGGCCAGGCCGCCGCGGCGGCGGCGCTGGATGGCCCGCAGGACGGCGTGGGCGTGCAGGTGGCGGCCTACCAGCGCCGACGGGATTTCGCCGTGGCGGCGCTGAACGCCTGCCCGGGCATAAATTGCCACAAGCCCGAAGGCGCGTTCTACGTGTTCCCCAACGTGGCCGGCTGCCTCGGCAAGACCACCGCCGGCGGGCGCCGGCTGGAGAATGATTTCGATTTCTGCATGGCGCTGCTGGAAGAACAGCTGGTGGCGACCGTGCATGGGGCGGCCTATGGCATGAGCCCGTATCTGCGCATCAGCACCGCCACCGACGACGCAGCCTTGGCCGAGGCGTGCCAGCGTATCCGCGCGTTCTGCGACGGGCTGCACTAGGCGAGGCATGCGGATCGGCGCCTTCCTGCGCGGCCACATCGCCGCCCAGACGGCGTTTCTGGCCGCGCTGGTGCGCATCCCGTCGGACAACCCGCCCGGCGACTGCACCCCGGCCGCCCTGCGCGCGGCGGCGCTGATCGAGGCGCTGGGGCTGGCCGTGGAGCGTCACGAGGTGCCTTCGGACCGGGTTCGCGCAATGGGGATGGTCTCGGTCACCAACCTGATCATCCGCCAGCGTTTTGGCGACGGCATAACCGTGGCGTTGAACGCGCATGGCGACGTGGTGCCGCCGGGCACCGGCTGGACGCACGACCCGTACGGCGCCGCGGTGGTGGAGGGCTGGATGTATGGCCGCGGCGTGGCCGTCTCCAAAAGCGATTTCGCCACCTATGTGTTTGCGCTGCTGGCGCTGAAAGCCTGTGGCGCGAAATTGCGCGGCACGGTCGAATTGCATTTCACCTATGACGAGGAATCCGGCGGCGAAATCGGCCCCGCCTGGCTGCTGGAGCAGGGCCTCTCCAAGCCGGATCTGGCGATCGGCGCCGGATTTTCCTACGCCGTGGTGAACGCCCATAACGGCTGCCTGCATCTGGAGGTCGAGGTAACCGGCCGCTCGGCGCACGCGGCCAGGCCCTCTAGCGGGATCGACGCGCTGGAGGCCGCCACCCATCTGCTGTCGGAATTATATGCCTGGCGCCGCGGTCTGGCGGCGCGGATTTCCGCCATCCCCGGCATCGGCAGCCCGCAGCTGACGATCGGGCTGATCGAGGGCGGCATCAACACCAACGTGGTGCCGGACCGCGTGGTGTTCCGCCTGGACCGGCGCATGATCCCCGAGGAGAGCGCCGTGGCGGCGGAGGACGCGCTGCGCGACGTGATCGCCCGCGCCGCCGGCGATTTTCCCGCAGCCAAGGTCACGGTGCGGCGCATCCTGCTGGCCGAAAAGCTGACGCCGCTGGCGGGTGCGGCGAAGCTGACGCAATTGCTGTGCGCCCACGCCACCCGCATCCTGGGTGAACCGGTCACCGCCGGCGGGGTGCCGCTGTACACGGACGCCCGGCACTACGCCGCGCATGACGTGCCGATCGTGCTGTACGGCGCCGGGCCGCATAGCATCGAGGACGCCAATGCGCATCGTGCGGATGAGCGGCTTTGGCTGGCTGACCTGCCAAAGGCGACCGAAGTGGTGGCGCGGACGTTGCTGGATTTGCTGGCCTGATACCGACGGTCATGGATGCTGACCAATAGCATAGGGAAGGCCCGAGCTCTGCCCTGGACCCGCCAAAGGGCTCTCGCCCTTTGGAAACCCGATACCTTCCGACTGTCCCGTTTGGACAGTTGGAATGCCAGCGGAGGGGGAGCCCCAGCCGCGTTTCTGAACGATCAGTGGTTCGGCCGGTTGGTAAAACCCGCCATCCAGGCGGCCAGGGCGGCAGTTTGCGGGGCGGACAGGCGCAGCCCGAGTTTGCCGCGCCGCCACAGGATGTCGTCGGCGGTGCGGGCCCATTCGTTTTGCATCAACCATTCCACTTCGCGCGCAAACAAATCCGCGCCGAAATGCTGGCCGAGATCGGCCGCGCTGGCGGCCGTGCCCAGCCATCGCGCGGCGTCGGTGCCGTAGCTGCGCACCAGCCGGTGGATGGTTGTATCCGTCAGGAAACCATATCGTCCGGCCAGCTGCTGGCGCAGCTCGTTCACCCGGTCCCAGGCGAAATCCCCGCCCGGCAGATGGGCGTTGGCGGTCCAGGCGTCGCCCATGGACGGGAAAAACGGGCGCAGCCGCGCCAGCGCCGCCTCGGCCAGCCGGCGATGGGTGGTGATCTTGCCGCCGAACACCGACAGCACCGGCGCGCCCGCTTCTTCCAGTTCCAGCACGTAGTCCCGCGTGGCCTGCTGGGCGGCGCTGGCGCCGTCGCGGCGCAGCGGCCGCACACCGCAATAGCGCCAGACGATCGCGGCGGGGTCGATCGGCGCGCGCAGATACTCGCCGGCGGCAGCGAGCAGATAGGTTTCCTCGGCCGGGGAAATGGTGGCAAGCCTAGGGTCGCCGTGAAAATCCTCGTCGGTGGTGCCGATCAGGGTGAAATCGCCCTCGTAGGGAATGGCGAAGCAGACCCGTCCGTCCGCGTTCTGAAAGATGTAGCTGCAATCGGCCGAAAACAGCTGGCGCACGACGATATGGCTGCCCTTGACCAGGCGTATCTGGGTCGGCGCGGGCTGGCCGACCACGCCGGAAAGCACGTCCGACACCCACGGCCCGGCGGCGTTGACCAGGGCCCGCGCGGCGATTTCGCTGCCATCGCCCAGCCGTATCCGCCACATCCGGTTTTGCCGATCGGCGGAAACCACCTGCGTGCGGGTTCGGATATCGGCCCCCAGCCGGGCCGCGTCGCGCGCGTTCAGCACCACCAGCCGCGAATCGTCCACCCAGCAATCGGCGTATTCGAAGCCGCGCGCATAGCCGGGTTTCAGCGGCTCCCCCACCGGATCGCGGCGCAGATCCACGCTGCGCGTCGGTGGCAGGATTTGCCGCCCGCCCAGATGGTCATACAGAAACAGCCCCAGCCGGATCATCCACCACGGCCGCAGGCCGGCATGGTGCGGCAGCACGAAGCGCAGCGGCCAGACGATATGCGGGGCGCTGCGCAGCAGGATTTCGCGCTCGCCGAGCGCCTCGCGCACCAGGCGGAATTCACCCTGTTCCAGATAGCGCAGCCCGCCATGGATCAGCTTGGTGGAGGCCGAGGAGGTGGCGCCGGCCAGATCGCCCTGCTCGGCCAGCAGCACCGACAGCCCGCGCCCGGCGGCATCGCGCGCGATGCCGCATCCGTTGATGCCGCCGCCGATGATCGCGAGGTCGAAAACCGCCATCGGCACGGATCAGGGGCGCGGCTTCGCCGCCGCCAGCTTGGCCAACAGCCGCACATGCGAGCGGATGCCGTGGTGAAAACAGGCCTGTTCGAACTTCTCGTTCGGGCTGTGGATCTGATCGTCGTCCAGGCCGAAGCCGACCAGCAGGCTGTCGATGCCGAGGATACGGCGAAATGATTCCACCACCGGGATGGATCCTCCGCAGCCCATCAGCAGCGCCGGCCGGCCATATTCCTCCGCCAGGGCGGCCTGCGCCATATGTACCCAGCGGCTGTCGTCGGAGACCTCGATGCCGGGCGAGCTGGAGAAACTCTCGAACGTGACCGCTGCCCCCGGCGGCAGCCTGTCGTTCACGAAACGCTGAAATCCGGCGTAGATCGCGGCCGGGTCCTGTCGGCCAACCAGCCGGAACGAGACTTTTGCCGAGGCTTCCGAGGCGATGACCGTTTTGGCGCCCGGCCCGGTATAACCGCCCCAGATGCCGTTGATATCGGCGGTGGGGCGCGCCCAGAGACGTTCCAGCGCAAAGCGGCCGCGCTCGCCGGCGGGGGCAGACAGGCCCACCTTGCCCAGGAATGTCGCCTCGTCGAACGCCAATGCCTGCCATTGCGCGGCCAGCGCGTTGGAGACCGGCGCCACGCCGTCATAAAAGCCGGGGATCTGGATGTGCCCCTCGCTGTCGGTCAGCTCGCCCAGGATGCGGGTCAGCGCGTTGATCGGGTTCAGCGCCGAGCCGCCATACAACCCGGAATGCAGATCCTTGTCTGGACCGCGCAGCGTGATCTGGGTGTACAGCATGCCGCGCAGCCGCGTAGTGACCGCCGGGGTGTTCACGTTCCACATGTTGCTGTCGCTGATCAACGCGATATCGCAGTCCAGCTCGGCGGCATTGGCTTGCAGGAATGGGTCGAGATTAACCGACCCAACCTCCTCCTCGCCCTCGATCAGCACGGTCACGCGCACCGGAATAGTGCCGGTGGTTTCGTTCCAGGCGCGCAAGGCTTGCAGGAACATCATCAACTGCCCCTTGTCGTCCACGGCCCCGCGGGCGACGAAGCGGGGACCGTGCGGGCCGTCGATCAGCTGCGGCTCGAAGGGCGGGCTGTGCCAGAGCTCCAACGGCTCGGGCGGCTGAACGTCATAATGGCCATAGAACAGCAGATGCGGGCCGGAGCCCGGCCCCGGATGATGCGCCAAAACCACCGGATGGCCTGCGGTCTGGCGTAGCTCGGCGGCAAACCCGAGCGCGATCAATTGCTCGCGCACCCAAACCGCGGCACGCCGGCAATCGTCGCGATGCGCCGGTTGGGCGCTGATGGAGGGGATGCGCAGAAGGTCGAACAGGATTTCACGGGAGGCGTCGAGCCGAGCATCGGCGTGGGCCAACACGGCATCGACCGAGGCGGCGGCGAGTAGGGAATCGGGCATGCGAGATCTCCAGGCTTCAGCTTGGGTCCGCATCCTGCCACGCCGTGGAGGGGGGAGGCCAGCGATCGCGTTGCGCAATCACACGGGCGGCCGGGGGGACCGCCGGGGGCGCATCTCCCCCGGACCGATGTCGGCAATCAGCGGGTAAAGCCGCCCATCTCCTCCTGCGCCCAGGAGATCACCTGCGGGATGGTTTGGCCGTCGCGCATGCGCGCCAGCATCTGGTTGTGGATCGCGCGGTTGTAGATCTGCACGGCGATTTCCGGCGGCGCCTCGGATGCGGCGATGCTCGGGATCTGGTTGTGCCAAGGGCGGATCGGGTAGTTATAGACCGTGCCGACCGGTGGCTCCACCTCCGCCCACACCTTGTAGCCGAGCATGCCTGCATAGGGCGGCAGGTCGTAGCCCTCGGTGGCGACGCAGCGCGGCTCCACCTGCTCGGGCTGCATCAGATATTCGATCAAATCCTTCGCCGCCGATTGGTTCTTGCTGAACTTGTAGACGCCCCAGAAGAAATTCAGCGACGGCAGGAAACGGCCCTTCGGACCCGCGGGGGCCGGGAAGGTCCAGCAATCCTCGGCCACCGCGCGGGCATCGCGCTTGGCCACCGCCCAGGCAGATGGCGGGTTGAAGATCAGTGCGGATTTGCCGGAGATCAGCGCCCGGTTATTGGACGCGTCGTCGTAGCTGACCGCGTCGACCGGGTAGAACTTGACCAGGCGCTGGGCGTATTCCAGCACCTGACGCATCGCATCGGTTTTCAATTGCATCGTGCCTTCGCCGTCGATCAGCGTGGCGCCATAGGATTTGAACAGCGCGCCATGCACGTCGGTGGCATCGGTGTTCAGGCCGCCGCCCATGCCCAGTCCGAAGGTAAGATTGTCCTTCTGGGCCAGCTCGGCGTATTTCATGAACGCGTCCCAGGTCCAGGCTTCCTGCAGCGCGTTCTTTTCCTCATGCGCCGGATACATCGCCTGGATGTCGAGGCCGTGCTTCTTGAACCAGCTGATCCGGGCGCAGCACGGCTTGGTCTGGCCGCCGCTGCTGGTGGGTACCGCAACCCATTGCTTGTTCACCCTGGCGAGGTAGGTGCAGGTCTCGCTGACCGCGCCATTCCTGGCGATCAGGCGGCCCATCAGATCGTCGACCGGCAGCAGGCTGTCGGCGTAGTTCTGCACATCCCAGGTGAACATCGCCATCGCGTCATGCCCGGCCTTGGCCTGGGTTTCCGCGGCTGGAGTCATTTGAAGCTTGCCGCCGGAACTGGTTATAAAGTCTGCCGACACCTCCACCTTGTTGGCGTTGGCCCAGGCATCGACCTGCTTTTGCATCAGGGCGTTGCCGGCGGGGACCCAATGGTCCCAGAAGCCGATCGATACACGGCCGGCGGCGCCGGCGGTGCGGATATGGACCAAAGGAAGCGCCGCCACAGCGGCGGCGA
>JAYTXR010000310.1:0-2913 GCA_043742865.1 Acetobacteraceae bacterium
GACCTCGCGCTTCGCACAGCCTTGTCGGTGCTGCCGCCCGAACAGGCGCAGCTGGTTCAGCTGGCATTCTATGAGGACCGGCCGCACCGGGAAATTGAAATCGTGCTCCGCATCCCGCTCGGAACCGTGAAGTCGCGGCTGCGCATGGCCATGCAGAGATTGCGTGCGGCGCTGGAAGACCCGGCGGGAATTGCCTTGGAGGAGAGGTCGTGAGCATTTCCCATCATCCGAGCGAGGCCACGATGCTCGCCTATGCGGCCGGCGGCCTTGATGAGGGGTTGTCGGTCGTGGTGGCTACGCATCTGTCGGCCTGCCTTGCCTGCCGGGAGGCGGTGCGCGTCTGTGAGGCTGTGGGCGGGCAGATGATGGCGGCCCTGGAAGCGGCGCCTATGGCGCCCGACGCGCTGTCGCGCGCCCTGTCGCGGCTCGATAGCCCGATCGCTGCACCGGCGTTGCCGCTGCCGATACCCGTCGCGATCGGATTTCCGCTGCCGCATCCGCTGTTGGCATATCAGCTGGGCCGCTGGCACTGGATCGCGCCGGGCATCCGCCACATCCGGATCCTGCCGCGCCATGCCGGGCGTTCCGGCCTGTATTTGCTGCGGATCTCGCCGGGCACCGCGATGCCCGAGCACGGCCACGAGGGTAACGAGCTGTCCTGCATCCTGACCGGCAGCTACACCGACGAGACCGGCCAGTTCCGGCCGGGCGATCTGGCTGAGATGGACCCCGATCTGGAACATACGCCGGTGGCCGATTTCGGCGAGGATTGCGTCTGCCTGATTGCGACCGATGCCAAGCTGCGGTTCCGCTCGCTGCTGCCACGGTTGCTGCAACCAATTCTGGGCTTCTGAGGCGCGCATGCCGATCGGCACTACCCTGAGCGTTCCCCGGCCAGTCCCGGTATCCCCGAATTCGGTGTTCAATGCAGGTGCGTTGATCAATGCGTTTGCCCCGCGCGGGCGGGTGCATTGCACCGGCGGACTGGATTATGGGCCGGGACAGCGGCACCGGCTGGATATCTATTCCCCCTCGCCGCATCCAAATGGGGCGCTGAGAATGGCGCCCGTGGTGGTGTTTTTCTATGGCGGCGGCTGGGAGGAGGGCGATCGGGATTTCTACCGCTTCGTCGGCGCGGCGCTGGCCGAACGCGGCATTGTGACGGTGGTGCCGGATTACCGGCTGTTCCCCGAAATCCGTTTCCCCGGCTTTCTGGAAGATGCCGCCCAGGCGGTTGGCTGGGTACAGGCGGAAATCGGCGATTTCGGCGGCGATCCGGGCCGGGTGTTTCTGATGGGCCATTCCGCCGGCGCCTATATCGCCGCGATGCTGGCGCTGGATGCGACCTGGCTGTCGGGAGCCCGGGCAGCCAGCCTGCGCCCTGCGCCAAAGCTGCGCGGGGTGATCGGCCTGGCCGGCCCGTATGATTTCCTGCCTTTGCACACCGAGGTGCTGCGGGCGATCTTCGGTCCGCCGGAGACATTGTGGCAGACCCAGCCGATCGAGTTCGTCTCGCCGGCGGCGCCGCCGATGTTTTTGGCGCATGGCGCGCGGGACCGGATCGTGCTGCCGCGCAATTCCACCCGGCTATCGGCCAGGCTGCGAGCCGCCGGCTGTATCGCGGAAACCCGGCTCTACCCGGTCATCGGCCACAAGCTGCTGATCGCGGGGATGGCCCGGCCGCTGCGCTTCGTGGCGCCGGTGCTGCATGACAGCCTGGACTTCATCCGCCGGATGGACCGATCGGCATGATCGCATTGGTCATCGGGGTGGGGTTGGGGCTGGCGGTGGCGATGTCGGTTGCCTGGGGGATCCAAAGACTGTCGGGCAATACCGGTTGGGTGGATGTCGTGTGGTCGTTCGCCACCGGGGCCGCCGGCGTGGTGTTTGCGCTGGCGCCGATCGATGGCGCGGCACCCAACACTCGCCAGATCGCGGTCGCAATGCTGGTGGCCGCCTGGTCGTTGCGGCTGGGCTGGCATATCGCGCTGCGCGCCGCCGCCGGGCAGGACGATCCGCGCTATGGCGATCTGCGCCGCCAATGGGGTGCGCGGTTCCAGCTTCGGCTGTTCGCTTTTCTGATGGTGCAGGCGCTGGTCGCCTGGGGTCTGGCGCTGTCGATGCTGCTGGCGGCCCGCAACCCCGCACCCGGCTGGCGTTGGACGGATCTGCTCGGGGTCGTTGTATTGGTGGTGGCGGTGGCGGGTGAAGCGCGGGCCGATTGGCAGTTGCGAAAATTCAAGGCCGATCCCACCAACCGGGGACGGATCTGCGATATCGGTCTGTGGTCGTGGTCGCGGCATCCGAATTACTTCTTCGAGTTTCTGGGATGGGTCGCCTATCCGCTATTCGCTGTTAGCACCGGCTGGCCGTGGGGCTGGCTCGCGCTGACCGGCCCGGCGGTGATGTTCTGGACCCTGCGTTACGCCTCCGGCGTGCCGCCGCTGGAGGCGCATATGCTGCGCCGTCACGCCGACGCGTTTCGCGCCTATCAGGCGCGGGTGAATATTTTTTTCCCAGGCCCGCCAAAATTAAGCCCTGTGCGCCCGAACCCAGCAGGAGACGTCGTATGAGTTTCGCCGAACAGGCCTCCCGTATCGCCGAAATCCTGCCGCTGCCGGACAGCCTGACGAATTTCGGCATCACCCGGCTGGTCGGGCGTACGCAGCGCAAGCTGACCACGGCCGAACCCCGTTTCGAGCAGGATTTCGTCGCCGCCATGGCCAAACGCCCGATCGCGGAGTTCACCGCGGACGCCAATGCGCAGCATTACGAGGTGCCGGCGGCGTTTTTCGATCTCGTGCTGGGACCGAAGCGGAAATACTCCTGCTGTCTGTACGACACGGATACAACCACCCTGGCCGAAGCCGAGGAACGGGCGTTGGAGGCAACCTGCGCCAATGCCGGCCTGAC
>JAYTXR010000311.1:0-21300 GCA_043742865.1 Acetobacteraceae bacterium
CTGTCGCAATTCTACAAGCACGAGAGCTGCGGCCAGTGCACCCCCTGCCGCGAAGGCACCGGATGGATGATGCGGGTGATGAACCGTATGGTGCAGGGCCGTGCCGAAATCGCCGAAATCGACACGCTGGAGCAGGTCACGCGACAGATCGAGGGGCATACCATCTGCGCCCTGGGCGATGCCGCGGCCTGGCCGATCCAGGGCCTGATCCGGCATTTCCGACCGCTGATGGAGCAGCGTATTGCCGCTTATAAGGCCGGACGCGCGCCGATAACGCAGATGGCGGCGGAGTAACGATCATGGCCAAAGTCACCGTCGATGGCATCGTGGTCGAGGTTCCCAACGGCTCCGCCGTGATCCAGGCCTGCGAGGCCGCCGGCATCGAAATTCCGCGCTTCTGCTATCACGAGCGCCTGTCGGTCGCCGGCAATTGCCGCATGTGCCTGGTGGAGATCGAGAAGGCGCCGCCCAAGCCGCATGCGTCCTGCGCCTTTCCGGTGGCCGACGGCATGGTGGTGCACACCGACAGCCCGATGGTGCGGAAGGCCCGTCGCGGCGTGATGGAATTCCTGCTGATCAACCACCCGCTGGATTGCCCGATCTGCGATCAGGGCGGGGAGTGCGATTTGCAGGACCAGGCGGTCGGCTACGGCATGGACCATTCGCGCTTCGCCGAGAACAAGCGCGCGGTGAAGGACAAGGAACTCGGCCCGCTGGTCAAGACCGTGATGACCCGCTGCATCCATTGCACCCGCTGCATCCGTTTCGCCACCGAAGTGGCGGGGGTGTCCGACCTCGGCGCCACCGGCCGTGGCGAGACGATGGAAGTGGGCACCTATGTCGACAAGGCACTGAGTTCGGAGCTGTCGGGCAATCTGATCGACCTCTGCCCGGTCGGCGCGCTGACCTCCAAGCCCTACGCCTTTACCGCCCGTCCGTGGGAACTGACCAAGACCGACAGCGTGGACGTGCTGGACGCCGTTGGCGCCAATATCCGCATCGACAGCCGCGGCCCCGAGGTGCTGCGCATCCTGCCGCGGCTGAACGAGGACGTGAACGAGGAGTGGCTCGGCGACAAGTCGCGTTTCGCGCTGGATGGCCTGCGCCGCCGCCGTTTGGACAAGCCCTGGGTCCGGCGCGACGGCCGCCTGCATCCGGCCAGCTGGGACGAGGCGTTCGCCGCCATTGCCGCCCGGTTGGCGGGTCTGGCCGGCGATCGCATCGGCGCCATCGTCGGCGATCTCTGTGATGCCGAAAGTATGCTGGCGCTGAAGGATCTGATGGGCGCGCTGGGCTCGGTCAATCTCGATTGCCGGCAAAAGGGCGAAAAGCTCGATCCGTCGCGGCGGGATTTCTATCTGTTCAACACCTCGATCGCCGGGATCGAGGAGGCGGACGCGATTCTGCTGATCGGCTCCAACCCGCGCCATGAGGCGCCTTTGCTGAACGCGCGGATCCGCAAGCGCGTGGTGGCGGGGAACATTCCGGTCGGCATGATCGGCATGGCGTCCGACCTGACCTATCGCACCCAGCATCTCGGCGACGGGCCGGCGGCGCTGAACGCGCTGCTGGACGGCACGCATGGTTTTGCCGAAACCCTGAAGGCTTCGAAAAAGCCGATGATCATCGTCGGCCAGGGCGCGTTGGCGCGCCTGGACGGCGAGGCGGTGCTGGACGCCGCCTGGACCCTGGCCGCCCGCATCGGCGCGCTGGGGGCGGAATGGCACGGCTTCAATGTGCTGCATACCGCGGCCTCGCGGGTCGGCGCGCTTGATCTCGGCTTCGTGCCGGGGGGGGGCGGCAAGGGGCTGGCCGGCATGATGGGCGGCGGCGTGGACCTGCTATGGCTGCTGGGGGCGGACGAGTTCGACACCGCGCGCATCGGCACCAATAGTTTCGTCGTCTACCAGGGCCATCACGGCGATGCCGGCGCGGCGCGGGCCGATGTGATCCTGCCGGGAGCGGCCTACACCGAAAAACCCGGCACCTATGTCAACACCGAGGGCCGGGTGCAGCGGGGCGCGCTGGCGACTTTCCCGCCCGGCGATGCCCGCGAGGACTGGACCATCCTGCGCGCCTTCAGCGCGGTGATCGGCAAGGCGCTGCCCTACGACAATCTGGCCGCCTTGCGCGCCCGGCTGGCGGCGGTGAACCCGGTCTTCGCCCGCATCGGCTTCCTGCCGCGCTTTCCGTGCAACGACCTCGCCGGTCCCGGCCGCTCCCCCGGAGCCATGGGGCAGGCGGCGTTCATCGACGCGGTGGCGGATTATTATCGCACCGACCCGATCAGCCGGGCCAGCCCGACCATGGCCGAATGCAGCGCGGTTTTCGTGCAACCCGTCCGCCAGGCGGCGGAGTAGCGCCATGATGCTCTTCTTCGCCACGCCGTTCGGGCATCTGCTCATCGTTCTCGCCCAGACCTTGGCGCTGCTGGTGCCGCTGCTGATCGGCGTCGCGTTCCTGACCCTGGCCGAGCGCAAGGTGCTCGCGGCCATCCAGCTGCGCCGCGGGCCGAACGTGGTGGGCCCGTTCGGGCTGCTGCAACCGTTCGCCGACGCGATCAAGATGCTGATGAAGGAAACCATCATCCCCTCCGGCGCCAATCGCGGGCTGTTCTTGCTGGCGCCGATGCTGACCTTCTCGCTGGCGATGATCGCCTGGGCGGTCATTCCGGTGAATGACGGCTGGGCGATCGCCGATATCAATGTCGGGGTGCTGTATCTGTTCGCGATCAGCTCGCTCGGCGTCTATGGCATCATCATCGCCGGCTGGGCCAGCAACTCGAAATATCCGTTCCTCGGCGCGATGCGCAGTGCGGCGCAGATGGTCAGCTACGAAGTCTCCATGGGCTTTGTGATCGTCACCGTGCTGATCTGCGTCGGCAGCCTGAACCTGACCGACATCGTGCGGGCACAGTCCACGATTTGGTTCTGCGTGCCGCTGTTTCCGATGTTCATCGTGTTCTTCATCTCCGCCCTGGCCGAAACCAACCGCTCGCCGTTCGATCTGCCGGAGGGCGAGAGCGAGATCGTGGCGGGGTTCTTCGTCGAATACAGCTCGATGTCGTTCGCGCTGTTTTTCCTTGGCGAATACGCCAACATGATCCTGATGTCGGCGATGACCGCGATCCTGTTTCTGGGCGGCTGGCTGCCGATTTGGGATATTGCGCCGTTCAACTGGATCCCCGGACCGATCTGGTTCATCGGCAAGATCTGCTTTTTACTGTTCGTGTTCATCTGGGTACGGGGAACGTTCCCCCGCTATCGCTATGACCAGCTGATGCGGCTCGGCTGGAAAGTTTTTTTACCATTTTCGCTGCTGTGGCTGGTGTTGACCGCCGGCGTGTTGATGGCGTTCGGTTGGCTGCCCAATGGCACCTGACCCCTTCTTCCAACAAGGAGCCTGATCCGTGGCTTTCCTGGACCGTACTGCACGCGGCATGCTGCTGGGGGAATTGGTCTCTGGCATGGCGCTGACGTTGAGCTATTTCTTCAAGCCCAAGGTCACGATCAACTACCCATACGAGAAAGGCCCGCTCAGCCCCCGCTTCAAGGGCGAGCACGCGCTGCGCCGCTATCCCAATGGCGAGGAACGCTGCATCGCCTGCAAATTATGCGAGGCGGTGTGCCCGGCTTTGGCGATCACCATCGAGGCCGAGCCGCGCGAGGACGGATCCCGCCGGACCACGCGCTACGACATCGACATGACCAAGTGCATCTATTGCGGGTTGTGCGAGGAAGCCTGCCCGGTGGATGCGATCGTCGAGGGGCCGAATTTCGAGTTCGCCACCGAAACCCGCGAAGAGCTGATGTACAACAAGGACAAACTGCTGGCGAACGGCGACCGGTGGGAGCCGGAGCTGGCCCGCCGGCTGGAACTGGACGCGCCCTACCGATGATTGCCGCAATCTCGTTTTACGTATTCGCCATGATCCTGCTGGTCTCGGCGGCGATGGTGGTGACGGCGCGCAATCCGGTGCATTCGGTGCTGTTCCTGATCCTGGCCTTCTTCAACGCCGCGGCGCTGTTTCTGATCGCCGGGGCCGAGTTTTTGGCGATGATCCTGGTGATCGTCTATGTCGGCGCGGTCGCGGTGCTGTTCCTGTTCGTGGTGATGATGCTGGATGTGGACTTCGTCGCCCTGCGCGAAGGTTTTCAGCGCTATCTGCCGGTCGGGCTGGCGGTGGTCACGGTGCTGTTCGCCGAGTTGGTCTTCGCGCTTGGCGGCTGGAAGTTCGCCCCCGCGGCGATGTCGTCCCGGCTTTCCTCCACCCCCGCCGGCATCAGCAACACCGCGGCACTCGGGCGGCTGATCTATACCGACTACATCCTGCTGTTCCAGATTTCCGGATTGGTGCTGCTGGTGGCAATGATCGGCGCGATCGTGCTGACCCTGCGCGAACGCAAGACCTCCCGCCATCAGATTATCCGCAACCAGAACGAGCGCCGGGTGGAAGATACGCTGGAGATGGTGGACGCCGCGATCGGCGCCGGGATCGGCACGCTCGGCATCTACCGGCCCAAGCGCGCGCCCGAGCCGGCGCCGGCCCATAACGGCCACGGTCCGGACGGCCATGTCGGCCCGCACCACATTCCGGAGACACGCTGACCATGGGCGCGATGCTGGATGTCGGCCTCGGCCATTACCTCACCGTCAGCGCGATCCTGCTGGTGCTGGGGATTTTTGGCATCTTCCTGAACCGCAAGAACGTCATCGTCATCCTGATGTCGATCGAGCTGATCCTGCTCGCTGTCAATTTGAATTTCGTCGCCTTCTCCTCGGTGCTGAACGATCTCGCCGGCCAGGTGATGGCGATGTTCGTGCTGACCGTGGCCGCGGCCGAGGCGGCGATCGGGCTCGCCATCGTGGTGATCTATTTCCGCAACCGCGGCTCGATCGAGGTCGAGGACGTCACACTGATGAAGGGCTGACATGACTTTCCCTCCCTTTGTCTATGGCATCGCGGTCTTCGCGCCGCTGGTGGGCGCGCTGGTCGCCGGCCTGCTCGGCCCGGCCATCGGCGATCGCGCCAGCCAGGCGGTGTCGATCCTGTGCATGGTCCTGGCCGCTTTCTGTGGCGCGCTGGCGTTCTTCCCGCTGGCGACCGAGGCGACGCATCCTGGCGTGGTATCGCTCGGCACCTGGATCGATGTCGGCCGGTTCCATGTCTCCTGGGCGCTGCGCTACGACACGCTGTCGGCGGTCATGGTGGCGATGGTCACGTTCGTCTCGACGCTGATCCACATCTACAGCATCAGCTATATGGGCCACGATCCGTATCGGAAATGCCGGTTCTTCAGTTATCTGAGCCTGTTCAGCTTTTCCATGCTGATGCTGGTGACCGCCGACAACCTGCTGCAGCTGTTCTTCGGCTGGGAGGGCGTAGGCCTGTGCTCGTATCTGCTGATTGGCTACTGGTACGATCGGCCCGCCGCCTGCGCCGCCGCGATCAAGGCGTTCCTGGTCAACCGCATCGCCGACATCTTCTTCGCCGTCGGCGTGGCGCTGGTGTTCGTCCAATTCGGCTCGATCGAGTTCAGCACCATCTTCGCCGCCATCGGCCAGCACCGGGGCGATGTCTATACCCTGTTCGGCACTAGCTTGCCGGCCTTCGAGGTGATCGGCGTTCTGCTGGCCATCGGCGCATTCGGCAAATCGGCGCAGATCGGCCTGCATGTCTGGCTGCCGGACGCGATGGAAGGCCCCACCCCGGTCTCGGCGCTGATCCACGCCGCGACCATGGTGACCGCGGGCGTGTTCCTGATCGCGCGGATGTCGCCATTGATGGAATATGCGCCCGCGGCACTCGGCCTGGTCGCGGTCGTCGGCGCCACCACCGCGCTGTTCGCGGCCACGGTCGGTTGCGTGCAGAACGACATCAAGCGGGTGATCGCCTATTCCACCTGCTCGCAGCTCGGCTACATGTTCGTCGCTGCCGGCCTTGGTGCCTACCAGGCCTCGGTGTTCCACCTGATCACTCATGCGTTCTTCAAGGCGCTGCTGTTCCTGTGCGCGGGATCGGTGATCCATGCGATGTCCGACGAGCAGGACATGCGCCGCATGGGCGGGCTGGCCCGGCTGATCCCGGCCACCTGCATCCTGATGTGGATCGGCAATCTGGCGCTGGCCGGCATTCCGCCGCTGGCCGGATCATATTCCAAGGACGCGATCATCTCCGCCACCTGGGCCGCGCATTCCGGCATCGGAACCTACGCGTTCTTCTGCACCGTGGCGGCGGCGTTCCTGACCGCGTTCTATTCCTGGCGGCTGCTGTTCCTGACCTTCCACGGCAAAAGCCGGGCGGACCCGCATGTGCTCGGGCATGTGCATGAAAGCCCATTGGTGATGATCGGGCCGCTGATCCTGCTGGCGGTCGGCGCGGTGTTCGCCGGTATGGTGCTGCAAGGCTGGTTCATTGGCGAGGATTGGCGCGGCTTCTGGCAGGGTTCTGTCTTCAACCGCCCCGACAACGACATCCTCGTCGGGCTGGAACATGTGCCGGGCTGGGTGGAAATGCTGCCATTGGTCATGGCCGTGACCGGTATCGCGCTGGCGGTCTGGTTCTATCTGCTGTCCCCCGGCATCCCGGCCAGGCTCGCCGGCAGTTTTGGCGGCGTCTACCGGTTCCTGCTGAACAAATGGTATTTCGATGAGCTGTACGACGCCATCTTCGTGCAGCCGGCGATCCGGCTGGCGCGCGTGCTCTGGCAGATCGGCGATATCAAAATCATCGACGGCATGCCGAACGGCATCGCCGCCCTGGCCAACGGAACCTCGCGTGAGGCGGTCAAGCTGCAGACCGGCTCGCTGGCCGCCTATGCCTTCTCGATGCTGATCGGCGTGGTTGCGCTGGTCAGTGTTTTTCTTCTGTTCCGCTGACGGAGATGCCGAACGTGGCCGGCTTCCCCCTGCTTTCATTGATAACCTTCCTGCCGCTGGTCGGCGGGCTGATCCTGCTGAGCATTCGCGGCGACGACGAGGTGGTCGCGGTCAACGCCCGGTGGGCCGCGTTGTGGACCAGTCTGATCGTGTTCCTGCTGTCGCTGGTGCTGTGGGTGAAATTCGACCCGCAGGAGGGCGGCTTTCAGTTCGTCGAGAGTGTCAGCTGGCTGCCGGAATACGGCGTCGGCTACAAGATGGGCGTGGACGGCATTTCGGTGCTGTTCGTGCTGCTGTCCACCGCGCTGACGCCGATCTGCATCCTGGCCAGCTGGGAGTCGATCCGCACCCGGGTGCGCGAGTTCATGATCGCTTTCCTGATCCTGGAAACGATGATGGTCGGCATGTTCTGCGCGCTGGACTTCGTCGTGTTCTACATGTTCTTCGAGGCCGTGCTGATCCCGATGTATCTGATCATCGGCATCTGGGGCCATACCAACCGGGTCTATGCCGCGTTCAAGTTCTTTCTGTACACGCTGACCGGTTCGGTGCTGATGCTGCTCGCCCTGTTGGCGATGTGGCGCTACGCCGGCACCACCGACATCGTCACCTTGATGCACACCAGCTTCCCGGTGCGGATGCAGACCTGGCTGTTCCTGGCGTTCCTCGCCTCGTTCGCGGTCAAGGTGCCGATGTGGCCGGTGCATACCTGGCTGCCGGACGCGCATGTGGAGGCGCCGACCGCCGGGTCGGTCATTCTGGCCGGCGTGCTGCTGAAGATGGGAGCCTACGGCTTCCTGCGCTTCTCGGTGCCGATGCTGCCGGAGGCGTCGGTCTATTTCGCGCCGCTGATCTACACGCTGTCGATCATGGCGATCATCTACACCTCGCTGGTGGCGCTGGCGCAGGACAACATGAAGAAGCTGATCGCCTATTCCTCGGTCGCCCATATGGGCATGGTCACGATCGGCATCTTTACCTTCAACGCCCAGGGCATCCAGGGCGCGTTGTTTCAGATGCTGTCGCACGGCATCGTCGCCGGCGCGCTGTTTCTGTGCGTCGGTGTGGTTTACGACCGGCTGCACGCGCTGGAAATAAACCGCTATGGCGGGCTGGCGGACCGCATGCCCGGCTACGCGCTGGTGTTCATGCTGTTCACCATGGCCAGCGTCGGCCTGCCCGGCACGGCCGGGTTCATCGGCGAATTCTTGGTCATCACCGGAGCCTTGCAGGTGAATTTCTGGCTGGCGCTGCTGGGGGCGACCGGCATGGTGCTGGGGGCGGCCTATATGCTGTTCCTCTACCGCCGGGTGATCTTCGGTCGGCTGACCAAGGCCGATCTGGCCTCCATGCTGGATTTGTCGCCGCGCGAATATGCGGTATTCGTGCCGCTGATCGTTCTGACGCTGTGGATGGGCATCTACCCCTCCAGTTTCACCGGATTCTTCGATGCCAGCGTGGCCGAGATGGTCCGCCACCACGCGGCCGCCCTTGAACCGGGCGTCAAGCTGGCCGGCGTGCTTGCACCAGGAGTGCTGCCGCAATGAACTGGATCCTCGCCTTACCGGAGATCGTGCTCGCCTGCTGCGGCATGGCGATCCTGATCATCGGCGTGCTGCGCAAATCCGAGGCCGCGCAGCTCTGCTCCATGCTGAGCCTGGGCGCCTATCTGGTCGCCGCCCTGCTGGTGCTGACCTCCGGCGCCGGCAGTGCCTATCACGGCCAGTTCGTCGTCGATGCGTTCAGCAGCTTTGCGAAACTGCTGATCCTTTCCGCGGCAGCGCTCGGGCTGATCCTGTCGCTGGATTACAACCGCGCGGAGGGGCTGGCCCGGTTCGAATTTCCGGTGCTGATGCTGCTATCGGTCGTCGGTATGATGGTGATGGTGTCCGCCAGCTCGATGATGAGCCTGTATCTGGGCCTGGAGCTGCAATCGCTGGCGCTGTATGTGCTGGCCGCGTTCGCGCGGGATAGCCTCCGCTCCTCCGAGGCGGGGCTGAAATACTTCGTGCTCGGTGCGCTGGCCTCGGGATTGCTGCTGTACGGGATTTCGCTGGTCTATGGGTTTTCCGGCAGCATGGATTTCGTCGAAATCGCGAAGGCGCTGTCGGACCCCGGAAAGGTTTCCACCGGGCTGATCGTCGGCGTGGTGTTCGTGGTCGCCGGATTGGCGTTCAAGATTTCGGCGGTTCCGTTCCATATGTGGACGCCGGACGTGTATGAGGGCGCGCCGACGCCGGTTACCGCTTTTTTCAGCACCGCGCCGAAAATCGCCGCCATCGCGCTGATCCTGCGCGTCATGGGCACCCCGTTCGGCCATCTGCTCGGGTCCTGGCAGCAGCTGATCGTGCTGGTCTCCATTGCCTCGATGGTGCTGGGCGCGCTGGCCGCGATCGGGCAGACCAACATCAAGCGGCTGATGGCGTATTCCTCGATCGGGCATATGGGCTACGCGCTGATCGGACTGGCGGTCGGCACGCCCGACGGGGTGCGCGGCGTGCTGATCTACATGGTCACCTATGTGTTCATGAATGTCGGCACCTTCGCCTGCATCCTGGCGATGCGCCGCCGTGGCATCGCGCTGGAGAAGATCTCCGACCTCGCCGGCCTGGGGCGCACCGATCCGATGCTGGCGGGATGGCTGACCGTGTTCATGTTCAGCATGGCCGGCGTTCCGCCAATGGCCGGGTTCTTCGGCAAGCTGTATGTGTTCCTGGCCGCGGTGCAGGGCGGCCTGTGGACCCTGGCGGTGATCGGCGTGCTGACCAGCGTGATCGGCGCGTATTACTATATCCGTATCATCAAGGTGATGTATTTCGACGCCGGCGGGGAGGCGTTCGACCGCCGCCCGGCCTCGCTGTCGGTGGTTGCCGCGGCGACCGGGCTGTTCACGCTGTTCTTCTTCATCTTCCCGGCCCCGTTCGTCGGCGCCGCGCAGGCGGCGGCGAAGGTGCTGTTCGGATGATGAAGCTCGTTCACAGGCGCTGAACCCGTGCTGCTGGTTGTCGATGCCGGGAACACCAACGTCGTCTTCGCGGTGCATGACGACACCCATTGGTGCGGCACCTGGCGCATCGCCACCGATCCGCAGCGCACCTCGGATGAATACGCGGTCTGGCTGCTGGCCCTGCTGGGCTTTGTCGGCCTGAAACCAGCCGATATCGATCGCGCGGTGATCGGCACGGTGGTTCCGGCGGCGCTGTATCATCTGCGCCGGCTGTGTCGGGACTGGTTCCATGCCGAGCCGCTGATCGCGCGGGCTAATTTGGACTGGGGGTTCGAGATCAAGGTCGATCAGCCCCAGGAGGTCGGGGCCGACCGTCTGCTGAACTCAATGGCCGCGCACCGCCATTTCGGCGGTCCGCTGGTGGTGGTCGATTTCGGCACCGCGACCACGTTCGACGTGGTGGATCACGACGGCGCCTATCTGGGCGGAGTGATCGCACCGGGGATCAATCTGTCGATCGAGGCGCTGCATCATGCGGCTGCCCGGCTGCCGCGCATCGGCATCGGCCGGCCGAAATCGGTGATCGGGCGCGCCACCGTGCCGGCGATGCAGTCCGGCATCTATTGGGGCTATGTCGGGCTGATCGAGGGGCTGGTCACACGCATCAAGGCCGAGTATGGCGGTCCGCTGAAAGTGGTCGCAACCGGCGGCCTGGCACCGCTATTCGCGGAGGGCACGCTGATGATCGAGCGGATCGAGCCCGATTTGACCCTCGACGGCCTGCGGATGTTGGCGGATCGCAACCCGACCCCCACTTTATCGAGAGACAGGCAACGCCTGACCGACCCTGATTTATAACCGCCAAACAACAACCGCTAGAAAATAACAGAAAGCAATCAATGGACGCTGTATCCGGTGATCTGGCCTTCCTGCCTTTGGGCGGGACGGGCGAGATTGGCATGAATCTCAATCTTTATCGCTGCAATGGCAAATGGCTGGCCGTCGATTGCGGCATCGGTTTCGGCGGCTCCGAATTGCCGGAGGTGGACGTGATGATGGCCGATCCCGGCTTCATCGCCGAACGCCGGGACCGGCTGCTGGGCCTGGTCATCACCCACGCGCATGAGGACCATATCGGCGCCGTTGCGCATCTGTGGCCGCAACTGCGCTGCCCGGTCTACGCGACGCCGTTCGCCGCCGCGGTGCTGCGCCGCAAGCTGACCGAGGTCGGGCTGCAAAACCAGGTTCGTGTGCATGTGGTGCCGCCGGGCGGGACGATCGACCTCGCCCCGTTCGCGCTGCAATTCATCCGGGTCGCGCATTCGATCCCCGAGGCCCAGGCGCTGGCGATCACCACGCCCTACGGCATCGTGCTGCATACCGGGGACTGGAAGCTGGACCCGACGCCGCTGGTCGGCCCGCCGACCGATGAGGCGGCGCTGGCGGCACTCGGCGACAAGGGCGTGCTGGCGATGGTTTGCGATTCCACCAACGCGATGGTGGAGGGGCATTCGGGGTCCGAGGACGATGTCCGGGTCAGCCTGACCGCGCTGATCCGCTCCATCCGTGGCCGGGTGGCGGTCACCTGTTTCGCCTCCAACGTGGCGCGGATGCAGTCGATCGCGCTGGCGGCACAGGATTGCGGCCGCAGCGTGGCCCTGGTCGGAAGGTCGCTACGCAACATCGAGGCGGCGGCGCGCGATTGCGGCTATCTGAAGAACGTGCCGGAATTCCTCGAAGAGGGGGATATCGACGATGTGTCCGACGACAACATCCTGATCCTGGTGACCGGCAGCCAGGGCGAGCCGCGTTCGGCGCTGGCGCGCATCGCCATGGATACCCACCCGCGGGTGTCGCTGGGCGAGGGCGACACGGTGATCTTCTCCAGCCGCATGATCCCCGGCAACGAACGCGCGATCGGCACCGTGCAGGACCATCTGGTCCGCCGCGGCGTGCATCTGATGACCGATGCCGATCATCTGGTACATGTCTCCGGCCATCCGGCGCGCGACGAATTGCGGCGGATGTACAAACTGGTGCGGCCGAAATATGCGGTGCCCGTGCATGGCGAGTGGCGCCATCTGTCGGCCCATGCGGAGCTGGCGCAGGAGGCCGGTTCAAGCCCGGTGATGATCGAGGACGGCGACATTCTGAGCCTGTTCCCCGGCCGGGCCGAGGTGATCGACAGCGCCCCGGTGGGAAGGCTGGTGCTGGACGCCAACCGGCTGGTGCCGCTGAACGGGGAGGTGCTGGCGGCACGCCGGCGGATGCTGTTCAACGGCGTGGTGCTGGGCAGCCTGGCGGTGGATGGCGCCGGCAAAATCCTCGGCAAGCCACGGATCAGCGCGCCCGGGCTGTATGAGCCGGAGGATCCGGAAACCGACCGCATCTCCCGCGATTTCGCCACCGCTTTGGCCGATCTGCCCGTGGCGCTGCGCCGGGACGATTCCGCGTTTGCCGATGCGGCCCGCTCGGCGTTGCGCCGGGCGCTGGGCAAGCGCTTCCAAAAACGTCCGCTGGTGGATGTGCATCTGCTGCGGGTGTGACCGCGATGAGCTGGGTCACCGGATCGATGCTGTACGGGGTGATCTGGTGGACCGGCCTGTTCGCGGTGTTGCCGTTCTTCACCCGCCCGGTGGCCGCCCCGGACCCGCGAACCGGCTGGCGCGGCACGCCCGAACGCGTGCGCATCGGGCGGATCGTGCTGGCCAACAGCCTGCTGGCGCTTTGTATCTGGGGGCTATGCTATCTGGCGATCACCGGCGACTGGCTGAGTTTCCGCCACGGCTGGTTGGCGATCGGCGGCGCGCCGGGCCGATAAGGTCACGAACTCCGTTCGGCTGTGTCATTGCGTATCGCTCCGCAAATTGTGAACACCCGGAATTGTAAAATCGGTTTATTTTTGCTCCGTGTTGCGGATACACAGGAATTTCTATTCTTGCGGATCCAGGCAGGCAAGTTTCGGAGGTCGTCATGTCGCGTCGATATCTTCTCGGATGTTCCATTCTGATCGGCGCCATTGGCTGGTGCGCCGCTCCGGTCCTGGCGGCACCGTTTTTCTTCAGCACCGGCAGTCCAGACGGCAAGATTGCGACGCTGTCGCGCCCAGCCAGCGCCGGAAAGCTAGAGACCGAAACCGCCGATGATTTCGTGACGACGGTGCCGACCATCATCAACAGAGCCACTTTCACCGGTTTGCTGGTCGGCGGTGCCACGCCTGCCAACATCACGGGCGTGGAGATCGAACTCTATCACGTGTTTCCACTCGCCTCGATCAATCCGCCGGGTGGCCGGGTGCTCACAAGGGTAAATTCGCCGTCCGATAATCAGTTTGCCGCCGCCGACAGCGCGCTCGGTCAGCTCAGTTTCACGGCGACGGTACTGAACCCGACCTTCACTGCGGCCAACTCGGTCGTCAACGGCATCCATGCCATACCGAACCAGTTCACCGGCGGCGAAGGTGCGGTGACCGGCGAGGAAGTGCAGTTCAACGTCACTTTCACCACGCCCTTCACGCTCGGGGCGGATCACGTGTTTTTCCGCCCCGAGGTTGGGCTCGGCAGCGCCGGCGACTTCCTCTGGCTGTCCGCGCCGAAGCCGATCGTTGCTCCAGGCACACCGTTCACGCCGGATTTGCAAAGCTGGATCCGCAATGATGGCGCCGGTGCGCTGGCGCCGGATTGGGAGCGGATCGGCACCGATGTCACCGGCCAGGGTCCGTTCAATGCGGCGTTTTCATTGAGCGGCACGATCCCCGAGCCGGCAACCCTGGCCATCCTGGCACTCGGCGCGGCAATGACGCTGGCCGGCCGCCGCCGGCGGGGTTAGTGGATTTCCCCCGCGTTCTTTAATGCCGCGCGCAATTTGCCGGGGGTGAACCCAGGCGCGCGGCAAACATCCAGGATAACCTTCTCCCGCCGGGTCAGCAGGTCGATCGCCGCCGGCAGCTTGCGGACCGCATCGGCGGGGATGACCACCGCACCGTGGCAATCGGCATGGATCACGTCGTCATGCGACACCTGCATGCCGAACACGTTCACCGGCTCCCCGAAGGTGACCATGTGCACATGCGCATGGCTCGGCCCGACGCGCCCGCCGACCATCTGAAAGCCGGGCGCCCAGGCATCCAGATCGCGGAACGATCCATTTGTGACGCAGCCAAGCGCGCCGAGCGCCTTGTGCACGGTCGAGTTCACCTCGCCCCAGAACGCACCGTAGCCCGGCCGCTCGTCGATGTCCTGCAGCACCACCACGGTGGGCAGATCGGACTTGCCGACATAGTCATACCAGTCCATCCGCTCGGTGACCTTGCTGCGCGGGGCCTCGCGGGCGCGGATCATGCCAACGCGCGCCAGACCGACGATCGGCTTGGCGTTGCGGTCCAGCGCAACCATCGGCTCCACGGTAAAGCCGATCGAGCGGCGCTCGGGGTTGGTCAGTTCCAGGCCATTGCAGATGGTGGGCGTGTCCCACTGGGTCAGCACATCCAGGTCAGCCTGGGTAAATTTTTCCGCGGCCATGGTGAATTCCTCCTCGTTGCTTGGCATACGCATAATCGCGCGCGATGCCGGTTTGGGCAAACTTTCGTGCCATTTTCTGCGTAAACACGGCGGTGCCAAAAGGCATAGCCGAGGCGATCAGGTTGATAGGGTGAACTTGCGATAAAAATGTCCGGTCAAACCGCCGAGTAGCGCCCAGCACGGCAAAGCCGTGAAGGTAACGGCAAGAATGAACTGACGGGAAAGCAAATCGGGAATATTGGTCTCGACCTGTTCAAGCCGGGGCGCGCCGAATAAATGTGGAGCGGCAATGAGCAGGATCGCGAAAGCGGCAATCGCAGGAGAATGGCGAAAGGCAATCAGGCCGAGGCCGATAGCGGTAGCGGGAATGGTCGCCGCCCACCAAAGTTGCCGCGCCAGCAGGGAAGCGGCCGGAATGCCGGGCAGTTCAGGCGGCAGGCCAAGGCCCGGTGCGATAACAAAGACAACAAACGCCCCCAGACCCCAGAGAAAGCCCTCGCGCCACGTCACGGGCCGACGCAGCAGCACAAAGGCACCGGTGAGCATCAAGCCAAAACCGATCCACTCCGCGACGTTGAAGAGCGCCGTGTATGCAGTGCGCTCGAAGCCCTCGGCAGGCTCCCAAGCCACGGCTTCGTGCTTATGGCCCGCCGCCTCGGCCTGACGCTCATACACTTCCGCCTGCTGGATTAGCGGCACGATGCTGACCCGTTGAGCGACGGTGGCGAAAAAACCAACGATCAGCCCCGCCAACACGGCTGAAAACACGATTGACCGAAACACGGTCATCAGAGCGACCCCATTTAGTGGCAGGGAAAACCATTGGAATGCCGCGTATCGTGAGCGGCATTATGGATCAAATCCAAATGCGAGAACCCGGCTACACCGACAACCAGAACACCCAGCAGCATTGCCAAAACGGCTTGCACCATAAGACTGGCCTTTTGGGAGACAACGCCATCGGCAATGGGGATCGACGTGGGGAGGGAAGCAGCCATGTCACATCTCCTCGGAACTTACTCTGCAATGCTTATAGCGCATGTAAAGCGCAAAGGGGAAACAGCCCTGATGAGTTCGTTCGCGACGGTGAACCGATACGCGTCCGTTTTTGGGCGGGACGGCGATTTCCAGACCATCGCAAGCCGGCGGTGCCGCATGCGGCACCGCCTCTCCGATTGCCTCCAGGCGAGTTCAGTCTTTGGCGTTTGCCAGAGCATACTGCATCTGCCTGCGTTCGGCATCGGCCATGCGCACCGGCCCGAGCTTGACCGTCAGCTTGTCGATATTGCCGATGCTGCGGAACGGCATCAGGTTGTCCTTGCCGATCACCGACGACCGCGTGTCGATCCCGACATCGAAGGTCTCGTTGACCGGGAACAGGAACGGGATGCTGTGCGGCATCTTCAAAGTCGCAACCGTCTTTCCGTCCACTTTCAGCTCGCCGTTGCCACCCTTGCCGAGACCCGGTCCGTCATAGGTGTAGTCGAACACGACGCTGTGCTTGCCGACCGCAAGGGCCTGCGGCCCCTGGCACTGAAAGCGCTGCAGATCCAGAAAGTTGTAGATGAACGCAGGCTTGCCGTTGGTCAGATACAGGCCGTAGCCGACCATGCGTCCACCGTCGGTGACGATCATGCCGCTGCCGATCTTTTTCACCGTGACCTCGGCGGTCAGGGTGAACGACCGGTTCAGGATGCTCGGCGCATTGCCGTCCGGCGTTCCGGCCAATTCACCTGAATAGGTGAACTCGGTCTTGCCGGCGGTGGCGTTCGGGCGCGGCGTGATGGCCCGCTGGAACTGCCGGTTGTCCAGCGGCAGCACGTTGAATTTCTTGGCCTCGACCAGGAACAGCGCCTGCATTTCCTTCAGCTTGTCGGGCATCTGGGCCGCCAGGTTCTTGTTCTGCGAGTAGTCCGTCTTGAGGTTGTACAGCTCCCATTTGTAATCCAGCACGTCGGGGTAGGGGGCATTCACCACCCATGGACCGATCGGCGGAATGGTGTTGGCGTACCAGTCGTCGTTGTAGATCCCCCGGTGCCCGGCCATTTCGAAATACTGGGTCTTGCGGGTCCCCTCGGCCGCCTTGTTCGCCGCGGCGAAGGTGTAGACCATGCTGACACCCTCTTTCGCCGTCTGGGTGATGCCATCGACAATTTCCGGCGCAATAACGCCCACCGCATCGAGGATGGTCGGCGTGATGTCGATCACGTGGTGGAACTGGCTGCGCAGGCCGCCCACATCCTTGATCCGCGCCGGCCAGGAGATTGCCATGCCCTGTCTTGTGCCGCCGAAATGCGACGCCACCTGCTTGGTCCATTTGAACGGCGTGTCGAACGCCCAGGACCAACCGACCGCCATGTGCGGGCTGGTCGCTTCCGTGCCCCAGGCGTCATAAAACTTGAGCTGTTCGGCGACCGGAACGTCCAGCACACCGTTATACGCGGTGTAGGCGTTGGGCGTGCCGAGCAGCGTGCCCTCGGGGCTTGTACCGTTATCACCGACGATGTAGATGATCAGCGTGTTGTCAAGCTTGCCCTGATCCTCGATCTCCTGGATCACGCGGCCGATCTCGTGGTCGGTATAGGCCGTAAAGGCAGCATAGATTTCCGCCTGCCGCGCGAACAGCTTCTTCTCGGGGGCGGTAAGGCTCTCCCATTTCTGCAGGTCGTCGGGCCACGGCGTCAGTTCGGCATCCTGGGGGATCACGCCGAGCTTTTTCTGATTGGCAAAGATTATGTCGCGCATGGCATTCCAGCCCATGTCGAACTTGCCCTTGAACTTCGCGGCCCATTCGCGCGTCGGCTGATGCGGCGCATGGCTGCCGCCGGGGGCGTAGTACAGGAAGAATGGCTGGTTGGGCGCGGCCGCTTCGCACTGTCTCAGGTATTTCACCGCCTCATCCGCCAGATCGGTGGTGAGGTTGTAATCGGGCTTATTCACCCACGGGAAGATCTGGGTGTGGTCCTGGAACAAATACGGGGTGTACTAATCGGTCTCGCCGCCCATGAAGCCATAGAAATATTGGAAGCCCATGCCGGACGGCCACTGGTCGAACGGGCCGACGACGCTGAGCTGGTTGACCGGGGTGTTATGGTTCTTGCCGAACCAGGCCGTGGCGTAGCCGTGCTCTGTGAGAATGCGGCCGATCGAAGCATTATCCTTGCCGATGTACGAATCGTAACCCGGAAAGCCCGTCGATAACTCGGAGATGACGCCGAAGCCGACCTCGTGATGGTTGCGCCCGGTGATCAGCGCGGCCCGGGTCGGCGAGCAGAGCGCCGTCGAATGGAAGCGGTTGTAGCGCAGTCCGGCTTTGGCCACCCGGTCCATGGCCGGGGTCGGGATCACGCCGCCGAAAGTGCTGCTGACGCCGAAGCCCTGATCGTCGGTCATGATCAGCAGGACATTGGGCGCGCCGGGGGGCGGCACAACGGTGGGCGGCCACCAGGGGGTGGACTTGGTCGTATTTTCATCGATCGTGCCAGCAAACGAGAACGGCGGCGGCGGCAGAACGCGGCCGCTGATGGCAATGGTGGCGCTGGGGCTGCCGAGCGTGCCGTACACCGTGCCCTCGGTGGCGGCGGCGGCTGGAGCGCCCGGTACGACGGTGGCCGGTGCAACGGTGGCCGGGGCAATGGCGGCAGGTGCTGCCTTTGCTGTCGATACGAAAAGTTTCCGCCGATCCATCGTTAAATGTCCTTATTGATGCGTTGGTCGATGCGTCAGGTTGGCCGCTTCACGCAGCGAAAGCCGATATGGCTGGTGGTGGTGTCGAGTGCCTGCGGGTAACGCGCCGCCGGGCGATAGCGTTGGCAGTAATTCGGCGCGCACATGAACGAGCCGCCCTTGATAACCTTGCGGGCGACGCGGTGGCCGGGCTGGGTCATGTCGTAGCTTAGTGCTTCAGCCACTCCGCGCGGATTGACCGGCGCGCAGCAGGGTTGCTTGGGATCGTGCGGATGACCTGCCGCATACCAATCCTTGGTCCATTCCCAGACATTGCCCGCCATGTCGAACAGGCCGTAGCCATTGGCCGGGAAGGAGCCGACCGGCGCGCGCGCCGCAAACCCGTCCAGGCTTTCGTTCTGCCAGGGAAACTCACCCTGCCAGGTGTTGGCCATCCATTTTCCGTCCGGCGAGAACTCATCGCCCCAGCAATAGGCGGCGCCCTCCAGCCCGCCGCGAGCGGCGAATTCCCACTCCGCTTCGGTCGGCAGATCCTTGCCGGCCCAGGCGGCGTAGGCGAGCGCGTCTTCGAACGCGACATGCACCACCGGCTCGCGGTCCCGATCGGTGACCGTGCTGGCTGGACCTTCGGGATGTTGCCAGTCCGCACCCGGCACATATTCCCACCAGTCGCGCAGGTCGCGCGGCCGCATGGGGCGATTCGGACTGCGAAACACCGCACTCCCGGGCTTCAGCAACTCCGGCCGCGCGCCGGGGTATAGAGCCGGATCCAGCGGGCGTTCGGCGAAGGTCACATAGCCGGTCGCGGCGATGAAGGCGGCGAACTCGGCGATGGTGACGGCGTAGCGATCGATCCAGAAGCCATCGACCGTGACGCCGTGCGCCGGCTGTTCTTCGGGATAGTGATCATCCGATCCCATCCGGAAGCTGCCGCCGGGCATCTGTATCATGCTGTCGAACGTAAAATCCGCCATTCAGCCGCGCGCTCTCATTTAGGTAGTCCGTTCGTCGAGAGCGGCGCCGGTATAGTCCATCGGGAAGAAGGCGTCGACCCGATCCGCTACATTGCCTCCAGGGCAATATCGCCTGAGGTTGTTTCAGCCGCGCGATAAGATTTTCGCCAAAACAAAGGGCTGGCGCCAGATTGGGCGGGCCCGATAACGGCAACGGCGTCAGGGGGCAAAATGCCCCCTTTCGCTGCTACGCCCCCGTCGCCCGCACCAGCTTGCCCGGCGTCGCCCCGGTATAAACCCCGTTCTCGAAAATAGGCACGCCGGAAACGATCGTCGCCACATATCCGTCCACCCGCTGCACCAGCCGCCGCCCGCCTGCCGGCAGGTCGTAGCGAACCTCCGGAATGTGCAACCGCATCCCCTCGTAGTCGATCACGTTGACATCGGCCTTCAACCCCGGCGCCAGCACGCCGCGATCGTTGAAGCCGAAGAACTTCGCGGTTTCGCTGGTCTGCCGCTTGACCATCATTTCGAGCGGAAAACGTGGCCCGCGGGTGCGGTCCCGGGCCCAATGGGTCAACATGAAGCTGGGCAGGCCGGCGTCGATAATGGAGGAACAATGCGCCCCGCCATCGCCGAGGCCGAGCAACGTGGTCGGATCGCTCAGCATTGTGTGAATGATGTCGTGGTTGTCGTCGTTGTAGCCGACCACCGGGAAGAACAGGAAATTATCGGCACTTTTGGCCAGATAGTCATAGGCGACCTCGTCGGGCGTGCGGCCCTCGCGTTCGGCGATCGCGGCGATGCTGTCGGATTCGCGGGGTTCGTAATCCGGCGGATCGCCGAGCTTGAACATCCGGTTCCAGCGGTTGACGATTTGCTGGCGGAACTGCGTCAGCCGGTCCAGCAGTTCCGCCGAAGGCGCTTCGGACAGGATTTGCGCGCGCACCGCAGGATCCTGCATCCGCGCCATCCGCTGGCCAACCGGCAGTTCCAGAAGCGCCTGATAGCTCGGGCGGATCGAGAACGGGTTCAGCGCGGTATCGGCGCCGAGAAGCACGCCCACCGGGCGGCCGGCGATCTGTGCGGTGACCATCGCGCCGGCTTCGCGTGCCGCGCGCACGCCTTCCATCAGCCGTTTCCAGCGAACCGTGTCGGTCGGCCGGTCGGTCAGCAGGAACCACACCGGACGGCCGGTATCCTGGCCGAGCTTGGTCATCCAGCCCAGCTCCTCGGTTTCGACATCGAAATCGCTGTTGATGCCGAACGCGCCGTAGCCGACTTTTCCCAAGGCCGAGCCGATGCCGAGCAGTTCCTCGATTTCCGAATAGCGGCCGGGGACCATCTCCCCGGTCTCGGTCTTGTGGGAGTTGGTGCGCGAGGTGGTGAAGCCGAACGCGCCGGCGCGCATGCCCTCCTCGACCAGCCGGCGCATCTCCTCGATGTCCTCGGCGGTGGCTTTTTCGCGGCGGATGGCGCGATCGCCCATCACGAACACGCGCAGCGGGTGGTGCGGGATTTGCGCCGCGACGTCGATCGCGCGGGGAAAGGCGTCCAGCGCGTCGAGGAATTCGGGGAAACTCTCCCAGTTCCATTTCAGCCCCTCGGCCAGCGCGATGCCGGGGATTTCCTCGACCGCCTCCATCAGCCCGATCAGCGCGGCCTGATCAGCCTTGCGCACGGGGGCGAAGCCGACGCCGCAATTGCCGAACAGGATCGTGGTGACGCCGTGCCAGGACGAGGGGGCGAGTTCGGAATCCCAGGTCGCCTGGCCGTCGTAATGCGTGTGCACGTCCACCCAGCCGGGCGTGACGATCCGGCCGGTGGCGTCGATCTCGCGCTTGCCCGGCCCGGCCTTGCCGCCGACCTGGGCGAGCTTGGCGCCGTCGATCGCGACATCGCCGGTGTAGCCAGGACTGCCCGTGCCATCGACGATGGTGCCGCCGCGTATGACGATGTCATGCATCTGTCCGTTCCCCTTATTGGCGCCGCCCAGGTGACCTTGCGGATCGCTGGCGCTATCATCCTCCCAATCGGCCGATTGACGCAATTGCAGCCTTCGCGACAGAAACAGCCCTCCAAGGAAAATGCCCATGGACGCAGCCGTAACGGATCTGGCCCTCGAAAAATCGACCATGCGCAAGGTCTATCTGCGCCTGCTGCCGTTCGCGGTGTTCAGCTATTTCCTGGCCTATGTGGACCGGATCAATGTCAGCTTCGCCGGGCTGACCATGCGCGGCGATCTCGGGTTGACCGCCACCGCGTTCGGCTTTGCCACCGGGAGGTTCTACTGGGGTTATTTCCTGTTCGAGGT